>DFBK01000078.1 GCA_002366595.1 Anaerolineales bacterium UBA3082 | reverse complement strand
GCGATGGCGCTCCCCGTGGAGATGGTGTCCAGCCCATAGGCGTTACAGAGTTCGTTCCCCTTGGCGATGGCCACCAGGTCGCTAACGCCACAGTTGGAGCCTAAGGCGGCGATGGTCTCGTATTCGGGCCCCCCATAGATAGGGTCGACCTTGTAGGGCTCCTCAGCAGCCACCCGCCGTTTACAACGGATGGCACAGGAGAAACAGCCTTTTCTTCCTACCAAGATGGTATCGGTTATGGTGGAGCCGGCGATGGCCTCCGCGGCTTCGAAGGAGCCGGCTTGGAAGTTGCGGGTGGGGAGCCCCCCTTTCTTGTTGAGATACTCCACCCCTCCTGCCGTGCCATCATCGTGAAGCCCCCCCGCCAGGTTCATGTAGTTCTCCAGGAGCCAGCGGGAGATGGCGCGGAGCCCTTCCGGGTCGGCGATGGGTAGTGGTTTCCTTCCCCGCACGGCGATGGCGCGGAGGTTCTTGGAGCCCATCACCGCTCCCATCCCCGTACGGCCCGCGAAATGGTGGAGGTCGTTCACTACGCAGGCGAATCGGACTAGGTTCTCCCCCGCTGCCCCGATCTGGGCCACCCTGATGAGGGGGTCGCCCAGTTCTCTTTGGATGGCCTCCTGGGCCGGGGCGGTGAGTTGCCCCCAGAGGTGGGAAGCGTCTCGGATATCCACTTGGTCGTCATGGATCCAGATATAGACCGGCTTCTTCGCCCGGCCCTCCACTATTAGGGCATCATATCCGGCCCTCTTGAGTTCTGCTCCCCAGTAGCCTCCCACATCCGTCTCTCCGAAGAGGCCGGTGAGGGGCGATTTACCCCCTACGGCGTTGCGGCCGCTCCCCGCTATGGGGGCTCCGGTGATGGGCCCACAGGCGAAGATCAATTTGTTCTCCTCGCTGAGAGGGTCTATATCTGGCTTCAACTCCCTCAGGAGGTAATGGGCTATGAGGGACCATCCTCCCAAGTGGCGTCGGTAGAAGATCTCTCCCGGTTCTTCCACCACCTTATCCCCGCTTGCGAGATCGAGGCGCAAGATACGACCGTGATAGCCGTGGGGCATCAAATTCTCCCTATTGAGTGATTGGGGCCTAGAAGGCTCTCCCTAGCAATTAGCGGTCATCCCTCAACACGATTGTTTTGGCCGCGGCCACCAGGCCAAAGCAGCCGGTGAGCATCATATCGCCGTAGGGTACGGCCATGTAGCCCAACCCTTGGGCCATCCGCCGATTGGGCCCGGTGATGGCCACGAACCGAAATGGGCCCTTGTAATCGGGGTGGATGAAAGCCCCGTGGCCGTGGTCTTCATAGATCTCGTCGTTGGTCAGGACCCCTTGGCGCAGCCGCTCGATATGACGGGCGAGTTTCTCCTTGTTCATCAATACCGTATGATGCTCGAAGAGCCCCCAGATCCTCTCTCCTTTCACCAGGGCGGCGAGGACGTGCTGATTGCCCACGTTGACCACGATGAGGCCCTCATCTTGTCGTGCGCTCACCACCTCATCGCAGAGAGCGCCCCATATCGCTGCCGAGCCGGTATCCATCATCAGGGCTCCCGAGGCATCCCGTTGCACAGCCTTCATACGGGTGAGATAGGGGGGCACCTCCCAGTAGGCTAGGCTCCCCAGTTGGCCTCCAGTTTTCACGAACCTCTCCCATTGTTGGAAGCGGAACCTCCGTTGGCTGATGCCTGGCTGTTCGCCGTGGTCCTGGACGGCGATGGCGTACTCTGTGGGAAGTTCCAGGTTGAAAAGGGCCAAAGCCCTTTCTAGGGAGCGAAGATCGATGTCCCGGGTCTCGATGATCGTGGCGTTATCTGGAGGTTCCTCCACTATCTCCACCCCCATGGATCTAACCTCATTGAGGTCGTCCCGGATGGTCTTGGCCGCTAAGGGGGTGGCGAAGACGCAATAGCCTGCCCTGAGGTGGGCCTTGAGGGCGCTGACGTTCGGGCCGCCTCCCATGAGGTTCCCCATGAGGAAGATATCTTCCCCCTGGGTAGTGGCCTCTTTGATCTTCTGCGCCACAATGGTGGACATGGAGGGGAGGAGTAGTTTGACGCAGTTCTCCATCGGTTTGCTGCTCTCGAAGAGGAGGATGTCCTGCGTCCCAGCCCCCACATCTATGGCGAGGAGGCGATCTATGGTCATCATGCCCTTCTAAAGGGAAAAGCCCCAGAGGAAGCCGCTACCGCGACCTTGGCCTTTGGGGCTGTCTCAACTTAACACGATTCGCCTCGCCAGGCTGGTGTACCTTGGCGAGGGTTTAGACCTTGGGTTCCTTGCCCGGATGCAACTTACTGAACTTGGCCAGGAGTTCCTCTTGGGACTCTTCGTGATCGGGGTCAGGGACGCAGGCGTCGACCGGGCAGACCAAGGCACATTGCGATTCGTCGTACCAACCTACGCATTGGGTGCATTTGTTGGGGTCTATGCCGTAGATCTCCTCGCCTTCGCTAATGGCCTCATTTGGACATTCCGGCTCACAGGCCCCGCAGAGGATACACTCCTCGGTGATCTTATAGGCCATCTAACTTACCTCCCCTTGTTGTTGTATTCTAAGACGCACAACATTATATCAGATTTTGCTCCCTTTGTAAACCTGCAAGGTGGGAGACTGTTGAAAAAGTGGGATA
>DFBK01000013.1 GCA_002366595.1 Anaerolineales bacterium UBA3082 | reverse complement strand
GATTTAAAACTCCTGTTCATGAAGGCTCGGAATACGAATCTTTATCGGCCTTTACGGCTTTTGTTTTGAATGAGAACCTAGAGGCGGCCATTCAGGCAACCTATCTATGCAATGAATTGGGTATTGATACTATTTCTGCCGGTGCTATTATTGCCTTTGCCATGGAGTGTTATGAGAAGGGGCTTCTGACACACAAGGATGCCGATGGGTTAGAGTTGGCTTTTAGCAACGCTCCAGCCATGATAGAGATGGTGGGGAGGATCGCCCGTCGAGAAGGTCTGGGAGACCTCTTGGCCGAAGGGGTGAAGCGGGCCGCGGAAAGGATGGGTCCAGAAGCCCAAAGGTACGCTCTACAAGTCAAGGGGCAAGAGATCCCCATGCACGAACCCCGTTGGAAGCAGGGTCTAGGAGTGGGCTACGCCCTCTCGCCCACAGGAGCGGATCACTGCCACAATTTGCACGATAGCATCTACACCAAGGAGAACCGAGCCCTGCGGGAGATAAGGGCCTTGGGCATCCTGGAACCCTTGCCCGTCGATGACCTCAGCCCAGCCAAGGTTCGCCTCCTGCTCTATGTAACTAATTGGCAAATCCTCACTAATAGCCTGGGGCTCTGCCTCTTTCTGCCTTACGACTACCACCAAGTGCGAGATCTGGTCAACGCCGTCACCGGCTGGAACACCAGCCTTTGGGAACTCCTCAAGGTGGGGGAGAGAGGCCATGCCCTGGCCAGAGCCTTCAATGTTCGGGAGGGCCTAACTCCGGAGGGCGACCGCCTCCCCCGTCGCTTCTTCGAGCCCCTGGGCGCCGATACCCCGGCCTTGAATGGGGTGGCTATCGAGGAGGAGGGGTTCAAGAAGGCGTTAATCACCTATTATAGAATGGCAGGTTGGGATCCAGCCACTGGCATCCCCGCCCGGGGAAAACTAGAAGAGTTAGACATAGGTTGGGTGGCGGAGGAGTTAGCCCGGTGGGGAAAACTTCCCTGACCAGACATCAAGGCGTCGGCGAGGGGCTCAATTCAAGAGTGGGTGTGGGGGGTGCGCATGATGATCCTTGTAGGCGTTGGCGTGGGTGGAGGGGGTGGCGGCGAAAGAGAGCAGATGTAACTGGTAGCCATGCTGATGGCTACCAAAAGACCTAGGATAACGAAAATCATCTGCCCTGCAGGGCGCTTTTCACGCTTTTTCCGTGCCAACTTTTACTACTCCCAGATCAATTATACTACGACTCTTATCGCGAGACAAATATTGACCTCCCGCCTCCCATGGGATATATGATTAAGTAGAGTGGATTTTGCATATTTAAAAAAGGAGAGGTTGATGAGAGAGAAGGTGGAGAAGGCGTTAGAGGACATCAGGCCTTATCTCCAATTCGATGGAGGAGATATAGAACTCCTAGAGGTCACCAAGGACGGAGTTGTACGGGTTCGGCTGCTGGGAGCCTGCAGCGGCTGCCCCTTCTCCCAATATACCATGCAGATGAGTGTGGAGAAGCGGCTCAAAGAAGAGGTGCCAGGGGTTAAAAAGGTCGAGGCCATACCTTAGAGGCGGGAAAGAGCAAGTGGTGATGACTAAGGAGGAGCGGATTCGGGCTGTCCTTAAAAGGGAGTCTGTGGATCGGGTCCCCATCGCCTTATGGCGCCATTTCCCCAAGGGGTCGAACTGTTCCACTAGATAGGTGGTTACTCCTGGCCGCAACGGCGCTCCTCTTCGGTGGGGTGGCTCTAGAACGGCGAGATCTAGTGGTGTCGGTAACGCTAGCGAACAACGAGGACCGGACAAGGGGCGTTCTACGAAGTACCCAAAAACGGGGAGTCCTACGGGACTAATAAGGTGATAGTAGCATCTTAACCTGCAAAAATCAACGGTTTGCCACCTCTACCCCTTCGAGGGATACGCTATCGCCCACTCCGTTCCCGGCTCCATCATAGACCGACAACCGCTTCCCGCTCACCGGCTCGTACATCCCCGCAAGCAGTCTATACCCTCCTGGTGGCGCATCGGAGGCGATGGAGATATCGTAGCAGTCAGTAATCACTTCACCAATCATCCAGCCGGTAGTAGGAAGAGTTCCCTGCCCAGGAACGCTATCCTGCTGCCCCCGAAGACCCCCCTCCTCGTCCAGGAGATGGATGAAAACGGTATAAGAGGTCTCCATCGTGGACAGGGCCTGCCAATATAAGGTGAGATGTAATGAGCCACCCGATTCCACCTCCGTAGGCTCTAAGTCGTAGCCCAGAAGCCTCACTACCTCCCCCCATCGGAAATCCAAAGGGTGCTCGGTAGGAGGCAGGGTGAAAGATCTCTCTCGCCCTTCCACCTCTATGGTGCCCAGATCGAGGGTAGAGCCTAAAGGGAAGAGCCCATAGAGCCTGGAAAGGGGCTTTTCTCCCTCCAGCACCTGCATGCGCAACCGGTAGCGACCATCGGGCAAATCAGCAGGGAGGAGCAGAGTCTGCCAATCGCGTACCAGTTGGCCTCGCTCCCAAATGGGGCTAGGGTACTCCCCGCCCAAGAGAAGGGCTCTTTCTCCCCACCTGCCCCCTGACTCGTCTTGGAACCAAAGGGAAAGGGAGCACTCTCCAAGGTCGCCCAGGCCCTGCCAGAGGAAAGTGAGCGGAACGGTATCCCCTGGCCTAAACTCGTCTCCCACCAGGCTGTAACCCACTAACCGGAGCCGGTTCCCGAAGTTGGCCCTGGTCACTTTCTCCACCCCTAAGGAAGCCACATCCGGTAAGTCGAACGACTTGGGCAAAACGACCTTGCCCAGTTGGGCCCTCCCTACTTCCTCCCAGGTCTGGGGGCGGTATAACACCACCCCTAAGGAGTATTCTCCCGGGGGCACCCCCACCAGCACGGGCAGGTCATAAGAATCGACGATCGTTTCCCCTGGCCGCCAAGCGCTAGTGGGATAGGCATCATGAACGGGGGCAGAATCAACCTGGCCCGCCAGATGTCCCGCAGAATCCACCAAGCGCAAGGAAACCCGAAACTCCTCCGTTTCCGCCAGGGCCTGCCAATAGAGGTTAACCCGCACCCTCATACGGGAATGAGATTCCTGAATTATAGAGTCGTACCCCAGAAGAAGGAGACCATCCCCGAAAGAGATGTCACTATCTGTTTGAGGGCTAACCCCTATCTTCGCCGGCCTCTCCCGCACCCGAATCAAGGGGCCCAAGGACGAAAGGTGCCACCTCTCTTCCGCCCCAGGGAGGGGGCGGGTAAGATAGATGGGATGGCCGGCAGCCAGTTGCTGCTCCACCACCTCCAGCCGCAAAGATTCCTTATCCGCCGCTACGGTCATTATCTCCGGCCGCAACCCTTCTGTCTCTTGGAAGTAACGCAAAAGCGTCGTCTCCCCCAGGATGCCCACGACGACCGCATCCTCCTCCAGGGGCAAAGATAAGATGTCGACACCATAATCATGGGCTCCCCACTCCTTGCTCAGATTAACGACCTCGTAGTTCCCAGCCCCAAGATAGAGGGGCAAGAGCCCGCTCAAGATAAGAAAGGCTGCATAACCGGATCTACGGATCCTCTTCAAAGACGAAAACCGCTCCCAGAGGGCCACCACCCCTTGCCATAGAAGGGCCAAGCCCCCACCGAGGAAGCAGGCCCAAAGCAAAAATAGGGGTATGAAGAAAACCTCGATGTCCGACACCCGATAGCCAAGAAGGAAAACGAAATTGGCCACTCCCGCCAGGCCCAGGAGGAGCAGGACCTTGGGCCGGCGGAAAAACCAAAATAGACCCCATAGTCCCAGGGCTAAACCTACCAAGGTGAACTGTTGGCGGAAGAGGGTGAAGTAGAAAGCCAGGCCTCGGCTCTCACCGGTCAAAAACACCCCATAACCACCAGCGGTAACCTGCTTGATGAAGCCAGAGAGCGTGTTCACATAGGTACCGTCAAGCGAAGAGGTGTAAACGCCACGTATGGGGATATAGAGATAGAGGAGAAGCGGGGCCAGAAAAAGCGGGGCCAGCCTGGCCCACTCCCTCTTAAGGAGCCCCCTATCTACCCACAGGATGAAAACGGCCATGGCCGGGGCCAAGAGCAGCATGGTGCGGTGATGGGTCAGGCTGAAACCGTAGACCAAAGCCACGGGACGAAGATCGGCTTCCTTGCTCTCCTCTACCGCGTCCTTCCAACGAAGAAGCAAGAACAAAGTGAGGGCCACGAACATGCTATTAAGGGTATAGACCTCGGCGATGATCGCTTGGGACCAAAAGACCGGGGAGAGGGCCAAGACCAGCGCCCCGACAAGGGCAGCCAGCCGAAACTCAAGCGCCAACCTCATCGTCAGGTAGAGCAAAGCCACCGTGAGGGCCGCAAAAAGGGCAGACATGAGGTTCACACGATAGGCTATATCCCCCAAAGGTATAAAGGTGAAGAGTTTGCCCAGAAGCGTATAGAGAGGGTAGCCGGTGGGGTGGGCGATGCCCAGCCTATAGGTGACCAGTTGAAACTCCAGGCTATCGCAGAAGATACAAGCCACCGAGGGGGCCATCGTGCGAAGATAGAGGAGAAAGGCAGTCAGCCCCACCCCACTGGCGAGCAGTGGATCGGCCCTGACTACCATAAAACGCTTGACTCGTTCTGCCATCGAAGCAGCCTTGTTCATGGTTGACATTCTACACGAAGAGCCTGGCTAAGCCAAGGCAAATAGCCAGTTCCGAAACTCCCCCAGGCATCAACTTCAGGCTCAATCGCCGAACCTCAAAGTTTCTCATGCCAACCAATTCTGCGTAGATTTCTAAGATTCTCCGCTTGCAATTTTTGCCATAATGTGGTATAATGCATAGTGAAAGGAGA
Organism: Anaerolineales bacterium UBA3082; assembly: GCA_002366595.1. GTDB lineage: Bacteria > Chloroflexota > Anaerolineae > UBA7937 > UBA7937 > UBA7937. Next base: position 9,534 of record DFBK01000013.1, on the reverse strand, counting down.
CATAGACATGGCCGAGGAACCAGGCAGACGAAGACTTACAATAGCGAGTAGGATTCATAATGGGCGCGAGGAACGTCGGTCGCTTGAGGATCGGCGCATGAGCTATATCGAGCGAATCGCCACACGAGAGATAGATATCACCAGCATGAAGGACGCTATTGATGTGCTTCGCAGGACACTTGCGCGATTCGAATTGGAAATCGAGATGTATCGCAGCAGGGTTGATAGAATTGATGCTCGACTGGCAGATCTAGAAAGAGCGGAGTTGCGTGAATTCGAAATGGGGGCCGAGAGTGCTCGCTTCGCAGGTATGACAATCGCTGATGCTTCCTATGAGCTTCTTAAGGAAACAGGAGAAGCCATGCATGTAAGACTCATTTGGGAGGCCCTTAGCAGGCGCGGATTGCGCTCGTCTGCGCAACGGCCAACCTTGTCGGTCACAACGGCCCTTCTGCGCGATGAGAGGTTCGAAAGGGTTGCACCGAATACCTATGCCATCGTAGGAACACAACCGAGATTGATAGACGAGAGCTAGGGAGAGGTCAGTCTCCCTAGCTCTCAGTTCCATGCGCGCCCGTGACGGCAATTGGCCTGCCTCCCCGATTTGGGGTCGGGGGTTTACCAGTTCGACTCTGGTCGGGCGCACCTGCCCAGGATATGTGCGTTCGCTCCATCCTAGGCTACTTCTATTATATCACATTTCGTCAAGGCCCGCCGGAGTTGCCTAGCGGCTGGTGCAGGGGTGCATATCCTCCTGGGATAATACTAACGGAAAGGAGGTGAAAGAGCATGGCCAAGACGCGCAAGGGCAAGAAGATCGTCCCTGTGAAGCCGTACAAGAGGAAGACCAATGGCAAAAAGACCAAGGTCAAACGGCATAGGCGATCAACGCCCAACTAGTTCTGATTTCAAATCCCATATGGAATGGAGGTGAGAGGACAATGGCATTCTCCGACGACACGGTTCGACGCGCTTGGCGGAGAGCAGGCGGTTGGTGCGAATGCAGGAGACGCACCCACAACCATCCCTATGTCCGATGCAACAAGAAGTTGGTCTGGGCAAACAGGGGTAGGTCTGGTCGAGGAGCCTGGGAAGCACACCACAAGAGTGCTACAGGCGGTGATGGCCTAGCAAATTGCGAGATACTCTGCTGGGACTGCCACAGCAAGACACTTTAATAGTGGATGTTCCCAACGATAGAGTGTGAGGGCGTCTAGTGGACACTGAGCATCAAGAGGAGTGGGATTGCAAGGTCCTACTCCTTTTGACAAACCTCCCCTTCCCTGCTATAATTAGAACGCCTGTTCGTACCCCTGTTTCGCTCAGGCTCTTGCTTTTCGCCTCTCCTCGTGTTATGCTATAGACGAAGAACAAGCGCTATCCAAAGCCGAGGGCTCCAATAATGCCCATCAACATCATCGACCACGCTCGGGAAAGGATGCTGGAAAGGGGAGCCTCCGAGGATGAGGTGAAAATAACCTTAGAAGAAGGTACCCCCAGCGAAGCGAAGAGCGGGCGCAAAGCGAAGGAGAAGATCCTTGCCTACGATGGCTTCTGGCAAGGCCAAAGGTATCCCCAGAAAAAGGTTAGAGTGATATATGTCGAGGAAGGCGATGAATTGGTCGTGCTAACGGTCTATGTTTATTACGGCCGATGGGAGGACTCGCTATGAAAGTCTCCTATGACTCCAAATACGATATCATATACATAAAGTTCGTAGAAGGCTCAAGAGAGGTTATTACCCGCCATATCGATGAGGATATCGCCCTGGATTTCGATGCCGAGAAAAGACTGGTTGGAATGGAGATACTCTCGGCCTCTAAATACCTGGATTGGGAATCCCTTCTGCCGGTGGTCTATGAGCGCGAGACCGCGTAGAAGAAAAGGCGGGGTCTTAACCCTGCCTCCCTCGTTCCGCCCGCTTGACAACCCCCCTCCCTTCCGCTATACTATCTAACAAAGGGGCTTTTGGGGATGTAGCTCAGTTCGGGAGAGCGCTACAATCGCACTGTAGAGGTCAGGGGTTCGAATCCCCTCATCTCCACCTAGCCTCCCCATTAAGGTAAAGGCAAAGATCAGGAGTAGTAGGCTATCCCTCCCAGAGAGCCGGGGTGGTGGAAACCTGTGCGTTCGCATCCTGAGGATGCTCAGCATCCGAAGGAGCAGATGCGCCGTGGAGGGAGCGCCATAAGGCCGAACTCGCCTGGGAGCCGCAGCGGTGAACCATAGGGGGCATGGCCCAAAGTAGCCGCTGCCGGACGCGACCGTTATCCCGCCAGAGTGGACAGATCGTGGGCCTGTGGCGCAGTTGGGAGCGCGTCTCAATGGCATTGAGAAGGTCAGGGGTTCAAGTCCCCTCAGGTCCACCTGTCAAGCAGGGTGGTACCGCGGAGTGGCCCTTCGTCCCTGAGGCGAAGGGCCAAGTCTATATCCAGCCATTAAAACGGTTGCGGGACAAAGGGGTCTCTGACCAAGAAGGAGGTAGCATGGAAAGCGACCTCAAAAAGACCCTGACCGAAGAGGTGATCCAAAATGGCTGATAAATACATACCCCAAGAGATAGAACCTAAGTGGCAGAAGAGGTGGGCGGAGGACAAACTCTATCACGTCACCGAGGATAGCGAGAAGCCCAAGTTCTATGCCCTGGTGATGTATCCCTACCCTTCCGGTGATCTCCATGTGGGCCACATGAGAAACTATGTCATCGGCGATCTCGTAGCCCGCCACAAGATGATGCAAGGCTACAACGTGATGAACCCCATGGGCTGGGATGCCTTCGGGCTGCCCGCAGAAAACGCAGCCATCGAGCACGGCATCGATCCCAAGGTGTGGACAGAACAGAGCATCGCCAAGATGAAAGAACAACTCTTCAAGATAGGCACTTGCTATGACTGGGCTCGGGAACTAGCCTCTTGCCAGCCGGAGTACTATAGATGGAACCAGTGGTTCTTTCTGAGGCTCTACGAGCGCGGCTTGGCCTATAAAGCCTATGCCCCCGTCAATTGGTGCCCCTCTTGTGGGACCATTCTGGCCAACGAGCAGGTGATTCATGGCCGCTGCTGGCGCTGCGACACCGAGGTCACCAAGAAGGACGTCGAGCAGTGGTTTTTTAAGATCACCGAATATGCCGACGAACTCCTGGAGGACCTACAACAACTGGAGCACTGGCCAGAGCGGGTAAGGGTGATGCAGGAGAACTGGATCGGAAAAAGCGAGGGGGCGGATATCGTCTTCAAGAGCGAGGAAGGGGACGACATCGCCGTCTTCACCACCCGCCCCGACACCCTCTACGGGGCCACTTATATGGTCCTAGCCCCGGAGCACCCTCTGGTAGAGAAACTCACCACCCCAGAGCACAAAAAAGAGGTGAAGGAGTATATCGAATGGGCCCGCCGCCAGACGGAGATCGATAGATTGACCGTGGAGAGGGAGAAAAGGGGGGTCTTCATCGGTGCCTACGCCCGCCACCCCCTCACCGAGGAGCGGCTTCCCATCTATATCGCCGACTATGTGCTTATGACCTACGGCACCGGGGCTATCATGGGCGTCCCGGCGCACGATGAGAGGGATTTCGCCTTCGCCAAGAAATACGACCTCCCCACCCCTGTAGTCATCGCCCCTTACGGCTGGCAAGGAGAAGAGTTGGAGGAACCATACCTTGACCAAGGGATGATGGTCAACTCCGGGCCCTTTAACGGCCTGCCCTCCGAGGAGGGGAAACGGGCGGTCATCGAACTTCTGAAGAGCAAAGGGCAGGGAGAGTTTGCAGTCAGTTACCGGTTGCGCGACTGGCTCATCAGTCGTCAACGCTACTGGGGCACTCCCATCCCCATCATCTATTGCCCACATTGCGGGATAGTGCCCGTGCCGGAGGAGGACCTCCCGGTGCTTTTGCCTGAGGAAGTCGATTTTCAGCCCACAGGCACAGGCAAGTCGCCCCTAGCCACCGTCCCTGAATTCGTCAACACTATTTGCCCACGATGCGAGCGAGGGGCAGAGCGGGAGACGGATACCATGGACACCTTCGTCGATTCCTCTTGGTACTACTTCCGTTACACCGATCCCCAGAATGATCAGGTTCCCTGGCAGAGGGAAAAGTCTGATCACTGGATGCCGGTCGACCAGTACACAGGAGGGATAGAGCACGCCATCCTCCATCTGATGTATTCCCGCTTCTTCACTAAGGTCTTCCGCGATATGGGGCTGACGAGCGTCAGTGAGCCCTTTAGACGCCTTTTCACCCAGGGGATGATCACCAAAGGTGGGGTCGCTATGTCTAAATCCAAAGGCAACGTGGTCCCTGTCGATGTGGCGGTGGACACCTACGGTGCCGATACGGCCCGCGCCTTTATCCTCTTCATAACCCCCCCTGAACTGGACGCCGAGTGGAGTGACCGAGGAGTGGCGGGAGCCTACCGCTTCCTGAACCGGGTCTGGAGCCTGGTGTTAGAAGAGCCACTCGCTCTTCAAGGAGAGGCCACCCCTGACCAGATCGCCCAATTGCGCCGCCAGACCCACCAAACCATCCGCAAGGTCACCCAGGATATGGAATCCTTCTCCTTCAATACTATGATCGCCGCCCTGATGGAATACAACAACTACCTGATAAAGGCCAAAGAGACCGCGGTGGTGAAGAGCGAGGCTTGGCAGGAGGCGATAGAGAGCCTGCTTCTGCTCTTGGCCCCCTCTTGCCCCCATATAGCCGAAGAACTCTGGGCCCGCACCGGCCACCCCTACAGCATCCATCAGCAAGCCTGGCCCCAGTGGGACGAGGCCCTGGCCGCCGAGGAGGTCTTCACCCTGGTCATCCAGGTGAACGGCAAGGTGCGGGACAAGACCGAGGCTCCGGTGACCATCTCCGAAGAAGAAGCCGAGAAGTTAGCCTTGGCTAGTGCTGGGGTCAAGCGGCACACTGCGGGGAAAGAGATAAAGAAGGTCATATATGTGCCTGGTCGTTTGGTGAACGTGGTGACCCAATGATGGGAGGCAACATGAAGATCGTGTCCACTGAGAAGGCCCCTCCCGCCATAGGCCCTTACTCCCAGGCGGTGATAGCGGGCGACTTGATCTTTACCGCCGGACAACTGGGCATCGATCCCCAGACTGGCGAATTAGCCGAAGGGATCGCGGCCCAGACTCGCCAGGCTTTGACTAATTTGAGCGCTGTTCTAGAGGCGGCGGGAAGTTCATTAGACCGGGTGGTGAAGGCCACCGTCTTTTTGGCCCGTATAGAGGATTTCGCGGCTATGAACACCGTCTACGCAGAGTTCTTCCCTCTCCAACCCCCGGCCCGCTCCACGGTGGAGGTAGTCCAACTCCCTCGGGCAGCCTTAGTGGAGATAGAGGTTATAGCCCTGAGGAGGTGATTTTTGCTTTTCCGGCAGAAATCCGCTATAATAATAATTAGCCTCTAAATACCAGCCTGTTACTCTTCTCAGCGCAGATTAGGAGGATCCAATCTCCTCAAAGAGAAGCATGGCCAACAAGTTCGATAGATTCACCAAGAGAGCGCGCCGGGTCTTAGTCCTGGCCCAAGAGGAAGCCCAGAGACTCAACCATAACTACATCGGAACGGAGCATCTGCTCTTGGGCCTAGTCCGCGAGGAAACAGGCGTTGCAGCCCGGGTCCTCAAGAACCTGGGGGTAGAACCCAACGCCCTGAGAAAGGCCGTAGAAGAGATGATCGGCCGGGGCGAGCGGAGGGTCATAGGGAAGATCGGCCTCACCCCCCGCACCAAGCGGGTCATAGAATTGGCCGTAGATGAGGCCAGACGCTTGGGACACCATTACATCGGCACCGAGCATCTCCTCTTAGGTCTGGCTCGTGAGGGCGAGGGGATCGCGGTAGATGTCCTCAAGAGCCTAGGGGTGAACCTTGACCGCCTTCGCACGGAGACGACACGGGTCATGATGGAGAGCCCCGCCCGGCCCCAGGGGAAGAAGGGAGAGAAAGAGACCCCTCTCATCGATCAATTAGGGATCGATCTCACCGCCTGGGCCGAGGAGGGGAAGTTAGACCCGGTCATCGGCCGTCAGAAGGAGATCGAGCGGGTGATCCAGATCCTCTCCCGGCGCACCAAAAACAACCCAGCCCTCATCGGCGAGCCGGGAGTGGGGAAGACAGCCATCGTGGAGGGGCTAGCCCAACTGATCGCCTCCGGCCAAGCGCCCAAGGAACTCCTCAACCGGCGTCTAGTGATGCTCGATGTCGGCTCCTTAGTGGCAGGGACCATATATCGAGGGCAATTTGAGGAGCGGCTCAAACGGGTCATCGAAGAGATAAAGGACTCCCATAGCATCCTCTTCATCGACGAACTGCATATGATAGTGGGCGCTGGAGCGGCGGGCTCCTCCGTCGATGCGGCTAATATCCTCAAGCCGGCCTTGGCCAGAGGGGAATTGCAATGCATCGGGGCCACTACCCTGGACGAATATCGGAAACATGTAGAAGGAGATGCATCGTTAGAGCGGCGCTTCCAGCCCATACTCGTCGAAGAGCCGACTATCGATGAGACCATAGAGATCCTAAGAGGGATAAAGGGACGGTATGAAGAGCATCACCATCTCGAGATCACCGATGAGGCTTTGAAGCAAGCGGCCCACCTCTCAGCCCGATATGTTCTCGATCGCCACCTACCCGATAAGGCCATCGACCTCGTCGACGAGGCCTCCTCTCGGGTGAGGATGTATAAGATGCCCCCCCTTCCCCAACTACAAGGAGACCTCAATGAATTGCAAGAGATCCGCCAGAAGAAGGAAGAGGCTTTCCGCGCCCAGCGGTATGAGGAAGCCGCAAACCTTCGCGACCGGGAGATGGAACTGAGCGAGGAGTTAAGGCAACTTCGCCTAGGCTCCCAAGAGGTCGAACTTCCCCAAGTCACCGCTGAGGAGATCGCCGAGGTGGTCTCTATGTGGACCGGGGTGCCTGTTACCAGCATCGCTGGCGAGGAGTCAGAGCGGCTATTGCATATGGAGGGGGCTCTCCACCAACGGATCGTGGGCCAGGATGAAGCGATAGAAACCATCTCCAAAGCGGTGCGGCGCGCGCGAGCGGGCCTCAAGGACCCCAAGCGGCCCATCGGAACCTTCATCTTCTTGGGCCCCACGGGCGTAGGCAAGACAGAGACGGCGAAGGCCTTGGCCGAGTTCATGTTCGGTAGCGAGGAAGCACTCATCAAACTGGATATGTCGGAATTTATGGAGCGCCATAACGTGGCTCGCCTGGTAGGAGCTCCGCCAGGCTATGTCGGATACGAGGAAGGAGGGCAACTAACGGAGGCGATACGGCGTCGCCCCTACTCGGTGATCCTCCTAGACGAGGTGGAGAAGGCGCACCCCGAAGCGTTCAATATGCTCCTTCAGATCATGGAAGATGGGAATCTAGCCGATGCCAAGGGCCGCCGGGTGGACTTCCGCAACACCATCATCCTCATGACTTCCAATGTGGGAGCCGAACTTCTCACCCGCGAGATGTCCCTGGGGTTCGCCGTTCATCGAGACGAGGCTAAAACCGCCGAAGAAGAGTACCAGAAGATGAAGGAGAAAGTCCTCGACCAACTGAAGAAGACCTTCCGACCCGAGTTCCTTAATCGGGTCGATGCCACCGTCGTCTTTCGCGCCCTCACTAAAGAAGAGATCAAACAGATCGTGGAGTTGATGCTCAGCGAAGTGCAAGAACGGCTGCGCTACCAGGAGATCGAACTAGAGGCCACGGAAGAGGCCAAGGAACTTCTAGCCAAAGAAGGGTATGACCCCCACTTTGGAGCCCGTCCTCTGCGTCGAGTCATCCAACAAAGGGTGGAAGATCCCTTATCCGAAGGGGTGCTAGCCGGCGAATTCCAGCCCGGTGACACCGTCGTCGTTGACGTGGTGGAGGAAGAGATACGACTGCGAGCCCTGGAGTTGATAGAAGGAGAGCCCCCTTCCTAAAGGGTATGTGGAGAGAAGAAGAAGAGGCGACTACTCTAGGGTAGTCGCCTTTGACTTTTGGGGAACCTTATGTTATCATATTAATGATCATTTCTACCTGTATGGTAGATAGATAATTTGAGTGCTTTTATCCCTAGGTACCCACGAGAACAACGAGGTAGCGAGGATTCATCATCGATAGTCTGATGGATAGGGAGGCTTTTTCATAGGGGTTGAAGGGGCGTCGAGGAGGAGCCTCCCAGCATAGTAGTAACTCTGTCTCGAGTGTACTTAGAGGTACACTCTTTTTATTGAAAGGAGATGCAAATGAGATTAGAACTGATCGCTCGCCTAGTAGGCATGATCTTCTTTAGCGCTCTCGGTTGGCTCCTAGCCGATTTCCTGGGCAAAAAGACAGGTGAAATCCATACGCCATCATATATCCGCTATATCCTCTCCCTCATCCTGGCCGGGGGAGCGTTAGGGCTTCTGGCTACCCCGTGGCTGATTCTTAGGCCTTTTCGTTGGTTTCGAGGCCAGATCAAGCAGATCCCAGCCCGACATCTCTTGGCTGGCGTGCTGGGCCTAGCCATCGGTCTAGTGATATCTCTCCCCTTCGCCTACGCTCTCTCTAACCTTCCCACCCCCTGGGGGAAGGTGACGCCTCTAATCTCCAGCCTCCTCTTTGCCTCCTTAGGGGTCGCCGTCCTAGTCATAAGGGAGGAAGATCTGATGGGCATCATCAGCAGCCGTTTCTCCAAGGGGATCTTCTCTCGCCCCAACGGCCGCTCGGTCCTCCTGGACACTAGCGTCATTATAGATGGGCGCATCGCTGACATCAGCCAGACCGGCTTCATCGAAGGGACGATGCTCGTTCCCCACTTCATCCTGGATGAACTCCAATACATCGCCGACTCCCCCGACACCCTGAGGCGGAATCGAGGAAGGCGGGGCCTGGATATGCTGAACAAGCTCCGGAAGGAATCGGTCGTGCCCATCCGTATCACCGACATGGATGTGGAGGATATCAAGGACGTAGATGGGAAACTGGTAAGGTTGGCCAAAAACCTCCGTTGTCCCATCGTCACCAACGACTACAACCTTAACCGGGTAGCGGAACTGCAAGGCGTGCGGGTTTTGAACATCAATGAGTTGGCTAACGCTGTGAAAGCGGTTTACCTGCCCGGCGAGTCGTTACGGATACACATTCTTCAAGAGGGCAAGGAACCAGGACAAGGCGTAGGCTACCTAGACGATGGGACCATGGTGGTAGTGGAGAATGGGCGTCAATACATAGGTAGCGGTATAGATGTCGTAGTCACCAGGGTCCTACAGACTGTTGCCGGGCGGATGATCTTCGCCCATCCGCAGGAGAAAGGCTCTTAGAACGACCGCGATAACCGTTTTCCGGCAATTGGGGAGCCACGGAGGCGAGATCGGCGCTTGGGTAGCTGAAGCGCTGGGGCTACGGTTCGTAGATCGGGAGATAATCCGCCAAGCCGCCCAAGAGGCTGGTGTGCCAGAGGTGGCCCTTCAAGAGATGGAATACGAAGGGCAGCGGAGTCTTATCGAACGCATCCTGAATAGCATGAAAACCATGCCCCCATTCCCCCTTTCGCGGCCACC
>DFBK01000020.1 GCA_002366595.1 Anaerolineales bacterium UBA3082 | reverse complement strand
GGTGACGATGTGAACACCCTGCTCTTGGATACCATCGCCCAGGAGAACCGAGGGGCCAGCGCCTACGTGCGCCCCTACGAGAGCATCGAAGAGGAGGTGTCCAGTTTCTACGCTAAGGTCAGCACCCCGCTCTTGGCCGATATAGACCTAGATTTCGGCGAGATTCGGGTGGAGGATACCTACCCTTACCCCCTACCCGACCTCTTCTTGGGGAGCCAGTTGGTGATGGTAGGGCGGTATTCCAATAACGGCCATACCACCATCGTCCTGCGGGGAGAGGTGAATGGCGAGGAGCAGGAGTTCCGCTATGGGGCCGACTTCCCGGCCCAAGGGGGCGAGGAGTTCATCCCCCGACTCTGGGCCACCCGGAAGATCGGCTACCTCCTCAACCAGATCCGGCTTCACGGCGAGAACAAGGAACTGGTAGATGAGATCGTAGAACTGAGCATCCGGTACGGGATAATGACCCCCTACACCTCTTTCTTGGTGAACGAGGAGATGGAGATCTTCGCCCCTGAGGGCAGGGACATCTTGTTGGAGCAGGCGGCCCCCATGATAGCGGCTCCCACGGCCGTCTCCGGGGGCGGGGCGGTCCAAGATAGCGAGGCTCGACAAGGCTTGTGGCGATCGGAAAGAGCGGCAGAGAGCCAAGTGGTAAAACAGGTGGGGGATAAGGTCTTCATCCTGCGAGATGGCATCTGGACCGATACCACCTACGAGGGACAGGGTACGACCAAGGTAGGCTTCGCTAGCGATGACTACTTCCATCTCTTGAGCGCCCACCCGGAGTGGGGGCCCTATTTCGCCGTCGGGGAGAGGGTCATCATAGTCCTGGACGGGGTGGCCTATGAGGTTACAGAAGAGGCTCAGCCCGCTATAGATCTCCCAGTCACTCCTCCCCGACCGTGGCTCCTCCGAAAGCCTCCTAGATTTCCTGACTCGGCTCTTCCACTGGCTCATGGGCCTGGCGAGTTAAAGAAGGGGGCTGGTTTACCCAGCCCCCTCAAGTTCTGCTTTCTCAAGCTTTTGGGCGCTTATGACGGTCTCTCTCTCGAGGCTTTCGCAATAATATTAAACCGCTTGCCAGCTGAAGAGCCACAAAGCCACCTGCGGCAACACAGCCGATCAGCAATCTAAGGTCAAAACGTGTGGGTCGGGACACAAGAAAAACCACCACAAACAAGATTGAGAAGAGAAAGCCGGTTGTCAGAGGAGCGTATCCCCATTTATTCGGACGTTTGCCCAAAAGGTAGGAGGGTATTCTTCCGCCAAGGTAGTAGCCAGGATCGTATTGATGTTCTAGCCATTCCTCATAAGTGTCTATGGAGCTCTTGCGCTTTTCTGTTTTCCGCATTTCTCTGCCCTTATCAGCGCCTGTCCATTAACTTGCTAGTCTGCGCAGTATTACATAACTCACTCATCAAGGCTATTATATTCGTAATGCCGATGTCATCCCCAACTCTGCGTTCCCGAAACGGTCACCTTGGATCTTTTTTCTAATACGTCTTCTCTCCTTTCTGTAGGTCAGGCTAGAAACATTATAACCCCTTAAGCGTCTACTATGTAAAAGAACCCTACCTGTGGCTGAGTTCCTCACCAGTTTTCTATGGCCCAGGCCAGTTCCTCTTGGGTCACAGTGGCGTTCCCCAGTTTACGCACCACCAGCCCCGCGGCATAGTTAGCCAGATAGGCCCCGATCACCGGGTCGAGGCCGGCGGCCAAGGCCAAAGTGGCTACGGCGATCACCGTGTCTCCCGCCCCGGTGACATCGAAGACCTCGCTACGGTTGGCGGCGGGGATGTGGAACGATACACCACCTCGGCTGGTGAGAGACATCCCATCTGCCCCCCTGGTGATGAGGAGCGCCTTCGCCCCCAGGTCGGAGAGCAACCGCTCCCCCGCCTCTTCGAAAGCCTCATCTATGAGGAGACGTTTTCTCAATATCGCCTCTGCCTCCCGCCGGTTGCATTTCACCAGATCGAAGCCACAGAAATTGTATAGGTCACCTTGAGAGTCAACGGTGATCACCTTCTTATGCTTCTGGGCTAGTCGCAGACTGGTGGCGATCATGTCAGTGCTTATCACCCCCGACTTGTAGTCGGAGAGGAGGATAGCCTCCACCTGAGGGGCGATCTCCTCCAGGTGCGAGCGGAGGGCTTTGGCGGTAGTCTCGTCCAGGGGTCGCCGGTCCACCAGATCGACGCGGGCCAACTGTTGAGGGAAGACCAAGGTCCCCTCCGCCACCACCCGGCTCTTGGTGGTAGTGGGGCGGCGGGCATCGACCACCACACCGGAGATCTCTACCCCCGCCTCCTCCAGTTTCCGCTTCAAGGCTTTCCCTGCCTCGTCATCACCTACTACCCCTATTTGATAGGCTACTCCTCCAAGGGAGACGATATTGTGAGCCGGGTTGCAGGCCCCGCCGGGGAGGTGGAAGCGGCGCTTGAACTCCAAGACCGGCACCGGAGCCTCTCGGGAGAGCCGCTCCGGGCGGCCCACCACGTAGTCGTCCAAGAATAGGTCGCCGATGACCACCACGCGCTTATCGGCCAGAGAAGGGATGGCGTCTAAGAGGTTTTGTTTGTCGATCATGATAGTTCTGCCTTTCTATACACCCTTGCGTACATCTGTCTCGAGAGTCAAGTCCTTCGAGAGTCCGGCAAAGCGGGCTATCTCCGCTCCAAATGCCTCACCCCCTTCTATTATTGGCGGGCCCATCTTTTCTTCCCATTCCTCGGTGAGTGGCAGACCTTGACGAATGCTATCTTCCACCTCCTAGATAACTGTCATCGCTTGCATTCTGATATCGGCGATTCTCCGAAATATGGAATCGAGAGATTGCGCAACTTCAGGGTCCAAAGAAGCAAGGACTACCTGAGGCGGATTGTCTCCGAGATTATTGATCTTGTCCACACTATCCTTGAGCATTTCAAGACGACGCTGCCGCTAGTATGGCTTCAGCCGCTCGTCGGCCCCTGCATCAGGCACATAGATTGTGCCTATGGCGTCGATATTCAGAGCCATCACAGCGTAGTCTAGTTCTGCTAGCCAGGGTTCTATCTTCTCAAGCCGTGATCGGTAGAACTCGGCCTTGCGTCTTCTGTCCTCCAGCCTCGTGGAAACCCAATACTGGGCAATTATACCAAGTAGAGTGGCACCTACGCCACTGAAGAACCAAAAGAATGCGCTCCAGTCCATCTACCTGCGACTCCTAATCACCAGCCAGGCGAACTTGGGCAGGGCCAGCATCCGTCTCCACCGCCAGGGTTCATGAAGGAGGCGATGTAACCATTCTAGGCCCCATCGTTGCATCCAGCGGGGGGCTCGTTTGGCCTTGCCGGAGATGAAGTCGAAGGCTCCGCCGACCCCCATAGCCACCGGCACCCCCAGTCGTCCCAGATGACGGTGGATCCAGAGGTCTTGTTGCGGGGCTCCATAGGCTACCAGGAGCAGGTGAGGCCTGGCGGCTCTGATCATCTCTATTATCTCTTCTTCTTCCTTGGGGTCGGGCGACCCCGCGTAGGTGCCCGCGATTTTGAGCCCCGGATTCTCCTCTCCTAGCCTCATGGCCGTGGCCTCGGCCACCCCTTCCGCCGCGCCCAGAAGGAAGAGCCAGTACCCCCGCCTCGCTGCCAGGCTGGCTATTCTCCTCACTATGTCTACCCCAGCCAGTCGTGCACTTAAAGGCGTCCCCAAGAAGCGAGCGGCCCAGAGAAGCCCCGCCCCATCGGGTAAAGAGAGATCCGCCTCTTTGAGAACCTGGAAGAAGTTCGCATCGCTTTGGGCCGCTACCACGAACTCCGGGTTGACGGTGACCACCTGATGGGGCCGCCCGCTCTCGATGAACGCCTCGATCCTGGCTAGGGCTTCCTCCCCGGTGATGTTATCCACAGGAACACCCAAGATCATCACTCGGTCTCTCTTCACCATCCCTCATCCTTGCAAAAGGCGTCCCGCGGCGGCCAACACCATCTCCGGCCTGACCTGGTCAATGCACTCCGGGTTCTCACAACCCTCCAGCCTGCCCAGTTGGAACCCGCGATAGATACAGGGGCTGCACTCAAGGTCTATCTGCACCACCTCGTGGCTTGGCCCCCAAGGCCCCCAAGCCAAAGGGTTGGAGGGGCCGAAGATGGCCACCACCGGCGTGCCCACGGCGGAGCCTAGGTGCATCACCCCCGAATCGTTGCCCACGAATAGACGAGATAGTCTCAACAAGGCGGCTAATACAGGTATAGAGGTCTTGCCTCCCAGGTCGATAGCCTCATAGCGCATAAGGGAGGCGACGCATTGGGTTAGTTCCGCCTCATCTGGGCCGCCCAGGAGGACTACCTGAGTCCCATACCTCTCCACAAGGGCATCGGCCACCTGGGCGAAGCGATCCGGGGGCCACCGCCGAGCCAGGCTATACTCGCCTGAGCCAGGGTGGATAGCCACCAAAGGTACGCTCTCTCTCCACCGGCCTGAGCCTTCGAGGAGGAGACGGGCTTCCTCCACCGCCCCCTCGGATACCGGCAATCTAAGGTTTTCGGTCTTCGCCCCTACCACTCCCACCACCTCCAACCAGTATTCCACCTCATGGCGACCACCGAAGCCTAGATCTTTCACCCGCTGGGTGAAGAACCAGCCCCGACCATTGTCCAGCCCGAACCGCTCCTTTGCTCCGCTAGAGAGGGCCAACCCAGCATATTTAAGGGTCCCCCAAAGAGTGGTCAGGTGGTGAAGGATGAAGAGCCAGTCATAGTTGCGGCCCTTCAGATTCCGCCACAGTCGGATGATATCCCAGAGAGAGGAAGGCTTAACCGTTAACAGGGGGCTATCATACCGGTGCTTCTCGAAGGTGAGAACCTCATCTACTAGGGGCGAGCCCGCTAAGATAGGAGCCGAGTGAGGCGTCACCAAAGCCTCGATGCGGAAATGGGGGAACGACTCTCGCAGCGCCCTGAGCGCGGGGGTAGCGGTGAGGAGGTCGCCCATGTCGGCCAGTTTAACTACCAAGATGCGTTTCGGAGCAGCCAAGTCTACTCCTCACCTTGTTGCAGTATTTGTAGTTGCAATCGAACCTGTTCCTTCCATCCCCTCCCATAATCACTCATAACCCTATAAACTGCTGTATTTACTCTTGCCAAAGCGCCGCCTTCCAATTCCTTACGTGACAAGCAGGATGTGAGGAAAGTCAAAACGGCTCTTATGTCATTGCCTTGTGGCCCCATCTGGCTGGGTCCCAGGATCTGACTTGCCAAACCCCAAAAATTCCTGTTCGTCTCATCGTGTTTCCACATATACTTCCACAACGGTGTTACATCTATCCAGTCACGGAAGAAGTAGCTAACGACGCTAGGCCCTGTACCAGTGAGATGGACCATAGGCGGATTGAGTATTTCCTGCTCTAGGAAACCTTTGGCTACAAACGGAAGCGCTTGCCAATCGTCCTTCACATCTCGCGTTGCCTCTTCCACCTTCCCATTTATGCAGTGTACTAAGTCTTCATAGTTGCCACTCCATTGCGTATTGCAGATGAACTGAGCGAGCCATTGCCCGATATAGGAGGTCTCTTCTACACCATACAGTCCGTGCAGTTGCTTGGCAGCCTTAACCGCCCAACCGAGCACTCGCCATCCACCTCTAACATGGGTGAACGCCTTTTGAACTTCTGGGAGAAGACTCTCTGTTTCGCAAGCACTTTTCAAGTGCTCAACGTGTTCAGGGGATATTTGAGCCATGCTCCTGGCCATCTTTGGGCCTCCGCCCGCCAGACGGCAAAGTTGGCCAAAGACTTTCCCAGATTGGCGAGCAAACCACCCCTGATCATAGATCTTCCAAAAGAAAATGAAATCCGGATCAGCATGTGTGTGTCCACAATCCGCGTCCCCCAGAACGCTGAACCTTTCCTTTCGCCACTCATTTTTGTATTGGGATTCAAACGCATCAAGTAGCCAATCAACCACCACTCGTTTATCACTCATAACTCCCTCCTACTTTTTCTAACACGCTCAAGGTCTCCCGGGCGCATCTCTCCCAGGAGAAGAACTTCGCCCGCTCCAGCCCTCTCTCTACCAGTTCCGCCCGTAGCGCTTCATCCTCTAAGACCTTTCTTGTCGTTTCCCTCATAGCCTCGACATCGTGAGGGTCGAAGAGGAGAGCCGCGTCGCCCGCTACCTCGGGCAAGGCCGAGGCGTTGCTGCAAACCACCGGGGTGCCTGCGGCCATCGCCTCCAGTATGGGGAAGCCGAAACCTTCATAGAGGGAGGGGAGGATGAAGAGGCGTGCCCCTCTCAATATAGCAGCGAGGTCCTCGGAGGCGATATAACCCGGAAAGTGCACTCTTCCGCCCAACCCCTCTGCTTTGTGGAGGATCTCCTCATACAGCCAGCCCTTCTTCCCCGCTAAGACCAGATGAAGGTCCGGAAAATCCCTGGCCAAAGATTGAAAAGCCTCCAAGAGGCGGAGGATGTTCTTGCGAGGGTGAAGGGTGCCGAGGTGCAAGATATATCTGTCGGGCAGGTGATACCGCTCCTTTACCCCCTCCCACCCGGCCTCATCTATAACTGGCTCTAGGTTACAACCGGGGTAAACCACCGTGATCCGTTCCTCCGGCACACGATATTTTTGAACCAAATCGTTTTTCGTGGCTTCTGAGTCGGCGATGATCTGGCTGGCTACGTTGGCATTGAAGCGGGTGGAGAGGTCCAAATAGAGCCTGTCGAAGGGTCTATGGGCTTGGGGGTAATATATGTAGCCCAGATCGTGGACCGTGACCACGGAGCGGGGATGAATTAAGGGTATGACATGAGCCGGCACGAAGAGGAGATCAGGAGGGCAGCGTACCATCTCCCAAGAGAGACGAAGATGGGTCCAGAGGCGGGGAAAGGGCATCACTCGGGCCTCCCATCTTTCACTTGGAGGAAATAACCCCGGAGGAGGGGCGGCATTGAAGTAAAGCCGGTATCTGTGATCGTTGAGAGCCAAAAGATGGCCTATGAGGTAGAGAGAATAATTTTCTGTACCCGTTCTTTGAGGGCTGATGGCTCGGCTGGCGTCGATGCCCAGAAGCATAGCAACCTCAGGCCGGCCTCTCCTCGAGGCTCATCACCTTCTTCACCCGCCGCCGATGCCGGTCGGCACCAGAAAAATTAGCGGAGAGCCAGGTTTTGACGATCTCCTTAGCCAACCCCATACCTATAACTCTCGCTCCCAGGCATAGGATGTTGGCATCATCATCCTCCCGGCTACTGCGGGCCGAGAAGGTGTCATGGCAGAGAGCCGCTCGGATACCTCTCACCTTGTTGGCCAGAATACACATCCCCACACCGTTGCCGCAGATGAGGATCCCTAAATCGAACTCCCCCTTGGCCACGGCTCTAGCCACCGGTATGCCGAAATCGGGATAATCGTCTCCTGGGTCTTTCTCCTGGGGGCCGAAGTCCTGATAAGTGTGTCCCAGTTCTTCCAAGAGGCTCAAGATCCCGGCTTTGAGTTCATAGCCTGCGTGGTCCGCTCCCACGGCGATGCGCATGAAGTCTCCTTATATAAACTATTTTAGCATACCCTGAGGGGATTAGAAAGGGTTAGGTTGGGGATTAGTTCGGCCAACCTTTCTACGGCTATGGCTCCCTTCCGCAAGACGGTAGGAGGAGAGAGGGTAAGGTCCACCACGGTGGAGGGTATCCCCCCCGGAGAGGGGCCACCATCAAGGATAAGATCGAGGCGAGCCCCCAGTTGTTGCGATACCTCATCAGCGGTCACGGGCTCCGGGCGGCCTGAAAGGTTGGCGCTGGTGGTGGCCAGAGGCGCTCCCGTCCCCTCGATGAGGGCCCGGGCCAGACGATGGTCCGGCACCCGAACGGCCACCGTTTCGCCGCCAGCACAAACTATCTCCGGGACGGTAGCCTTCCGAAAGAGGACCAGGGTTAAACCTCCGGGCCAGAACCTCTCTATGAGAGGCCAAGCGATAGGGGGAATATCCTGAGCCACCAGGGGAAGATCCTCCTTTTTGGCTAAGAGGAGAGGGATAGCCCTCTCACGAGGCCGCTCCTTGGCGGCGTAGAGCCTGGCAACCGCTTGGGGGAGAAAAGCGTGGGCTGCCACGCCGTAGACGGTATCGGTGGGAAAAGCCACCAGGCTACCGCCCTTGAGGAGTTCAATAGCCTCTGGAAGGGCCGAGGGCAGATCAGCGGGGTAAACCTTCACTTCAGTATATGCCTTTCTATAGCCACCGCCGCCCCTTCCTCATCGAGGGGGGGAACGACCTCGTCAGCCACGGCCAAAAGGCAAGGGCTGGCCTTGCCCACCGCCACCCCAAAGCCCGCCCAGGCCACCATATCCACATCGTTATCATAGTCGCCGATAGCCATTACCTCTTCACGCGGTATCCCTAGGTGATGGGCCAGATAGGCCAACCCCTGACCCTTGGAGGCCTCATAGTGGGTGGCTTGTAGAGAGAACGGATCGGGCCTCGCTAGGTTGAGGAGGTCTCGGAACCGCTCCGAGAGAAGGGATACCAGAGCCCGGATCACCTCTTCATCGCCTTCGAGCCGCATCTTGTGGGGCTCGCCAGGGAGGGAGGAGAATAGGTCCTCCACTACTCTCACCTCGACGGAGGGGGGATAGACCCAAGGGCTCTGGCTTTCCAAGCAGAGGGTATCGCCCACATAGGCGCTCACTTTCACTTCGGCTTCCCGGCCTACGGCGATCAATTGATGCGCTAAGGCCAAGGGTATAGTCCACTCCGCCAAAGGCCGCTTGCGGGGGGCCCTAATCATGGCCCCTTGGGACGATATGATGGGGGCTCTGATCCCCAGTTCTTGGGCGCAAGGGAGTGCGCTCCCAAAGACCCGGCCCGTGGCCAGAGTCACTACCACGCCCTTCTCCAGGACATGCTCCACTACCCTTTTTATCCTGGGGGAGAGGGC
>DFBK01000071.1 GCA_002366595.1 Anaerolineales bacterium UBA3082 | reverse complement strand
ATGCTTCACCGACTTGGTCCACACGCCCGCCTGCACGATCACCTCATCCTCTAGGATCCGGTACTCGAGACTCCGGTAGTAGAAGGGGATGATAATAAAGGCCGGTATCAGCCAAGCGACATTTACCAGCACAGCGACCACGATGCCTATAGTCATGCCCCTCGTTCCACCCTCGTCGAGCCCTATGGGCACCGCCATAGCGAGAGACCCTCCCAGGGCTATCAATCCGATCAAGGCGTAAACTATTTGGAGTTTTGTCAGGTAGTTCCTCTCCGGTCTTAACAATTGCAATGCTGTCATCTTTCCTCCTTATCTTCCTGGGACTTGACCACAACTACTGGCCGCTTCGCCAGGAGGTTGGCTTCGTTCTTCTAACTTCTTAATGACCTCTCAGCAGAAGACTCATCGGATTCTACTAATTCACCTAATACAATCATATCACGATCTGACCCGTTTGTCAAGCATGTAAAAGCCCCTCGTCCTCAACCGTCGGGGGTTCACCCGGGAAAACTTTCGCCTTCGACAAATTGTTCTCCCTTCCCATCGCTGATATAATTTCCCATAGAACTTCTTTGCAGAAGGCCAGTAGTAGCGTCGGGCTTTAGCCCGACGGGGGAGATCGTCGCCCTGAAGGGCGACGCTACAGAAACATCCCTGGCCCCTGATCTGCTGTCGTCAGGGCAGACTGGGCCTACGCAGGAGCAATGCAAACTATCGGGAAAGCAACAAGTATAATCTTGCTAGCGGTTGCGATTACCTTAGCGGCTTGCACAGCGGCATTCCCAACGGCTACACCGCCAAGCCAAGCGGCGGTGCCAACTCCTACCGCAACTTTAAGTCCTACTCCCATAACAAAGCCAAGCCCAACCCCCAGTCCTACTGAAACCTTTACTCCTACAGCCTTGCCTCCTAGTCCTACTCCTACCTCGACCCCTAGTCCTACCCCCACACCAACACCATTACCTGAAAATGTTCCTCCTGTTATTCAAATATCTGCTCCTTCAGATGCCTATGTTGGTGAGCAAATAGTTCTGGAGGCTTCTGGCACTTTTGATTATGATGGGGACCCAATAACCTTTGTGTGGAAACAGTTCCACAACCCTGACCGCTATACAGGAACAGAGTATGTTACTGGCAATGACACAAGAATTGAGTCTTTAGATGGCTTATTGAGTGCTGTTTATCCCAACTCTGTAACAGGAGTTTCTCAAGTCCGCTTCACCCCTGAGTGGCCAGGGAATTATAGGTTTGAGGTGATAGCAAGGGATGATGATGGGGAGAGTAGGCAGTTTGTGGATGTTTTGGTGCATTTGAGGGAGAGTCCGTTTGAGATAAAGGGTATTATGATTGATATTCAATGGTACGATGAATCTATCAATCTTGCCCCTAGTATTCTAGATAGATTGCAAAGCTATGATGCCAATTTCATATCCCTCAGTCCCTTAATCTATATGACTGATAGAACCTCGACTGAAATATCTCTATGCCCTGAGAGATGGAATGAAGTTGCAAGATGTAATACTATGAGTGATAATCAATTAGTTTACTTAATTCAATTAGCCCATGACAGAGGTTTGCAGGTTATGTTAAGACCCTTTTTAGTCGTTAATGGATTTCAAGATTTTTGGTGGGATATAGAACCATCTAACGTTGATGCATGGTTTACGAATTATAGTCAGCAAATATTACATTACGCTTCCATATCAAGAGACACACATATAGAAATATTTGGAATAGGAAATGAATTAGACAGTATGGAAATCTATACAAATCAATGGGATGCTTTAATCCAGGAGATAAGGTCTGTATATCCTGGCTTACTAACTTATTCTGATCCTGGACTTTGGACTGGTAATAATATAGCACCTTTTTTCTCAAGTCTTGATTTACTTGGCTTACCCTTCTATTATCCTGGGTCAGGAAGTAACCATCCTTCTGTAAATGAAATGACACAAAAATTTAGTGGATTGATAAATAGAATCGTAATTCCCTCTGCAAATCAATTTAATAAACCTGTTATCGTGACGGAGATGGGGATTTTAAATGCCGATGGTTCAAATAAAGAACCACCAAATTATGGACGCTCAAGTCCGATTGATAATCAGGAACAAGTTGATTATTATGAAGCAGCGTATACAGTTTTATCAGATTTACCTTTCATAAAAGGTGTTTTTATCTCAGGAACAACCCTTAGTTACCAACCCTTTTATCATAATCCAACCTTGAAGTTGACAAACAGTTTCATTGGAAAACCCTCGGAAAAAGTTGTTATTCTATATTTTGGCAATTAAACCACTGCCGTGCTGGCAGGAGCTACCTCCTGACAGTCAGACATAGCCCATCACCCCTATGGCAGGTTACCATCAGCCATCGCCAAACATCTGACGCTACTAGGCACATTGGTATCTCTTGTCAAGCCTGATTACCTTTCAACAGGCTCATAAAGGGGGTATCTTGTACTCCTTAGACGATACCATCGCCGCCATCTCCACCCCTCTAGGCGAGGGAGGGATCGGCATCGTGAGACTCAGCGGCCCAGACTCGGTAGCCATCCTCCAAAAGATCTTCCGCCGAGCCAAGGGAGAGGGGCTTGAATCCTACCGACTCCATTATGGCCATGTCATCGATCCTGATACCGAAGAGGAGGTGGACGAGGTCTTAGTCTCCTATATGAAGGCTCCCCATTCCTACACCCGGCAGGATGTGGTGGAGATCAACTGCCACGGAGGCATCGTGCCTCTGCGCCGCATCCTGGAACTGGTCTTGCGGCATGGAGCCCGACTGGCTCACCCGGGGGAGATGACATCTCGAGCCTTCCTCTTGGGTCGCATAGACCTGGCCCAAGCGGAGGCGGTCTTGGATATCGTGCGAGCCAAGACGGAGGCTGGCCTACGAGCGGCGGTATCCCAATTGGGAGGGTGGTTGTCGCAGGAGATTCGACGGGTGCGGGCGGAATTGGTCGAGGTTCTCGCCTACCTGGAGGCGACCATCGACTTCGAGGAGGATGAGATACCGGAACAGGATATCTCGGAGCCGCTCAAGCGAGCGCAGGAAAAGATAGAGGCTCTTCTGGCCAGCGCTGATCAGGGGATCATCTACCGTCAAGGGGTGCGGGTGGCTATCGTAGGCCGTCCCAACGTAGGGAAGTCCAGCCTCCTTAACGCTCTCCTCAAGACCAGCCGAGCCATAGTGGCCCCCATCCCCGGCACCACCAGAGACACGGTAGAGGAGAGTTGTAACCTCCAAGGGGTACCTATATCTTTGATCGATACGGCGGGCATCGCCGAGGGGAAAGACCTGGTGGAGAGGCTGGGGGTGGAGCGGAGTCGTGAGGCGTTACAAAGAGCGGACCTGACCCTCCTGGTAGTTGACGGAAGCGAACCCCTCCAGGAGGAGGACCGAGAGATCGCCAGCCTCCTGAACGCAAAGCCGAGCCTCTTGGTGATCAATAAGAACGACCGGCCGCAACTAGCCTCTATCGATGGGCTGCTTCCCCAGGTGCCATCCCTATCGCTATCCGCCCTGACGGGAGAGGGGTTAGGTGAACTGGAAGAGGCTATCCTAGATACGATCTTTTCGGGAAAGGTGGTGGCCTCTGACGCCTCCCTAGTCACCAACCCCCGCCATAAGCAGGCCCTGCAATCGGCTTTAGAACACCTGCTGAATATCGAGGTAGCCCGCAAGGAAGCGCTCCCCGCCGATTTCTTAACCATCGACCTCCAGGGAGCGGTGAACGCTCTAGGGGAGATCACCGGAGAGACAGTGACCGAAGATCTACTAGAAGTGATCTTCAGCGAGTTCTGCGTAGGCAAGTAAAGGACCCTGCTGATCGCAGGGCCTCCTCATAATCTTATAATAATTGATAACAGTTCATTCCCCTCCCAGATATCTTAGGGCGGCTATCACCTTATCTTCCGTGGTCATCTCCTTATCGGCGAGGGAACTCACCGCCTTTCTAGCCTCGGAGAGGCTGTAACCTAAAGCGGTGAGAGCCTCCGTCACCTCGGCATCCTCAGGGCTGAGGGGGGGAAGAGGCACCAGCCGCTCTGCGGTTATCTTGTCCTTCAGGTAGAGGATGACCCTCTCCGCCATCCGCTTGCCGATGCCCGGCACCTCACTCAAGAGTCCCACATCACCGTGGGCTACGGCCAACTGGAAGTCATCGACAGAGAGGGTGGAGAGGATGGCTAGAGCCAGTCTGGGACCAATGCCAGAGACCCCCAAAAGGAGTTTAAAGAGGGTTAATTCATCTTGGGTCTCAAAGCCGTAGAGAGAGACCTCGTTCTCCCGGAGGTGAAGATAGGTGAAGAGGATTACCTCGTGGCCTGGGCTGCCCAACTCTCTGAGGAAAGAGGTGGGGACATAGACCTTAAAGCCCAGGCCGCCGACCTCGACAACGATATAGTCCTCATTCTTGGCCGCGAGCCTGCCCCGCAGACTGGAGATCACCCTTTGCTCGCCTCCAAAGTCCTCTCCACCTGGATGGAGTAGAGGTGGCAGATGGCTACAGCCAGGGCATCCGCCGCGTGGTCGGGCTGGGGAATGGAATCTAAACCCAAGATAACCCCCACCATCTCTTGAACCTGGCCCTTAGTGGCCCGCCCATAGCCGACCAACGACCCCTTCACCTCCAAGGGGGTGTATTCGTAGATGGGGAGGTCGTGCTTGGCTGCCGCTAAAAGAGCCACCCCTCGGGCCTCCCCCACAGCCAAGGCGGTACGCGCGTTCCTGCTGAAGAAAAGCCTTTCCACGGCTGCATCGGTGGGTCGATGGCGGACGATGATCTCTTCCAGTTCATCACAGATAACCTTAAGTCTCTGCGCTGGGGGCGATTCCGATCCTGGAGTGATCACCCCATATTCCACCAAGGTCAAATCCTCGCCTCTCTTTTTCACCAAGCCATATCCGGTCGCCAAGACCCCAGGATCGATGCCTAGTGTCAGCACAGGCCCCTCCTCAGGCTGCCTCGTACTCGTAACTATCCACCACCTCGGCGGAGATATCCAGATTAGAGTAGACCTGCTGGACGTCCTCCAGTTCTTCCAAGGCCTCTATGAGGTGCATGGTTTGGATGGTCTCCTTCTTCCCCAATCGAGTTAGGGTCTGGGGCACCATGGTGATCTCCGCCGAGGAGAAGGGAACACCTTCTCTCTCCAGGGTCTCCTTGACTTTTTGAAAGTCCGCCGGTTGGGTGTATATCTCCACCAATCCGTTCTCGATCCTGAAATCATCGGCTCCAGCATCTATAGCCTGGAGAGCGAACTCCTCCGCTTCTTCGCCATCGGCCTCGATGATGATCAACCCTTTCTGGTCGAAGAGCCAGGTGACGCTTCCCGTCTCCCCCAGGCTACCACCGCCGCGCGTGAGGAGGCGTCGAATATCGGCTACCGCTCGGTTGCGGTTATCGGTGAGGGCATCTAAGATCAAGGCCACCCCATAGGCACCGTACCCTTCGTAACGGATCTCCTGGAAGGCCTCACCTTTTATCTCCCCTGTTCCCCGCTTGATAGCCCTCTCTATGCTATCCTTGGGCATATTGGCCTGTTTAGCCTTATCGATTACCAGGCGCAAACGGAAGTTTACATCCAGGTCGCCCCCACCATGCCGAGCAGCAACGGTGAGTTCCCGGGCTATCTTGGTAAAGAGCTGGCCTTTCTTGGCATCAGTGGCCGCTTTTTTCCGCTTGATGGTCGACCATTTCGAATGCCCTGACATCGCTCATCCCTCCCTTTAACATCTCTATTTCATTATAACATCATAGAGGTGTCCCTGCAATATCGCTAGTAGTGTATTAAATAGTCGGGATTTCCGAGGATAAGAGAGTGCTCACCGAGCCCTGATGTGGTATCCTGGTTTTGTTTCACAAAGCCAAACCACCCAGGAGGTGAGCACCCATGACCCTCAAGGACCACACAAAGAGTTTAGCACGGAAGCTTCTAGAGGCCAAGAGCCGAGGGGAGCGATTGCGAGTTCTGGAAGATGAAGAGCGCCGGGTTCTAAAGGAG
>DFBK01000009.1:49732-55297 GCA_002366595.1 Anaerolineales bacterium UBA3082 | reverse complement strand
TTCCTGCCTTGTGTCCCTACAATCATTCAAACTCTAACCGTCGGTGGGAGAAATTGTCGATTGCCAAAGGATCTATCCCACTTTTTTAACAGTCTCCTCATTGACCGCTACTTATGCTCAATGGTATAATGAATTGGTGCATGACGATGATCCGACTTTGAATGTGTGGATGATGGAGATGCCTTCCTCTTGGGGTCATCTCTCTTCTCTCCGTCCAGCGGGGTCTCTCTCCTTCGCTTTTGTTGGGTTTTCGGCCCTTTAGCAGGGGTTAGAGGAGGCGTGGGTGGAATTTGGGGCTAGGCAAAGTTTCGCTCAGAGGATGCAGGAGACGATAAAAGAGCGAGGGGAAGCCGCGCCCGGCGGGGAGGTCAAATTGACCACTCGAGACCTGCATGTTCATTATGGGGGTTTTTGTGCTCTGCGGAATATCAACATGGAGATCAGGGAGAGGTGTGTCACCGCCATCATTGGCCCCTCTCTTTCTGGAAAGAGTTCTCTCCTGCGTGCTTTCAATCGGCTTAACGATTTGATCCCCTCTGCTCGCACCGAGGGCTCCGTATTCTTGGATGGCGTCGATATCTACCAGCCGGGGGTAG
Source organism: Anaerolineales bacterium UBA3082 (assembly GCA_002366595.1). Lineage (GTDB taxonomy): Bacteria > Chloroflexota > Anaerolineae > UBA7937 > UBA7937 > UBA7937. Next base: position 54,701 of record DFBK01000009.1, on the reverse strand, counting down.
ATGTGGTGGAACTTCGGCGTAGGGTGGGGATGGTCTTCCAAACGCCGAACCCCTTTCCCCTCTCCGTCTTCGAGAATGTGGCTTATGGCCCCCGAAGGAGGGGTCTGAACGACAAGGCTCGATTACAGGGGATCGTGGAGCGGAGTCTGCATCGAGCGGCTCTCTGGGAGGAGGTCAAGGATAAGTTGCATGAATCTGGTTTGGCTCTCTCGGGGGGACAGCAACAGAGGCTCTGTATCGCCCGTACCTTGGCCATGGAGCCGGAGGTAATACTAATGGATGAGCCCTGCCGGGCGCTGGATCCGATCTCCACCCTGAAGATCGAGGAGTTGATGCGCCATCTAATACGTGACTATACGATCATCATAGTGACTCATAATATGCAGCAGGCGGCCAGGGTATCGGATATAACGGCGGTATTGATGTTGGCTCCGGACAGAGCGGGTGAACTGGTGGAGTATGGGCTAACCGCGGATGTCTTTACCAGGCCGAGGGGCGAAAGGACGGAGGAGTATATAACTGGCCGCCTGGGGTAGCCTCGAGGGTGCGGGGAGAGTCGGGTTCAGCCAAATCGCCCGGAGAGGTAATCTTCCGTTCGCTGGTCCTGGGGGCGAGTGAAGATATCCTCTGTCTTGCCGTATTCGATCAATTCGCCCAGGAGAAAGAAACCGGTCCAATTGGATACCCGGGCAGCCTGTTGCATATTGTGGGTGACGATGACGATGGTATACTGGTCTCTTAGGTGGCGGATGAGTTCTTCGATCCTCAAAGTCGCAGTAGGGTCGAGGGCAGAGCAGGGTTCGTCCATCAGTATCACCTCTGGTTGCACCGCTAAGACGCGAGCGATGCACAGTTTTTGCTGCTGTCCTTCAACCAGTTCTGTCCCTAGCCTGTGCAGACCGCCTTTCACCTCATCCCAGAGGTCTGCCTGACGGAGGCTGCTTTTTACCAACTCGTCCAAGTGATTATGCAGGGCCAAGACGCGAGGGCCGAAGGCCACATTATCGTAGATCGACAAGGGGAAAGGGTTAGGTATCTGAAAGACCATCCCTACTCGGCGGCGGAGTTCTACCACGTCAACCCCAGGCGCGTAGATATCCTTGCCGTCCAGAAGCACCTCTCCCTCCAGGTGGGTGTTAGGGAGGGTTTCGTTCATCCTGTTGAGGGTGCGTAGGAAGGTGGTCTTACCGCAACCGGAGGGGCCGATGAGGGCGGTTACCTGACGCTCACCGATCTGGATAGATACATCCATTAAGGCCTGCGTTGGGCCGTAAAAGAAGTTTAGATGGCGAGTTTCGATCTTGTACACAGACATCGTTTTGTCTAGCCCGAGCAATTTTATCACATCGTTGCTGCCGAAGGCAACAGGCGAAAGGCGAGGCTCTGTGGCCTTAGCGATTAGGATCTCGCTTCTCCTCCTGTTTTTGGTTGGCTGTCGAGGTGGAAGGGGAGGGCGGGGGATCACCTTGGCTGGGTCGACCTCCGTCGAGCCCTTCGCCGAACTCTTGGCTGAGAGGTATATGACGGAGCACCGTGCGAGCCCGCCCATCAACGTTCAGGGCGGTGGTTCCAGCGCGGGGATCCAGGCCGCTCTATCAGGGAGCGCGGAGATCGGCATGTCTTCCCGCTGGTTGAAAGAAGAGGAGCGGGGGTTGGAGACTATCTTGATCGCCTGGGATGCCATCGCCATCATAGTTCATCCCTCCAACCCTCTCTCTGACCTCGCCTTGAATCAGATTAGGGAGATCTTCACTGGGCGGATAGAGAACTGGGCGTCCTTAGGTGGAGGTGACCGGCCGATCACCGTGATGACCAGAGAAGAGGGCTCAGGCACCCGAGGGGCTTTTGAAGAGTTGGTAATGGGGGGTGAGAGAATCACCCCCGCCGCCTTGCGCCAGGATTCCAATGGCGCAGTGCGGGTGATGGTGGCCGGGGATCCAGGTGCTATAGGCTATATATCCCTGGCGATCGTCGATGAGCGGGTGAAACCGTTGAGCATCGAGGGGGTATTTCCCTCTCAGGAGATGGTTTCCGGTGAGGCGTATGGTCTGGTGCGTCCCTTCTTGTTCTTGGCGGGGAAGGAGCCCCAAGGGTTGGTCAAGGAGTTCATAGACTATGTCTTGAGCCCTTCGGGCCAAGAGATCCTAGAAAGCGAAGGTTTAGTGAGGGCCGAGTGAGGGAGTGATGTTCCGAGAGAGGTTAATCCGGTATCTTTTGCTTCTAGTGGCCTTTTCCGCCCTGGGCTCTTTGGCCCTCATCACCCTCTTCATCTTCAAGGAAGGCCTTCCCTTAATAGTCAAGGTGGGCTTATGGCGCTTCATCTTCGGCAGCGACTGGTCGCCCTCCCGTGGCTCCTTTGGCATCCTATCCATGATCATAGGCTCTCTCTGGGTTACCGCTGGGGCCCTCATCTTCGGAGTGCCGCTGGGAGTGGCGGTAGCCATTTTCACCGCTGAGTTTGCCCCCCCGGCCTTGACGGCAGCGGTCAGGCCACTCATCCAATTGCTGGCAGGGATTCCCTCGGTGATCTATGGCTTCGTCGGTTTGACCGTTTTGATCCCCAGGATACAGCGTTATCTGGGGGGGCCTGGCCCCAGCGCCTTGGCGGGAGCGATGGTCCTAGCGGTCATGATCCTTCCCACTATTGTTAGCATCTCGGAGGACTCCATCAGAGCGGTGCCTCGAGAGTACCGGGATGGGGCATTGGCTTTGGGGGCCACCCAGTGGCAGACCATTTGGCGAGTGGTCCTCCCCGCCGCTCGTTCTGGCATCCTGACTAGTGTTATCTTGGGGATGGGACGCGCTATCGGAGAGACGATGGCGGTGATTATGGTGGTGGGGAACGCCTTGGCAATCCCGTTCTCCCCCCTGCAGTCGGTGACTACCCTCACCTCCAATATCGGATTGGAGATGGCCTATGCCACCGGCGACCACCGCCGGGCCCTCTTCGCCACTGGGGTGGTGCTCTTCGTGATAATCATGGCTCTCAGTATGAGTGCGAGCGTGATGAGTCGGGGGTCGGCTAGGAGGTAACCATGTCTGCCAAGACCAGCCAACGTGTAGCCAAGACCCTATGCTGGGTAGCGGGTCTCTCCACTCTGGCCTTGCTTTTCTTCCTCCTCTTCTACGTCCTCTGGCGGGGGTTGCCGGCGGTCAACCTCCGTTTCCTGCTCTCCAAGCCTGAGAGCATGGGTCGTTCCGGGGGGATATTTCCCACCATAGTCGGGACTTTGGCCTTGACCCTGGTGGCGATCGTAATCGCTGTCCCAGCGGGGGTGGGGACGGCCATCTACCTCACGGAATATACTCAAGAGAGCACCCTGACCCGCCTCATTAGGTTCGGCACCGATTCTTTGGCCGGAGTGCCCTCCATAATCTTCGGGCTGTTCGGTTTTGTTTTCTTCGTTATCACCTTGAAGATGAGTTGGTCGATCCTGGCTGGGGGGCTGACTCTGGCTATGATGATCCTCCCCACTGTAGTGCGCACCTCGGAGGAGGCTATTCGCGCTGTGCCCCACGATCTAAGGCAAGCGAGTTTCGCCTTGGGCGCCACCCGGTGGCAGATGGTGACCACAGTGGTCCTGCCCGGTGCCTTGCCGGGCATCGTCACCGGTATCGTCTTGGGCATAGGCCGCTCCATCGGCGAGACGGCGGCGGTGATCCTTACCGCCGGCTCTTCCCTGGGCCTTCCCACCTCCCTCCTCTCGCCGGTCCGCACCATGGCCGTGCACTTCTATATCCTCGCTCGAGAGGGCATCTCGGATCAGGCAGCGTGGGGCACCGGCGCCGTACTCGTCATTTGTGTCTTGTTAATCAATGTGGTGATCAACTGGCTGATAGGCAGAATGGTGGTCAGGAGATAGGCGCACCATCCTGAAGGTGAATAACGCTCGCCATTTGGCCTAGGCTAAATACCCCAACATACAGACGGCGGCTCGCTCTCAGAGATGATCGCTTTCTTGATGTTGAATTCGGACCGGGCAAATGTGTTGAGATCCAGAAAAGTGCTTTTTCCCCTCATTCCGATGTGGAGGGGAAAGCCGCTAGTTGAAGAGCGTCCTTTCTACCCCTGAAGAGGGCTTTTTGAGGGATTGCTGGCCTTCGGGTTGTGTGGTATACTGGAGTCTGTATGATTCGGATCCTACATTTCGCGGATCTGCATCTGGGCGTGGAGAATTACGGCCGCTTGGATCCAAGAACGGGGTTGAGCAGCCGCCTGGGGGATTTTCTCCGGGCCTTCGATACCCTCGTAGAATACGCCCTGAAGAACGATATCCATCTTGTCCTCTTCGCCGGCGACGCCTACAAAGGTCGAAAGCCGAGCCCTACCCTCCAGCGGGAGTTCGCCAAGCGGATCCGACGATTGGCAGAGGCGAAGATACCCGTCTTCCTCCTGGCGGGCAATCACGATATGCCCCGCGCCGCGAGCAGGGCCACCTCGGTGGAGATCTTCGACACTTTGGCCATAAGGAACGTCTGGGTGAAGGGTGTGCCAGGCACAGAGATCATCGAAACCAAAGGAGGGCCGGTTCAAGTGGTGGCTCTCCCTTGGGTGAATAGGGGTTGGCTTCTCTCCAAGGAGGAACATATAGGGAAGAGCCTCTTGGAGATAGATTCTCTCATTGCCGAGAAGTGGGAGAGGATCGCGGAGAACGAGATCGAACATCTCGACCAGGCGATCCCTGCTCTTCTTGTGGCCCACGGGACGGTTTTTGGGGCCGTCTATGGCTCGGAGAGGAGCGTGATCTTGGGTCAGGAGATCCTCATCCCCAGAAGCGCGGTCACCAATCCGGCTTTCGATTATGTAGCCCTGGGGCATATCCATAAGCATCAGGTATTGAATGAGAACCCTCCGGTGGTCTATGCGGGAAGTATGGAGCGAGTGGATTTCGGCGAGGAGGGGGAAGAGAAGGGGTTTGTGGTGGCCGAGATAGAGAAGGGCCAAGCAAGATGGGAATTTATCCCCCTG
>DFBK01000009.1:0-49695 GCA_002366595.1 Anaerolineales bacterium UBA3082 | reverse complement strand
GCGATAGTCCGCGTTCTCATCTCCACTACCGCTGAGGCTGCTCCCTTGATCAAGGAGAAAGAGGTGCGAAAGAGTTTGGGGGAGGCCTTTCTTGTGGCGAGTATCTCCAAAGATGTGGAGCGGGCTCCGCGCTTGAGGCTGGGCGGGCGGTGGGTGTCCCTACGGGATTCCGGGGGAGAGGAGATGCCTCCTCAAGAGGTGCTGGAGAGGTATCTGGAGGCCAAGAGAGTGCCCCCAGAGCGGGCAAGGGTGCTTCTGACCCACGCTAGAAAGATCATAGAGGAAGAGCAAAGATGACGCTACGAACGGAGATAGCCCAGGGGAGGATGATCGAGGGGGGCTGGCAAGAGAGGCCTCCCAACCTAGAAGTGGGGGCGCAGCCGTCATTTGCCGCCTTGCGGCCTCGCAAGGGAACTCTTCATATCCTGGTGGAGGTAGCGGGCCCCCCCAGGCGAGATGAGATCAGCCGCCAATTGGTAAATATCATCAAGGACGAATATTTCCGGGTCCCGGGAGGGATCACCAACGGTCTCCGGCAAGCGATACGAGCGGCCAACGGGTTCCTCTATCAACGGAATCAAGAACTTAGCGAGGGGATGCCCTATGTGGCGGGGATCTCCTGCGCGGTGCTGAGCGATGACCACCTCTATCTAGGCCAAGGAGGGCCGGCCTTCGCTTGTGTGGTCAGGGATGGTGAGATAGTGGCTTTCCCTCACTCACCCTGGGCCTGCGTTCGGCATCCTGAGGATGCCTCCCCGGCCCCTGGCCTGTCACGCGCCAGGACAGGCTGGCACGTACCGGGGCAGGCAGCATCCGAAGGAAGGGAAGAGGTCTCCGAGGAAGAGCGGTTGCCTCTCTCCCCCTTGGGCGTCGAGGAGCGGTTAGCCGAGGTGGGGCTTTATCACCACCGCTTGGAGGCTGAGGAGGTAGTGGTGCTCTCTTCGCCAACCCTGCCGGAACGGGCGAGCCAAAAAGAGTTCAGGGAGGCTCTGGCCCCCAGAGCCAAGGAAGCCCTAGCCAACCTGGCGGAACTAGTCGAGGGAGGGGACTTTTCGGCCATCGTTATAAAGGTCTCCGAGGAGATACCTCTCCCCCCTGAAGAGGCCGCCAGAGCCCCTGAGGTGGTGGCAGGGCTGGCTGAGGCCTGGAAGGGGTTCTCGCAGCGCCTCACAGAGAGCGACCTCTTAGAGGATATTGGGGGACAATTACAAGGTAGGCTTTCGGCCCTGGCCCAGGCTTTGGGGACCTTGACCCGGCGGATGTTGCCGGAAGAGTATGCACCGGAGCCCCGAGCCAAGCCCTCAGCACGGCGGGCAAGGCGAGAGCGCCTCACCCGTAAACAGAGGAGAAACCTGTTTATCATCCTTGGTCTCCTTCTGGTGGTGGGGATTGCGGCTGTTTGGGGGGCTAGCCGGTGGAGAGCCCAGGAGGCTCAAGAAGCCCTCTTCCAAGATATTCTGACCCAGGCCGAGGAACGGTTAAGGCAAGCCCTGGTTGCTACCGATCCCTCTGCGGCCAGGGAGTTCCTAGCCGCAGCCCAGAGTCTCTTGGAGGAGGCGAGGGAGATGAAACCCGAGCATCCCGACATCGAGGGGATGGAGTCGAAGGTGTTGGAAAGGCTGGACGAACTGGACCATGTGACGAGGTTGGCCCTTCGTCAACCTTTGGAGTTCCCGGAGGCCAGGAGCGCACCCCTCAGGGTTGTGGCCCGGGAGAACGATCTCTACATCCTCGATGGAGGGGAGGACCGGCTCTATAGATACCGTTGGTCGGAAGCCGCCCGCACCCTCCAGACACCCCCGGAGGGAGCGATCCTCATAGATTCGAAAGAGCAAGGGGAACTCTTAGACATCGTCTGGCTAGAGCCAGGAGGAGGGAGGGAGAGGGGGACTCTCCTCATCCTGAAGAGCGACGGCCTTTTGGAGTACGCCCCCTTGAAGGGCCTGTCTTCCCTCTCTGTGGTGGAGACCGCTAGTTGGCAGGAGCCGCGAAGGGCTGGGGGGTTCGAGGGGAACTTCTATCTCCTCGATGCGGGGGCTAAGCGGATCTTGAAATATTTGCCCGCAGGCCAGGGTTATAACTCGGCTCCTCTTCATTACATAGTCGAGGCGGAGTTCGAGAGCGCAGTAGATATGGCTATAGATGGGGATATATATGTTCTCTCGGCCGAGGGAGTGATCATGAAATTCACCGCCGGGGAGCGGGAGCCCTTCGTGGTTGAGGGGCTGGAAGAGGGGTTCGCGAACCCTCTAGCCATCTTTACCAACCCGGGGACAGATCATATATATGTGGTAGAAAGCGGGCGTATAGTGGAACTCAGTAAAGAAGGGCAGTTCGTGCGCCAACTTCGTCCCTCCCGTGAAGAGGAGGAGGCTTTCCAAGAGTTGAGTACCGTTTTCGTCGATGAGGGAAAGGGGAGGCTATTCATCCTCAGCGGTAAAAGGCTCTATCTCGCTGATCTACCGACAGAGTAGGTCTTTGACGGGAGGGGCTTCGCCCCTCCCTTTTTATGTGGTGCTTTCCCTATTTTATTGGTATAATTTTTAAGAGATTAGGATGGAGGTATAGGGTTGCGTCGGGCGATAGGAAGGGGAAGGAGCCTCGTCCCTTGGCTCTCTTTCTTGCGGTGGGCTTTGCCACTCCTTATCTTCCTGGCTGTACTGATGGAGCAGTTATTTCTTCGCCCCTTCACCGGTCAGCGGTGGCCCCGATGGAGTCTCTTCTTAAGCGTCTTCTTCTACGGGGTGGTGGGGCCTTTGGCCATCTGGCGGACCCTCACCTGGCTTAGAGGAACCCTGGCCGAGCAGGAAAGATCCCGGGATAGGATTCAGGAGTGGGAGGAGTATTCGGCCAGTATCACCAGCGCCTCGGCTGACGCCATCATCAGCCTAGATACCGAGGGCATCATCCGCACCTGGAACAGAGGGGCGGAATTGATCTTCGGCTACCGTGCCCAGGAGATGCTAGGGGAGCATTTCAGCCGATTAGTTCCCCAAGAACTCCTGAAGGGCGGCGAGTTGAGGTTAATAGCCCGGGAGATAGAAAAAGGAGGCTACATCCGAGACTATGAGACGGAGAGGATAGCCAAAGATGACCGGCGGGTGAAGGCGCAACTGACACAGACCCTTCTGCGGAATAAGGAGGGTAGAGCCATAGGAAGTTCTCTCATCCTGAGGGATATCACTGATCGGAAGAGGGCCGAAGAGGAGATCCTTCAACTCACCAGGGAGTTAGAGGAGAAGGTAGAGCAGAGGACCAAGAGGTTGGCGCGAGCCTATAAGGAACTGGAGGAGAGAAACGAGGAGTTGAGGCGGGTCAACGAGCAACTCCGAGATCTGGACAGACTGAAGTCGGAGTTCGTCTCTATGGTCTCCCATGAGTTACGTTCCCCTCTCACCAATATCAGTGGCGCTGTGGAGTTGCTTCTGGATTCCGGTTCGGGGGTGGATGAGAAGAGGATGTTAGAGGTCATAGGCGAGGAGAGCGCCCGTCTAGCGAGACTGGTTGAGGGGATATTGGATGTCTCACGGATAGAGGCTCGAAAGTTGGATTTGAAACGGGAGAGGGTTGACATGTTTTCCCTCTTGCAAAGGGTGGTAGTGAACCTTCAGGGTAGCACCTCCCTTCACCAGTTTGTCCTTCCACACGCCGATAGTTTGCCTAGGGTATGGGGGGATGAGGATCGGATCGCTCAGATATTCTTTAACCTCCTGGATAACGCAGTGAAATACTCGCCTCAAGGAGGGAAGATAACCGTTACCGCGGAGGCAGAGGGGAAGGAGATGGTCATCTCCGTCACCGACCAAGGGCTGGGCATCTCGGACAAAGAAAAAGAGCGGATCTTCAGGAAGTTCCATCGGGTCAACGGCAGCGATTCCCGCGAAACCTACGGGCATGGCTTAGGTCTTTACATAACCAAAGGGTTGGTGGAGGCTCAAGGGGGTCGGATATGGGTGGAGAGCAGTGTGGGGAAGGGCTCCACCTTCACTTTCACCCTCCCCTTGGCGGATAGAAAGGGCAAGAAGCCTCAGGAGTCGAGATAAGGGATGGAGGGTAGGGGGAAGATACTGGTAATCGATGACGACCGAACGCTCCTCGGACTCTTACGACAATCTTTGGAGAAGGCTGGCTACCGCTTCATAGGGGTGACGAACGGGATCGATGGGCTGCAGTCGGTTTACAAAGATCAGCCTGACTTGGTGATTCTAGATGTGATGATGCCCCGTATGGATGGCTGGGAGACCAGTCTCCGTATTAGGGAGGTCTCTCAGGTGCCCATCATTATGCTCACCGCCAAGGAGGAGGAGGCGGATAAGGTCAAAGGGTTCGAGTGTGGGGCTGATGATTATGTAACTAAGCCTTTCAGTTTCGCCGAACTGACGGCTCGCGTGGGGGCGGTGCTCCACCGTGCTCGTCGCGGGAAACCGGCTGAGACGCCTCGCGTCTATATCTTCGATGAACTGGTGGTGAATGTGGATCATAAGAAGGTGTCGGTGCGAGGCCAGCCCGTGGATTTGACTCCTACGGAGTTCGAGTTGCTCGCCTGTCTGGCGGAAAACGGCGGCCGTACCGTCACCCATGAGCAGTTGCTGGCTAGGGTATGGGGCGACGAGTACGTCGATACCGGCTATGTGAAGCGGTACATCTGGCACCTGCGGCGCAAGATCGAAAGAGATCCTAGTAACCCAGAGTATATAATCACCGAGTGGGGCTTCGGCTATCGCCTTGGTGACTGAGCCTGCCGCTCGGCTCTGGATGGGGTGGGGGAGCCCTCTCCCCTTTTTCTTGACCCCGTCCATTCCCTGTGGTATTCTTCCGCCATTGTAGTGCTCTTAGAGGTTTCGACCATGGCTAGGCCCCATCTGGTGCTTCTCCATGCACCTAGTGTCTATGATTTCCGAAAAGAGGCCATCCTATATGGCCCCGTCAGTGACGTTGTGCCCTCTACCCCTATCTTCGAGATGTACCCCATCGGATTTGTCACCTTGGCCGAATACCTAGAAAGACATGGCTTCCGAACCCGCATCGTCAACCTGGCGGTGCGGATGCTCAAGGATAGGGGCTTCGATGCCGAGGCGTTTATCGCTTCTTTGGACCCTCTGGCCTTCGGCCTCGACCTCCACTGGTTACCTCACGCCCAGGGAGCCCTTGAGGTGGCCAAGATCGTCAAGCGTCACCATCCCCAGACCCCGGTGATCATGGGTGGCTTCTCGGCTTCCTACTATCACCAGGAACTGGTGGCTAGACAAGAGGTGGACTATGTGTTGCGAGGCGATTCGACGGAGGAGCCGCTTCTGCAACTGATGAAGGCCCTAGCGTCTGGGGGGGCTCTTGACCGGGTGGCTAACCTGACTTGGCGGGACGAAAGGGGAGAAGTGAAAGTCAACCCCCTCACTTATCTGCCTCCCGACCTGAGCGATGTGGCGCTGGACTATAGCCACCTGGTTAAAGCCGTGGTTCGGGACCGCGACTTGGCCAGCAATGTCCCTTTCTTCAACTGGCTAGGGTACCCTATCATGGCCGGCCTCAGTTGTCGGGGTTGTACCCACGGCTGTGTCACCTGCGGGGGGTCAGCCTACGCCTCTCGCCACCTCTTCGGCCGGGAAAAGCCCGCCTATCGAAGGCCGGAGATGTTGGCCCAGGATATTAAGGATATTAGGCGCTTCAGCCGAGGCCCGGTCATCGTGTTGGGGGATATCCGCCAGGCGGGTATCGATCACGCACAGAAGTTGTTATCCTCTCTTCAGGGTACAGAGGGAGAAGCAATCGTAGAACTCTTCGCCCCAGCCTCACGGGAGTTCCTGGAGGAGATGGCCTCTGCCCTTCCCCACTTCGCTTTGGAGATCTCTGTCGAGTCCCACGACCCAGTGGTGCGTAGGGCCTTCGGCAAGCACTACCCCAACCGGGAGATGGAGAGGACGATGGAGTATGCCCTGGAGGCTGGCTGCCAAAGAGTGGATATCTTCTTCATGATCGGTTTGCCCAAGCAGACCCCTCGCTCGGTGATGGAGACCATCGACTATTGTGAGGTGTTGTTGGAGCGGTTCGGTGGGGATGGCCGCTTGCACCCTTTTATCTCCCCTCTGGCTCCCTTCTTAGATCCGGGGAGTGCAGCCTTCGAGGAGCCTGAGCAACATGGCTATCGCCTCTTCTATCGGACTTTAGAGGAACACCGTCAGGCTCTCCTCCTGCCCAGTTGGAAATACATCTTAAACTATGAGACAAGGTGGATGAAAAGGAGCGAGATCGTGGAGGCCACCTACGAGGCCCAACTGAGGCTTAACCGGTTGAAGGCCGCCTATGGCCTGATGAGCAGCGAGGAGCGTCTGGCCACCGAAGAGCGGATCGCGAAGGCAAAGGAACTGGTAGGGTGCATCGATCGCCTCTTGGAGATCGAAGAAGAGGCCCGGAGAAAGAGAGAGTTGCAAGCCCTCAAGCCCCAGATGGACAAGGTGAACTTCGCCACCCTGCCCGAGGATAGGGAACTGGCTTTGCCTGTGGGGTGGGGTAGGTGGAACCCCTTCTGGGCGGCCAGGCTCGTGGCTCAGGAGTGGTGGGAGGACCTTAAAGGCGGCAGATGAGCCTCTTCTTAGAGCCATTCTCTTAGGTTACCCTTGAGGGCAAGGGACGTTTTGGTGTATTATAGCCCGGGTATCAGGCCCCTGAACCGGCGTTGAAAAAGCGCACAAGTTGTGAACTTCTAGCGATAAGGAGGCCGAAAGTTATGACAACTCGATGGGGAGAGTGTTACGCCCAGCGGACGGAGCGGATGGGTAGTTCCGTCATCAGGGAACTTCTGAAGTTCACGCAGCAGCCAGAGGTGATCTCTTTCGCGGGGGGGTTGCCAGCGCCGGAACTCTTTCCGGTGAAGGAGTTCGAGGAGGCGAGTTGCAAGATCCTGCAGGAGAAGGGGCCGCAGGCTTTGCAATACAGTACCACGGAGGGCTACCCACCCCTGAGAGAGTTCATCGTGGAGAAGATGGGCCGTTATGGCATCAAGGCTACCGTGGATAACGTGCTCATTACCCATGGGTCTCAGCAGGCCTTGGATTTGATAGGCAAAATCTTCCTCGACCCCGGCGATACCGTCTTACTCGAAGCCCCCACTTATGTAGGTGGAATCCAGGCCTTTACCGCCTACCAACCCCGCTATATCACCGTGCCCATTGACGATGAGGGGATGAGGGTGGATCTGGTGGAGGAGGAGTTAAAGAAGGGCGGTCCCAAGTTCATCTACGTCTTGCCCAACTTCCAAAACCCGGCCGGCGTGACCCTCTCCCGGGAGAGGCGAGAGAGGTTGGTGGTTTTGGCCAACGAGTATGGCGTGCCCCTCATCGAAGATGACCCCTACGGGGAACTCCGCTATGAAGGCGAGCATATACCCCCTCTGGTGGTCCTCGACGAGAGGCATCTCTCTAAGAGATCTGGGGGTAAGGCTAACGCCGAGGGGTTCTTTGAGGGGAATGTCATCTACATGAGCACCTTCTCCAAGACCCTGGCTCCTGGCTTGCGCTTGGGTTGGGTGGTGGCTCCAGTGGAGGTGGTCGGCAGGCTGGTGCAGGCTAAGCAGGGAGCGGACCTTCACACCAGCACCTTCACCCAGATGCTAGCCTATGAGGTAGTGCGTACCGGTTTCCTAGATGGCCATGTGAGGGAGATACGGGAGGTCTATAGGGAGCGCCGGGATGTGATGCTTGAGGCTATGGAGGAGCACTTCCCGGAAGGGGTGAGATGGACGCGGCCCCAGGGAGGGCTTTTCCTCTGGGTTACGGTGCCGGAGGAGATAGACACGGCGCAACTCCTCAAGGAGGCGGTGGAGGAGAAGGTGGTCTTCGTGCCTGGCTTTGCTTTCTTCGCCGATGGTAGAGGGCACAACACCATGCGGCTCAACTTCTCCAACGCCCAGCCGGAGATGATCCGGGAGGGGATAAGGAGGCTGGGGAAGGCCATCGAGAAACGGTTGGAGAAGGCGAAAGCGGTGGCCTGAAGAAGGCAAGTGCTGACGAGAATGTAGGGGAGGGCATACGGCCCTCCCTCTGCTTTAGATGTAGCGTCAGGCTTTAGCCCCTGACCCAGATCAGTCAGGACAGGCTGACGTTAGATAGCCCTGTGGTGCCCACTGGGGGAAACGTCGCCCTAAAGGACGACGCTACGGAGGGTTTGACACTTCCCTACCTGAACTCCTTGTAGGTATCCTCTCTTCGCCGAGCGACCTTTGCGATGACTATCACTTTCTCTTTCTTCAAAATGGCGTAGACAACGCGGTAGTCACCGATCCGTATCCTGTGATATGGGCCTTTGATCTTCTCCACGCCATGGGGATGCGGGTTTTGAGCCAGGCCTTTGATGGCCTCTATGATCTTGGCCCTGGCATCTGGGGGCAGGTTTCGGATCTGGCGCTCGACTTTTCGGCTGGCGAGATCGACCCTATAGATCACCCCTGGCCTTCCCTCGGACCCCGAAGTCCTCGGGACGAGGGGCGGGACCTCGAAGGGCTAGTTCTTTGAGAAATTCGATGAAGGGGCGTCCGCGCCCGGCGCGGTACTCAGCCAGAGCCTCCTCCGCATCCCTAAGGTCCTCTATATTCTCCAGAAAGGGCAAGACAGCCTCGTACTCTTCGACGCTAATCAGAGCGGCCATCGGTTTTCCCTTCCGCTCGATGATGAAGCGCTCATTCCGATGGTAGGCCCGTTCCAGTTTGTCGCCCAGTTCCTTGCGCATTTCCATAGCGCTCACGACAGTAGCCATACCAATCACCTCAATTGCTATAATTCTATCAACTGCTATAATTATAGCACAAGCCTCGCTTCTCGTCAAGGGAAGCCGTGCTCCAAGATGTAGCGTGGCCTGTCCTGGCTGCAGTAGGGCAGGGGCTTCCCTATGATGCGTGTCGGGGAGCGTCGCCCTAAAGGGCGACGCTACGGGGGTATTGTAGGGGAGGGGCTCGTCCCCTCCCTCTGCTTTAGATGTAGCGTCAGGCTTTAGCCCCTGACCCAGATCAGTCAGCTTGCCCTGGTACTTGCCAGCCCGTCCTGGTACGACTTGGGCCAGGGGCCGGGGGACAAGCAGGACAGGCAAGGGCCTCCCCTACATCTGAGGCCACGAAAAAGGGCGACGCTACCGGGGGTATTGTAGGGGAGGGGTTTATCCCCTCCCGTTTTGTTCGATAGCGGGAGGCCACAAGGGCCTCCCCTGCGGGGTGTGTTGTATAGGGCAACGCTACGGAAAGCGTACGGTGAACCCCTTATGGTGAGCCAACGATCTCACCATCCTGTAGGAAACAGGTCGCCCAGGCCCTTGCCCAAGTCCCCCAGGGACTCACATCCGGTGAGCAAGGAAAGGGTCGCTAAGGCCCAAATGAGTTGTCGTTTAATCGATTTCACCTAAGCCTCTCCTTCTGTGCTGTCAGAAGTTGCCTTCCCCGGCCTACCATCGCCAGGGCAGGCTGACGCCACGAAAGCAGCCATCATCTTAGCAGAGTTTCGGGGGAGACGCAAAAAGAAGCGGCCCACAGGGTGAAGGGCAGGTAAGAAACCTGCCCTACGATGCTAGATCTGTTCGCGAGAAGGGTGGTCAGTGGGGCTGGCCGGGCACTCTATTCCAAGGGTTTATGGGGGCCAGCCCAAGAGGGCTTGCCGCGCCCCTTCGCCCAGGGCTTTGGGCCAGCCCAGGGGGGTTTGCCTTGACCGGCCCAAGGCGGCTTTCCTGGCCCCAGGCCTTGTTCTTGGAGTATCTCTCCCCAACCCTTTCCCTCTGCACGCAAGTCCAGCAACTCTTCCCCGGTGACGTCCCCCAGCACACTAGCCAGGAGGTAGGCCTTCATAATCTGGCCCCAGCCGAGGCCTTCCTCGCTGGTATGCCTTTCAACTAGGTTCTCCCAATCGAGACCGAAGAGCGTGCTCAGGAAGTAGGCTTTCATAATCACGCCGAAGCCTACCCCGCTCTCTTGGTAATCCATGAGGTCTTGGCACGTTACATCTTCGCCCATCAAGTCGGCGAGGAAGATGGCCCTGGGGTTGCACTCAGGCGGGGGCGGGTCGTCGGGAAGCGTGGCACGGCTGGGGGCAGCGGCGGCCGCAGGCCCAAAGGGGAAGAGGGTTATCAAGAGGCCACATATCAGGGCGACCAGGAGAAGTCTCTTCTTCATTTGTTCCTCCTAAGGTTGGTGCAGAGAGCGCCGGAGCGGGTTTTCTCTTATATTATACCGTAAAAATGGCGGAATAGATACGGCTTGTGGCCTATGCGGTGGGAGATGCCTTCCTTACCGGTCTTTGGAGGTAGTTAGACCTATGGTGTCCGTCAGGGGAAAGTCGCCCTAAAGGGCGACGCTACGGGGGATGTTGTAGGGGAGGGGTTTACCCCCTCCCAATATTTGCGGGAGGCCACAAGGGCCTCCCCTACATCTGACGCCACGAAAGATAGCGGAATAGATACGGCTTCTCGGCTTGGGCTCACCATCCTGTAGGATAGCAGAGTTTCACGGGACAGGCCCTGGCCCAGAGATGCCCCTGGCCTAAACCAGCCAGGACAAGCCCTTCGTTATGGGTTGGCGCGGGCTCGCTGGGTTGCGCCCAGCGAGCCCAAGCGCGAATTATCGTGCCACCACACAAGGCCAGAGTGGGGCGGGGCTGTGCGCCCCACTCCCTCCGTGTATTCAATTGGTTGCGCGGATCGAGCGGTTCCGTCCTGCGATCTACGGACAGAATCCGTCGCACGGCGTGACGCTCACGGCATCGAGGAACATACCAAAGGAATCCGCGGGCCCAGTCTCCACGAACTGCAGCCGCTCAGTCAGTTCATCTGCCTCGACCGGCAAGGTCGCAAGGGTCCAACCCGATGTGCTACCCTCCTCATGGCTATTGACCAACTCCCCGCCCCAGTACACCTCCAGCTTGCTTAGGTACCCACCGCGGGGGCTCCATGCATAGGTGAGGGTGTACTGCTCGCCGGGACACGTATCGAGGTCCTGGTAGATCTTGACGGAGGCCGGTTCGCCGTTCAGACCACCGCCGGGGCCGTCCCAGTCGGTGTCCAGCTCTGCGTACTGGTCGCCCTCATAGGAGGACACGACCGTGCCGCTCTTATGCAGCTCGAGGTGGGCGGGCTCCGGTCTCGTCGAGGTATCATAGCTGGTGTCGCCGTCATACCACTCCACCGTCCAGCCCAGGTCCGGAGTCCCAGAGTCGTAGATGTTCCAACCCTGGCTAGTAGTGACGACCGGTGCTTCAAAGCCGCCGTTGATCACTTCCGGCACATTGGTGCACTGCACTTTGTAGGTGAAGTAGGTGGCCCAGTTAGCGCCGGGGAAGTCGGGGCCTTTAGCCCAGGCGGTCTCGTCCGCCGCACACAGGTAGCAGGCTCCGACAGAGTCGAGGTCATAGCCGTCAGCATCTGGCTGGCCAAAGAGAAGCGGATCTGTGGCGTCGACCAGTTTCACCGCGTCGACGCAGAGTGAGTCATCTGGGATAGAGACGGTGCCAACACCACCGTCGTCGTGGTTGGTGACCGTCCCGGCGTACTGCTCTGTGCCATCGGCGACGACAGAGACATCCGCCACTTCGTCGGGGTAGCCAGGCCGTCCCCAGGTGACCTCGTAAGCCACGATGTCGTCACCGGGGCCGTTGTAAACGGGATAGTCGAAGCCCAGGACGATGTACCCATCACTGTCCGACACGAAGCCCAGGCTGTAAAAGCCCGTCGCAGGCGGGCTAGTTGATGCATCAGGCGCGCCGAGGGCCGCATTGGAGTCTGTTCGCGCGGGGTCGGTTAC
This sequence comes from Anaerolineales bacterium UBA3082, assembly GCA_002366595.1. GTDB lineage: Bacteria > Chloroflexota > Anaerolineae > UBA7937 > UBA7937 > UBA7937. The sequence goes on along the minus strand of DFBK01000009.1, from coordinate 37,925 downwards.
CGGTCCACCGCCTACCAGGGTTCCTTGGACGGAGTTCATGACCGTACTTGCCCACTGGGGCGAGCCGCAACCATCGCCGATGATCAGCAAGAGCGCGGCGTGCGCAGCGATGTAGACCGTGCCGTCAGGCCCTGCCCCGATCTCACTCAACGGTATCGTGTACGGGTCCTCAGTCACTCCGCCAAGGTCTTCGTGCTTGTAGGTGAACCGACCAGGGATGGGGTTGCCATTCTTCTGAGGGATGTCATTGGGGTCGGTGGCGACGGCCAGGTGTGTCTCGGTCATCACCCAGCCGGCGCTGGTTTCGAACTTCACGAAGAGGTTGTCCCCGTCGTTCCACACGGAGACTGTGCCCGCGTCGATGTCCTGACCTGCAAGAAGTGTCACTACGTGGGGATTACCTTCGCTATGAGCGAACGCGCCAAGCGGCAGCGCCGCCAAGAGCAGAGCCGCAACTAGCACTACAGGTATCCACTTTTTCATCTCTTCCTCTCCTTTGAGTTCTAAGAAGTCAACAGTCAAAAGAGCATATCCCCGCTGGACCTCACCTCCCTTCTCGAATTCTCGGTGTGTTCTTGACAAATTTGACCTCTAAGGATACAATAAGCGTGCACAAAGGGTGCTATGCACCCCGCGTGCATGGTCTCGGTCAGCCGCCACTGGCCGGGGCCACTTTTTGGTTTGTAACCCACTTAAAAACCGGCCTACCTCACCTTTGCTGGGTCGGATTTCAAATCCGACCCTAGCGTTTGTGTTGGTTCCGGCCGGTTTCACTATTGGCTCCCTGGGGGTCTTGTCCCACTTCTGTGCGGGGCCAAGTGACCACTCTACAACCCCCAGTTCATGGCTTCCGGGATCGTATTCGTTTTTGGAAAAGAAAAGCGCTAATCATCCGCTGCTGTAGCGACAACGATCGGCGCTTGTTACACGAGTCACTTCCCCCTTTCCTGGCCAACCCCAGCCCTTGGCCCGACAATTACCAGGGCGGGCCCTGGCCTAAACCAGCTAGGACAAGCAAGACAAGTCCACCACCCTGTGCGGAGGAAAACTATATACTCAATGCGAGTTTGGTGGGCGTTAGTGTTAGGTACCCCTCCGGTTTAAGTATCTAAATACAGTATAACACGCTACGATGTCTTTGTCAATAGGTCTGCCTTCACCAAACCTTAAAATTGGCCTTGCCCAGCGCCATTTGGTTAAGATTTGGTTAAAGTTTTGTTCTACCCCTTGACAAGCGGGGAATCTGTGGTATAATTAGAACAAATGTGCTAATAGGGTGGTGGTCAGCCAACGATGGTGTGCCAACACTGAGCCAAGGATCTCAGTGTCCTTTAGGACGATCACACCATCCTGTAGGAAGGTCGCATGATTGATGAGGGGTTTTTGGCTAGGGTGCGGGAGTTGGGGGTTCACGAGAGGGCGGTGCGGGCGCCTTCGCAGTTGAAGTCAGAGAGGACGCGGGTCTTCACCTCTTTGGAGAGGCTCTTGGCTTTCTTGGAAGAGTTGCCCGCCGAGGTGGAAGTAGAGGTGGCCCGCAAGGAAGATAGGTACGTCCTTTATATCAGAGAGTAGGTTGGGAATTCAATAGCCCCTTTTTGGGGGTATCTGCTCCCAGAGCGAATCCCGCGCGGGAGCCCGTAAGGGTTCTCGCGCTTTTCATTTCTGGTAGGGGGTGGCGATCTCTATGTCTAGGTTAGCGGTATCGGTTCTCCTGAGTTGGGCTTATGGGTTGGCTTTCGGGGTGCTTGCCGAGTGGGTGGTGAAGGGGAAACGGTTTGAGGAGGCCACAGATGGCCAAGGATAGAGAGAGTAAGAGGTGCGCCAAGCCCGGCTGCAAAGCCTGGGCTATGAGGGGCGAGGAACTCTGCTACGCCCATCTCCGTAAGCGGGGCCTCTATCGGCGCTTCTTTACCGAGGAAGAGGTTCGGGAGATAGAGGAGGTGGCCTCCTCGAATGAATTCACCCTCGACGATGTGATCGAGGTGCTCAAGGTGCTTATTGGGAGGGTATTGGATCGAGAGGAGGACCCCAGCAAGGCTCTTCCTCTGGTGGAGAGGGGGGTTCGGTCGCTGGTCTCAGCGCTGAAAGCGAAGCGGGCCCTCTCCGGCGAGGCCGCCGATGGGTTGGCGGCGGCCTTCGCTCAGGCGCTGGATGAGTTGAGCACGGAGTTGGGGATAGAGTTGTGAGGCATGAGATGTCTTTAGGTTTGGGAGAGGAGAGACTGAGGGAGGCTATACGCCGCTACAATCGCGCTAAGCGGCAGAAGGGCCTGACCATAGACCAGAAGCCGGGCTGCATCTATGGGATGCTCCTGGGGGACGAGGTGAAGGATATGCGAGAGGATCTAGAAGAGATAAAGAAGACCCTGAGAGGGGTTTACGTTTCCGTCTTTCTCATCCTGGTAGGGCTTGTCTTGGACATGGCCCTGCGGAGGATGGGGGTGATGTAGGGAGGGTTCGATGGATTTTCGAGAGCGATTGGCGGGGTTTCTTTTTGACGATGTCATCGAGCGGCGGGTAGAGGCCGCGGTGAAGGTGGTCGATGATAGGTGGTGGAGGCAGGTCTCGGGGGTGGCGGGGCCCCAGGATAAACCCTGGTATGAACTGGTCGATGATTTCGCCGACTCTTTGGAGGCCTGGCGGACGAACCCCTTGGCCTTTCGCATCGTGGGGCTCACCACCGATTATGTGGTGGGGAACGGGATAACCGTCTCCTCGGAGATAGGCTACCTCGACGACTTCATTCAGGCTTTCTGGAACCATGGGAAGAACCGGGTGCCCCTCCGCCTCTACCGCTGGTGTGACGAGTTGACCCGGGCGGGGGAACTCTTCATCGTGCTTCAGACCAACCCCGCCGACGGGATGAGTTATGTGCGCCAGATACCGGCGGCCAAGATAGACCAGATCGAGACCGACGAGAACGACCTAGAGAGGGAACTCCGGTATCACGAGGTGACGGCGAAGACAGGGGGGCGGTGGTGGTCGGCGGAGGATATCGAGGGGCCAGAGGTGTTGCATTACGCCATTAACCGCCCGGTGGGAGCGGTACGAGGACAGGGCGACCTAGCGCCCTTACTCCCCTGGCTGCGGAGATACAAGGAGTGGCTGGAGGATCGGGTGCGGGTGAACCGCTTCCGCAACGCCTTCCTCTGGAAGGTGACGGTGAAGGGAGCGGTGGGGGGAGACCTGGCGGGGAAGAGAACTCAGTATGCTAAGGCCCCAGAGCCGGGGAGCATCATCGTTACCGATGAGAACGAGACCTGGGAGACCGTTCAGCCCCGGATAGAGGCCCACGAGGCGAGGGATGACGGGAAGGCGTTACGGCTCATGGTGGCTGCTGGAGCGGGGATACCGCTCCACTTCCTGGCCGAGGGGGAGAGCGCCACCCGGGCCACGGCCGCGGAGATGGGCGGGCCCACCTGGCGCCACTACGAGCACCGGCAACTTTTCTTCTGCCAGATGCTCCTGGATGTGGTGAGCCGGGTCATAGCGCGGGCGCAGCATCTGGGGAGGCTGCCTGTGCCCAGGGGAGGCGATTTGCGGCTCTCTTATCAGACACAGAGGGTGGCCGAGGAGGATAGCGAGGCCTTAGCCAAGGCGGTGGCGGAGGTGGTGAAAGCCTTGGTGGCTATGAAGGAGCAAGGTTGGATCACCGACCGGCTGGCTATGGAGATGATCTACAAGTTCGCGGGGCAGAAGGTGGATATTAACGCCCTTTTAGAGGAGTTACCAAAGTAGGTCCCTTGGGGAAAGGAGGTGGAAGATGGGTTACAGATGTCCGAGGAGTGGCTGCGGGAGGGAGTTCGGTAGCGCAAGAGCGCTGGCCATACATATGGCTAAGACACACGGGGAGCGGAAGTCGCACTCCAAGACGGCCAGGGGAGTGGGTGGCCCGCCGGAGTTGAAGCCAGCGCTCAAAGCGTTGGGGGTAGCCCCCCAAGATGTCCTCGCCTTCAAGATCTATGATGACCGGGTGGTGGTCATCGAGGGGCCGGGGGGCAAAAAGCGTACCTGGCAGAAGCCAAAGGAGGAGGTGGTGAGAAGTGGAAGATAGACATCGTTTGCAGTTGGCGGCAGCCCTGGAACCGGCCGCAGGAGATGGCCGGGCGTATGAGGTGACCCTCATCCGGGCCGGAGAGACGCTGCACGGCTGGGTCTTCCCTCCCCAGGTGCTCAGGGGTTCTGTGCCCCTCTGGGAGGGGGTAACCAGCCTAGTGGACCACAGGCGGTATATGCAGCACCCCTCGGTGCGGGATGTGGTGGGGACCATCGGCAAGGTGCGGTTCGAAAAGGGAGCCCTCTTGGGGGAGTACCGGGTTCTTGACTCCGCCGACTGGCTTACCCGGATGTTGGACCAGATCATCGCTGACCGGGAGGCGGGACTCCCCGTCCCTCGAGTGGGGCTCTCGGCCGACATGCTGGTGAAGGCCCACCGCAACCATGAACAATATATCGCGGAGAAGATAGGCAAGGTCTTGAGCGTGGATGTGGTCTTCGACCCCGCAGCGGGGGGAGCCTTCGAGAGGGTGCTGAATAGCGTCTTGGCCATAGATGAAAGAGGAGGTGACGAGATGAGTGATAGAGATGAGATGGCGGCAATGGAGGGGAAATCGGAGTCCTCTCCCCACGAGGAGGTCCGAGCCCGATGGGAGGAGATGGAACGAGCACAATGTGCCCATCTCTTGCGGGCCAGCCTCAACGCCTCGGACCTTCCGGCCGCCATCAAGGAGGAGATCAGCGGCCGATACGAAGGGCGGATCTTCACCGTGGAGGAGTTGAATGAGGCTATCAAAGGTCAGGAGAACCTCCTGGCTAAGTTAGTGGAGGATGAAGTGATCAAAGGACTTGGAGAACCGACGCATCCGGTGGTGGGAGGGGTGTGGGACAGTTTGGATCGGATCCAGTTGGCGGCCGAGCGGCTGTTTGGAGTGCCTATCCCAGAGGCGCATAGCGATATCCCGAGGCTTTCGGGTATCCGCGAACTCTATCTCCTGCTCAGCGGGGACTGGGACTTTTATGGCCGCTTCTTCCCCGATAGGGTGCAGTTGGCTAACGTCACCACCAGCACCATGACTTCGGTGGTAAAGAATGCGCTTAACAAGGCGCTGCTTAGGGCTTACAACGCTCGGCCCAAGTGGTGGGCGCCTATCGCCTATGAGGAGGAGTTCCCCACCCTCAACGATGTCACCTGGATCAAGACGGGGGGCATCGGGGATCTGCCCACGGTGAACGAGGGGGCAGCCTACACCGAACTCTCCTGGAGCGACAATGAGGAGACCTCTTCCTTTGTCAAGAAGGGGGGCTATCTCGGCATCACCCTGGAGGTGATAGACCGGGACGATGTGGGGGCCGTCCGAAGGATCCCGCGGGAGTTGGGACAGGCAGCCTGGCGGACGCTCTCTCAGTTGGTGAGCAACCTCTTCACCGACAGTGCAGGGACGGGCCCGGTGCTCTCGGACGGGTACAACCTCTTCGATGCCACCAACCATGGCAATCTGCGCACGGCGGCGCTCTCGGCTTCCGAGTGGGATACCGTCATCCAGGCGGTCTACAAGCAGACCGAGCCCACCAGCAACAAGCGGCTGGGGGTCAGGCCCAAGTGCCTCTTGGTGCCCATCGAGTTGGAGAAGACCGCCTTGCAGATCATGCTCTCCGAGGGGGAGCCGGGGACGGCCAATAACGAGGCTAACGTCCGGCGGGGCTCGGCGGAGGTAATTGTGGTGCCGGAGTGGACGGACGCCAACGACTGGGCGGCGGCCTGTGACCCCTCGGAGGTGGAGGGAGCCTGCATCGGCTACCGGTTCGGGAAGGAGCCGGAACTCTTCATCGCCGATGAGCCTACGGTGGGGTCGATGTTCACCAACGATGAGATGCGGATCAAGTGCCGCTTCATCGTGGCTGTGGGGATCGGGGATTACCGGGCTCTGCACAAGAACAACGTAGCGTAGGAAGGGGACTCTCCTTTCCTCTGGGGTGGCGGAGCGCGGCGCTCACTGCGCCGTGCCCCGCCAAAGAGGTCACGGGTTAACCAGAGAATGAAGGGACCGATGCTGGTACTGGGTCTCCCTATTCAGGGCTGTGGTGTGTCGCTCGCAGGGCCTCTAGGATCTCCTTCGTCTCGGTCACATAGGCAAAGCCCAGGGCCAGGTTCTTCAGCGAGGCTAGATGGAGTTCTTCGTTGATGGAGCCGGTGGCGTCGAGGAGAAAGAAGAGTCGATAGTCGCGGAAGTAGGCGTCCCGGGCGGTGGATTCGCAGCAGAGGTTGGTCATTATTCCGGTGAGGACCAGGTCTTCCACTTTTAGGCAACGGAGGATCGTCTCTAGGTCGGTGTTGTAGAAGGCGCTGTAGCGATGTTTGTAGACGACCTTTTCTTTGGGCAGGGGGGAGAGGGCCGGGTGCACTTTGGCTTCCTCTGTTCCCTCGACGCACATCCCTTCCCACCACCACCCCATAAGACCCACATCGATCCTATCTGGGTGATGGACGTGGGCGGCGTATATCACCGGCCGTTCCGCCTCGCGGAAGGCAGCGATGAGTTGCTGGAGACGAGGGATGATAGCCAGGCCTCCCTCGGTGAAGGTGTGACTCTTGGGGTCCAGGAAGAACCTCTGCATGTCGATCACCAAGAGGGCCGAAGCCTCTACGTTCAACTCCATCTTGTGCGTGTTGTAGGGGGCTATGGCCACCTGCCACTCTTTGGATTTCTGGTCCAAGGTTTCCGGGGTTACATAATACGCCATCTAACACCTCCTCATAGATTAGGAGCCATCCCCTTGAGTTGGGATGGCTCAAGGCCTAAGCATAACTCACAAGCAAGGTTAGTAGAAAAAAGGCTTTTTGTCAACAAAAGAGTTCAGGGCTGGTAGGTCAAATCCAGTAGAAGATACAAGGAGGTAGAGATGCAAATAGCAGCACACAAGACGCTGACGGCTGATGGAGCGGTGAAGAGCGGGCCAGGGGCCTTGGTAGCGGTGGCCCTCAGCGGGGGCACGGACGCGGCGACGGTTGTCCTCTACGACAACACAGCGGCCTTGGGGACGATACTATGCACCCTGAAGGCGGCGGCCAATGAGAGCGCAATCTTCACGCCGGCTTTGCCCTACGCCTTCGCCAAGGGTTGCTATGCCGACCTTTCAGGCACGGGGCCGGAAGTCACGGTGGTCTATTTGTAGGGTAGGCACAGCCCTATATGGTTCTTTTCTTTGTCAAGGTGGTGGCTGCACTAGGGGAGGCAGGGCAGCAACAGCATGTACGGTTGCTCTAGGTCCCTGCTGCTCCTGCTGAAGACGTCCCCCATGAAGGGGTCTTAGGAGGGCAAGGACAAGAGGTGGAAGTATGAATCTAGCAACGATGCGTGACAACGTGGAAGCGGACCTGGACGATGCGGGGAACGCCATCTGGTCCACGGACGAGATAGACCGGGCCATCACCCGGGCTCTGGTCGAATACTCCAAGGTTAACCCCCTGCGAGCCGCGACCACCATAGATGTCACTTCCGAGACGCGGGAGTTCGACCTCTCGGGGGTCTCGGGGCTCCTCCGCATGGCCATGGTCTGGTGGCCCTACACCGCCGCAGAGCCAGAGTATCCCCCCAACTGGGTGAAGTTCCGCGTCTGGGCGGATACGCTATATCTTCAGACGGAAGATGAGCCCCAGTCAGGCGATGTGATCCGGCTTTACTACTTCAAGAAGCAGACCATCGACGGGCTGGAGGGAGCCACGGATACTACGGTCCCCGCGGACGATGAGGAAGTGATCATCTTGGGGGCTACCGCCTATGCAGCCTTAGAGAAGGCGCGGACGGCGATAGGGACGGTGGGCGTCTCCCAGGAGACGCCGGAGCATTGGCGAAAGTGGGGTAACGAGCGGCTCTTGGAGTTCAGGGCTGGGCTGGACTTCATGCGGGAGCGGGAGGCCACGGCCGAGGACGCCCGGGTGGGACCTTGGGAGGTGGAGGGCGGCATCTGACAGTGTCCTGGCAGGTGAGAGTAGCCAAGCGCCTCCTCTCCGACATCCGGCTCTTCAGCCGATTGGTGGTGCGAAAAGAACTGCGGAGTTATCAGTTGGAGCCGGCCAGGGCCATATTGGACTCGGTCCTCAACCGGAAGGGGCGCACTTTTGCCGTGGTGATGAGCCGCCAGGCGGGGAAGAACGAACTCTCGGCGCAACTAGAGGCTTATCTTTTGAACCTCTTCCAGCGGGCTGGAGGGTTCATAGTGAAGGTGGCGCCCACCTACCGGCCCCAACTCATTAACTCCAAGTTGCGCTTGGAGTCCACTTTGGAGAACGAGTGGAACAGGGGGAAGTGGCGGGGGAGGGAAGGGTACATGATCTTCGTAGGTAAGGCAGGGTGTGTTTTCCTCTCCGCCGATAGGCGGGCTCGGGTGGTGGGGCTACGGCTAGCCTGCTTTTGGAGTGCGATGAGGCGCAAGATGTCTCGGAGGAGAAGTGGCAGAAGGATTTCGCCCCTATGGCCGCTTCCACTAACGCCACCCGGGTCTTCTACGGAACGGTGTGGACGAAGAAGACGCTCTTGGCCAAAGTGATGCGGGAACTCGAAAGGGAGGAGGCGAGGGACGGGGTGAAGCGGGTCTTTTGTGTCCCCTGGGAAAAGGCGACAGAAGAGAACCCGGATTATGGGGAGTACGTGAAGAAGGAGATATCGCGGAAGGGCCGGCAGCATCCCCTCATCAGGACTCAATACTTCTTGGAGGAGATAGACGCTCACGGGGGGCTCTTCGACGAGAGGAGACGGGCGCTGATGCAGGGGGAACACCCACGGCAACACGTGCCCACCGAGGGAAAGATATACGCCGCCACCCTGGACGTAGCCGGGGAGGATGAGGAGATGACGGGGGAGGAGTTGCGGATGCAAAAGCCGCGCAAGGACTCGACCTGCGCCACCATCTTTGAGGTTGATCTTTCCACCGTTGGGGATCCGCTCCTGGGAGCGCCCACCTATCGGGTGGTGGATGTCTTCTATGACACGGGGACGCGGCATACGATGCTCTATGGGAAACTGGTAGCCTATTTCCGCCACTGGGGCGTCCGCTGGGTCGTGGCTGACGCCTCGGGGGTGGGAGCGGGGCTGGTCTCCTTTCTCTCGTCGCCCCGGGCCTTCGGCCATAAGGTGATCCCCTTCCAGTTCTCGCCGCCCAGGCGGAAGAGCGACCTGGGGTGGGCGTTCCTCTCCGTGGTGGAGACGGGGCGGTTCAAATATTTCGCTGATGACGGAAGCGAGGATTGGGCGGGGTTCTGGAGGGAGGTGGAGGCGGTGGAGTACGAGGTCTCCGAGGAGAAGAGGATGAAGTGGGCGGTGCCCGATGGCGTGGTCGTGGAGGGGGTGACCGTCCACGATGACCGGGTCATCTCCGCGGCCCTGGTCGCCGAGTTGGATGGCCTGCCCTGGGCTAGACCCAGCGACTCTTTCATCATCGAGAGGGGCGACCCTTTGGAGGAGATAGACAGAAGCGGATTCTAGCTCGGCACCAGCCGAAAGAGGAGGTGAAGGATGCAGATGTCGGAGGGGATGCTGTTTTTGCGGGTGGCTTTCTTGGCTTTGATAAACACCAAGATAGTGGAGTGGTTCGTAGCGCCCATCTTCGACTGGCGGGGGTGGGATCGGACTTGGCTCCGATATGTCTCTGGGCTGACGGGGCTGCTTCTGGGGCTGGCGGCGAGGCTGGACCTCCTGGCTGAGGCGGGGATGGTCTTGGACTACCGGCTGGGAGTGCTCTTGACGGCGCTCCTCATCGGCGGCGGGGCGGGGCTCATCTATGACATCTTCACCGATCAGGGGGAGCCCCGTCTACCCCCGCAGGACAGCCCTAGACTCCCTGCTGGGCAGGGGTGAGGTCCAAAAGAGAAAAGTACCACTCATCCTTGGGGACGAGAGGGTGCTTATACCTATCCTATTCTACGCTATCTATTAACGCCATTTCATCTTGGCTGACCATACAATATCCAATATGTAAAACATATTAACTATCTAAAACATATTATACATCAATATATTGCGTTTGTCAACTCATAGCAACCTAAATCCGACTGCGAGGATAAAGGGTAGATTTGGGTTAAGGTTAGGTGGTTGAAGGATGGTGCAGGCTTATGAAGTGGAGAAGAGCGGGGGCGGGGTGTGGATGCTCCTGACGCCCCAGGAGTTTGACATAATATTCGAGCGCTTCCTGCGGGGGATGGAGGCTAAGGACTTGCGGGACGAAGAGGTCGTGCGGGTTATGAGGGGCTTGAGATGGATAGACAAGGTGGTGAAGAAGGGGAAGGAGGGTGCGGTGTAGGGGCGGGGCTTGCCCCCGCCCGTTATCGGGAGGCCACAAGGGCCTCCCCTCCAGGCTATTCACCGACCAGTTCTTTGAAGCGGGGATCCTCGCGGATGTTGTCGAAGTCAGAATCGGTCTTCGCATCTTCACGGTACTTGGCATCGAGGTCTATGGCCTGGCTCAAGGCCTCGAATGCTTCGGCGGTCCGGCCGGTTAAAGAGTGGATGCAAGCAAGATTGTAGTAGGGGTGCGCATCGGTAGGGTCCAGCTGAATCGATTTTTCACAGTCGACGAGGGCATCAGCGTATTTTCCGAGTTTGGCGAGACAAATAGCCCGATTAGCGTAAGCGGAAACATGGTTTGGGTCTAGTTCGATGACTCGGTTGAAGTTCCAGATAGCGTGGCGCGGGTCGGAGACCAGTTGCCCCCTGATACAATAACCCTCCGTCAGTTTTGGGTCGAGCTTGATCGCGCTAGTAAGGTCGGTAATGGCCTCTTGCGGGCGGCCGAGTCGGCGCAGGGCCATGGCGCGATCGAAAAAAGCCTCCGTCCAATCGGGTTTCAGGGAGATAGCGTTATCAAGGTCTTGGAGAGCACGCTGGTATTGCTCCAAGTTGTAATGAGCCTCAGCCCGTGTAAAGTAGGCTTCCGCTAGATCGGGTTGCAGAGAGATGGCCTTATCGGCGTCTTGGATGGTTTTGTCATGCTCCCCCAATTCGCCATAGATTGCGCCACGGTTGACATACGCTATCGCAAGATCTGGTTTGAGAGAGATAACCTGGTTCAGATCCCGGAGGGCCGCGCGGTAGTGCCCCAGTTTGTGACGGACGGCAGCACGCGCATAGAGAGCCTCTGCCCAGTTATCTTGGGCCGAGATCGCCTTGTTGAGGTCTCGGAGGGCCGAATGGGGACGGTCCAGCCGTACGAGCACAGTGGCACGATTTAGGTAGGCCGATAGATGTTCGGGTTCCCTCTCCAGCACGGTGGAAAGCTCCGCGAGGGCTTCGCTATTGCGATCCATTTGGGCGAGGGCGCGACCTCGAACGCAATGCCCTTCCGTGAGGAGGTGTGGGGCAGCGTCGGACGCGAGAACCATGTCAGCGTCGGCTAAAGAAAGATTTGGTGCGTTGAGAGCAAGTTGGCAGTCGGCCCGGAGCAACAGGGCTAGCGGGTCGCCCGGCGTTACTTGTAGGAGCCGCGTGGCGGCTCTGACTGCCACTCGAGAGTTGTCGGTTGAGCGAGCGTGGAGAGCAAGGGCCTGTAGCGACTCAGTGAGGGGGTCACGCCTCCGACGGCTTGCGTCTATGATGATCTTGGACAAGATGTCCAGGGGAAATGGGCGATCTAGTTTCCGACCTCGGCCCTCGAGCTGGCCATCCCTTGGTGCAACCACGCTATTGCGGGCAGGGAGGATCTTGCGTGTTAGCAGTTGGTCTAACGTGCGGGCTATGTGATAACGGCGGCCTAAGCGTTGGAAAAAGTTGCCTCCCCAAAGGCGTGTGGCTAAGGGGATGACCAGATGTCTGTGAGGCACGATGCCAATGTCTTGCATGACTTCTAAGGCATCATAGATAGGCTCTACAGCGGGGCCGAGAGTCTGCGCCCGCAAGTAGCATTCTTCGTAGCCACCTTCTAGTGTGGGGCGATAGTCGTCCAGGGTTAGATGGCCACGGCTTGCCGCGAGCCGCAAATTTGTGATGACGTTTGCCATCGTTTGATCGTTGCAAGCCGCCATCGCTGGAAATTCGCTGGGATCGCAAGCAATGTCTAGGGTATCGGTCAGGTCAGCAAGCAGTGCGGTGACGGCCTCGTCTTCCGGAGGAGGCAGCTCGAATAGCGTGAACCGGCTCCAAAGCGGGTCCTCTTCGTTGTATTGCAATTTGGCCCATTCGTCGGCTTCGTTACAAGCAGTAGCAACCACACGAATCTCGCGCTCTCCGCAGGCCTGCTCGAACCAATCGAGCGTTTGTTGGAGCCTTTGCTGGAATGTAGGCTGAGGAGCAAAATGCACCTTTTCGGCCAGCGGCGTCAGAGCCTGCTTAGAGCAATGGAAATTTAGGTTGTCGATGAAGAAGAGAAGGTTCTTGACTGGCAAGCCGTCTGGATATTCCTTGGGTACGTCTAGCCAGGCTTCGTGAGGCAGAACCAGCACTGTGGCGCCTTCGTCGCACAGCGCCTTTGCGAGCATAGCAGCCTCACGCGTCTTGCCCGAGCCTCGCTTGCCGCAAGCCAAGAGGTATCGTTGGCTGGCCAAGTGCGTGCGAAGCTCGTGTTGGATGTCGCGGTCAGCCACTCTTCGCTGGTAAGGTATGGCATGGTCGGCAAGTGGCCCCTCGCCGGGAAGAATAGCAGGAAGCACTTGGGTAGAATCACTTATTGGGAGAAACGGAAAGGCAGGTCGATGCGCCAGGAGTTCCCGACGTCTGGACAGGAAGTATCCGATAACTTTCTTTAGTCCAGTCCAAAGAAGAATTGCCAAACCGGCCAACTCAGCGAGGCGTATCAGATACGGAAGAAGCCTATCAAGGGAAAGGTCGCGCAGATTTATCATCTTATCAATTGTACATAAAATGACGCCGAACAGCAATGAGGGCGCTGATGGTATGTGGGTGATATGTACGTTCTTGAAGCGGATAAGCGTGCGCCTATCCCCCCACGAGGGCTATGAACGCTGGGTTATCTCGGATGTTGTGGAAGGCTTCGTCGGTGAGGGCGGTGAAGCCATAGTCGGGGGCCAGTTCTAGGGTCTGGGCCAGGGCGTCAATGGCCGCGGGGACATCACCCAGAAGGGAGTAGGTGGTGGCCAGTCCGTACCGAGGTTTTGGGTCTTCGGGGGCCAGGTCAGCGGCTCGCTGGTAGTCCTGGAGGGCCTTCTCGTAGAGGGTGAGGTTGAAGTAGGCCAAGCCGCGGTTGTAGTGGGCCCGAGGGTCGTCGGGGTTCAACTCCAGGGCTTTGTCGAACTCCTCGATGGCCGCCGTGAAATTGCCCAGATTGGCGTAGGCCACTCCTAGGTTGTAGTAGGTGGCAGGATCGGTGGGATTGAGTACGATGGCTTTAACGTAATCTTCGACCTCCTCCTGGTACTGCTCCAGGAAGCCCAGAGCCACCCCCCGGTTGAGGTAGGCCCGGGCGTCCCAGGGGTCGAGTTCTATCAGTTTGGTGAAATCTTTGATGGCCGCCTCGTAGAGGCTCAGGGTGGTGTAGGCTATACCGCGGTTGTAGTAGGCGGTGGAGTAGGTGGGGTCGAGTTCGAGGGCTTGAGTGTAGTCTTCAATCTCTTTCTCCATCTCGCCCAGGCCGCCGTAAGCGGTGCCCCGGTTGGCGTAGGCCTTGGGGTCGGAGGGGTCTAACTCGATGGCTTTGTCGAAGTCCTGGATGGCGGCCTCGTTCCGCCCCAGGTTAGAGTAGGCAAGCCCCCGGTTGTAATAGGCCTTAGAGGCGTGGGGGTCCTTGAGGATGACTTCCGTGTACTTCCCGATCGCCTTTTCGAACTGGCCCAGGAGGAAGAAGGTGTTGCCCATCTTGATAAGATCAGGGGTGTTTGGAGGGAGCGCCTGGGGGATGGCTATCTCAAGTCCATTGATGCGGGAGATGATGCTAGCCAGCGTCTCCCTGGTCTCTGGCTCAACCTTCACCGCTTCCAGGTCCAGTGTTTGGTCAGTAGGGAGACCGGCGGTCAGACCGGCCTCCTGTAGCACTTGGCGAAGACGCTGCCTCTCCTCCTCCAAAGCGGCGAGGGCTTCCTGGGCCGTCTTTTCCTTCTCCTCTAGGCGGGATCGGAGGGCGGTAACCTCCTGTCTGTAGAGTCGCCAGAGGATGAAGAGGAGCGCGAGGGTGACGATGACATAGGCGACCAGGGCGATGAGGAGCCATACCGTGCCCAGATCGCTGGGAATCTCTAAGGCGACAGAGGCGAGGAAAGGTGCGACTAGCGGTCTAGGTGGGATACTGGCCATTATAAAAATATTGTATAGCACAAAGGATAAGAAGTCAAGGGGGAAAAGATGAGATACCTATCCTCGGCCCTACTGGAGGCCCAGAAGCAGAGCCGGGTTCAGCCGGCGGTACGGTTGCTCGTTCGGGACTACCAGGCGCTAGATGTGCGCCTCGACTGGACATCTTTATATTCCGGTTCGGAGCCCCAGGGGCCCAATTGCGCTGTACAGGCGGCCGATGGGTCACTGGTGCGGGCCCGGGTGGACCCCTCAAACGGTAACCTGTACCGTCAGAGGGTGACCGACCCCACTCAGACCAGTCAATGGACCTCTTGGACCTATGTGAAGGGCGTTTCCGACAGCGCCCAGGTCGCTCTAGCGGCCGACCGAGCCGATGCTTCGGTCTTTCTTTTCTTCGTGGACCCCGACAGTCGGACCATCAAAGTGATGGAATCCTCGGATTATGGGGCCTCCTTCTCCGGAGAGGTGCAGGTGGCCCAGGAGGGGAGCGGCGCTCAGGTGAAGGCTCTGGCCGGCGAGGTGCAGACAGATGGGGAGCCGATCCTCTTCTATGGGGTAGACCCACAAGGAGGCGGGGCCGATTCGGTAGTCAAGGTGGTGAAAAGGAGCGGGGGTAGTTGGGGCAGCCCTTCTACTTGGGACAAGGGGGGCAAATATCTCATACAGGCGCTGGCTGTGGTCCGGGAGCGCGACTATGAGATGCTGATCACGGGGCGAGATGATGCGGAGGGGTACCCCTGGAGGCTCTGGTCTGTCGTCTATGGAGACGGGGTGGATGTGGTCGCTGGCACCTGGAGCGCCCTGAACGTTCTAGAGAAAGCCGATGCCGATCTCCCTTTCCAGTATGGTTATCCCACCATCAGGTACTTGGATGTCTATCGAGCCGCCTTCGTAGGCTCTTATACCGGTTCGGGAGGGTATGAGCGGCTGCATCTCATGAGGACGGCGCAAGGTTCCGATTTCATCTCCTCTTATTGGACAGAGCCAGCCCCCTTCGACCTTTCCACTTCCTATGGGGCCGCCTTGGCCTATGACTCCCCCAGCCAGTATATCTATCTCATAGGGGCCAACTTCGCCCAGCGAGCCTCGGTCTCCGGGGCGGCTTCTGTTGATCTCTCCTCGCGAGTGGTGAGGTACAGAGCCAGGGATGGATGGGGCGAGGATGGAGCGGTGATAGAGTTGGACAATTCAGATGGTGCCCTAACGAACATAGGCCAGGGCTCTTACGCAGCGGTGCGTCGAGGGGCTTTGGTGGAACTCTCGCCAGGGTATGTCACCACTGAGGGTCTCAAGTATCGCCAGCGGCCCTGCCTCTGGATAGGGGATCAGGAGTTCGTGGTAGGAGAGGGGACGTCGAGGTTGATCCTCTATTGCATAGGCGGATGGGGGTTGCTTAGGTCTTGGCGGGCCAGCCGCCAGTATCATTGGACGGCTGGAAGCGAGAACGTCTTCCAGATCGCCTCCCACATTTTAGGCTTTGTGGGGTTGGATCTCTCCACGACGGGGGAGGCCTCATCGGAGTTGTCTAACTTCTACCCCTCCTTCACCATTCATCCGGGGGAGGATGGTAGAGGTGCCCTCTTGCACCTCTTGGCTAAGGTGCCGGACTATCTCTATTGGGACTTAGGAGCCGCCTACGCCAAAGAGTTTTCCGCCTCGGAGGGTTCAGATTACAGTTATGGGGGACCGGGGGAGCATATCATCTTAGAGGGTAGATACGGCTCTCGTGCTTTCGATTTCAACCATTTAGAGGTCTTTGGAGCCTCGGACAGTTTCGGCGAGGCGGTGGACTTTTCCCAGATAGGGTTGGTAGGCCATCGCTTGCACAAGGTCTTCGACTATGTCTACGATACCAACAACGAATGTGCTAGCCGAGCGGCAGCGGACCTCCGCTACCAGCAGGTGAGAGGAAAATGGGGCCAGATAGTCATCTATCCCAATGTAGGGCAGGAACTCTTCGATGTGATCACTATCACGGATAGCCGAGTGGGGCTCTCGAGTGTCTTGCGGCGGGTTAGGGGGATCCGCGAGGAGTATGACGCTGAAAAGGGGGTATATCGCCAGATCTTGGAATTAGAAGATCGATAGGAGGAAGAGATGGATATGCGACGGGGTATAATCCGGGCTTTCGACAGTGGCACCTACTTGGCCGATGTCCAGATTGTGGGCTCTATGGCTACCCTGCTCCCCGGGGTGCCGGTAGCGAAGCAGATCGAAGCGGACCTTATCACCTCCGGGACTAAGTGTGGGGTTCTCTTTTTCGATGAGACGAACCCCACCGATGCCTGCGTGGTCTCCGTCTATGATGGGGCTCCTACCCACGCCCTGAGGAGTGAGCAAGTTGTCATTAGCAGTGTTTTAACGCTGACCACAAGTTGGCAGGATGTGCCTGGTTGCACGAAGACCTTCACCCCGCCAGTCGCTTGCCGGGCGATAGTTATCGCCGTGTTTTGTCTTCGGTCAGAGACCGGGACGGATGTTGGGATGTTGCAAGGGAGACTGAATGTGGATGGCGCAGGCGAAAGCCTATTAGCAGAGGCTCACATCGCAAATGCCTGGAGCAGATTCACGGTAGTACAAACCTATCTTAAGCCACTTTCGGTGGCTTCACATACGCTCAAATTACAGGCGAAAAAAGAGAATGGTGCGGGCGTAGCCAAGTGCCTCTGGAATACCACCATGACCATTAGCTTGCTTCCAGATGCAGGGTTGTAGCAGCGTAGGTCCTTACAGGATCCCGTCCCACAGGGATCCCGAGGGATGGGACATGTCGCGCTGGTGCTGATAGAAAGGCCAGGCTCATAAGAGCGATGGCCAGGAGATAATATAGTTCTCCCAGCGACCGAAGGGGAGGGAGGAGATGAGGAGGTGCATCTCCTGGATGGTGAACCCCCGCTGGTAGAGGAGGGAGGCGGCTTCTGTATTTATGCCCGGAACGCGAACGATGAAGGTATCCACACCTTGATCGGAGAGACGATCGAGGGCGAACCCTAGAATGGGGCGCATATATTCACCTTTCAGCGTAGCCAGGGGACCTATACGGCCCTCATCGGAGAGATAGGCGTAAGCGATGGCTCTCTTCCTCTCCTTAAAGAGGTAACAACGCATCTCTGGTGCTCCCAACCAGTACTGGTGATCTATATGGCGCTTGGCTCCGCGGATTTTCTCATCGATCTCCCCCAGCGTAGCCACCGTCTCTTCCGATAGCCCGGCCACCTGGAACTCAGGCGGCTCTGCCTCTCTCTGATCTAGCCTCATAGAGATGATACTTCCTCTCATGCGAAGGACGGGGATGCGAGGGAACATCCCATGTCGAGCGTATAGGGAGATGGAGGGCCAGTTAGAGGCATCAGCATAGGTGGCGATTATCTTTACCTCCTCCCGCTGGGCTGCTTGGAGCGTCCTGGCCAAAAGTTCCCCGCCGATCCCTTGGCCTTGGAACTCCGGGAGCACCATGAGGTGGGATAGGAACCATAAGCCATCCCTAACAATGCTACAGGCGAAGCCGGCCAACTTTCCTCTTACCTCCGCTACCCAAAAGCCCTCGTCGCTGGTGGCCCAAAAATGGTGCCAAAGAGGCAGATAACCCTCGAAATCGACCTCTACCAAAGGTCGGCCCATCTGCAGGGCGAATTGATCCAACGCTTCCACCATAATATGATGGACGCCCTCTAGGTCTCTCTCCTCAGCCAGACGATAGTTCACCTTCATCCTCGCAAGCCCTCCTCTCTATGAGGGATAGCCCTCTTTATTATACTCTTGGGCCAAAGGGGGTGTCAATGCAAAAGTGTAGGTGAGCCAAGAGATCGTGCCCCCTTCTTCAGGGTTCTAAGGGATGTCCCTAGCCTCTACCAGAAAGTGAATAAAATCTCTCTCCTTGGCCCAAGTCGCCTGCCCTAGCACGTAGCAGGCCAGGGAGATACAAGTCCGAGGGATGCAGGCCCGAGGGGAGACCCTTCATAGGTGGTCACGATCTGTTGGCCTATTGCTTAGAGGTGTTGCTCTCTCCTACAGGATGGTCAGATCGTCCTACAGGATACTGAGATCGTTGGCTCAGTATTGGCTGACCATTCGCCGCCATTTCACGAGAGCCGTTGCTCCCCCCAAGATGAGGAAGGCTCCCAAGAGAGCCCCCTCCAAGAGCCTGAGGGTAGGGAGGAGGGCGAAAAACCTCTCTGCTCTTTCGCCGGCATAGGTTAACCCTTCTGGGACAGGTGAGGGAAGGGAAGGTTCGACGGCCGCCACCAACTCGGGGGTAGGGGTGGGCTCGGGAGAAGGGAGCGCAGCGCCCAACCTTTCGGCTGGCGGGGTGGCTTCGGCGAGAGGGGCTGGGGTTTCCTCCACCTTCTGGGCCTCCACTTGGTCTAAGGTCTCTCTAGTGGGAGGAACAGGCATCTCTATCTCTGTCTCTGGGGCCTCGACGGTAGCCTCTAGGGCCATCGGCTCAGGGGCGAGGGCGGCCATCCTAGGAGCCCATAGGTATTGAAAACCCAGGTCTCCGGCCAGAAGGACGATGAGAAGGAGTGCAGCCAAGGCGGTGGCCCCCCTGAGATAAACGTATCCCCAGGCCCACGGCCGCTTCGGCACCATGAGGTGGCTGATGGTGAAGGAACGGGGAGGGGATATGACGGGCAGTTGTCGCACCAGGTTCACCGTCTGGCGGAGGGTCTCCAGGTCTTGGGTGCAGGCCGAGCACTCGCGGAGATGCTTCTCCACCAGGGCGGCTTCCTCCATGGAGAGTTCCCCGTCTATGTAGGCGGAGAGGAGTTCTTTTACCCTTTCGTGTTCTGAACGCTTGAACCTCTTGAACATCTTCTTACTCAACTATTGTAAGGTCGTTAAGCATGGCCCTCAACTTTAAGACGGTACCGAGGGGGCAAAAGTTCCCCTTGGGCCAGAAGATAATCCCGAAGGCTGGCCCGGCCACGGCTGAGACGGGATTTCACCGTCCCCAGGCTGGTACCCATCACTTCTGCGATCTCTTGATAACTTAACCCTTGGATGTCGGAGAGGACTAGGGCTATCCGTTGTTCCGAGGGCAGGGTAGTTAGGCCTTGCTGGATTATGCGACCCAGTTCCTGGCGGAGGGCGTATTCCTCTGGCTCTTCGTTCTCTGCCCAGGGGGGTGTGGAATCCAGATATACCGCTTCTAGGGAGGTGGTTGGCTGGCGCTTCTTTCGGCGGAGTTGGTCATAACAGGTGTTGGTGACGATACGAAATAACCAGCCTTTGAAGGAGCCGCCACGGAACTTACCGATGGCCCTATAAGCGGAGAGGAAAGCGTCCTGGGTGGCGTCGCTGGCTGCATCCTCATCGCCCAGGATGCGATAGGCGGCATTGTAGATCGCACTCTGATAGAGGCGCACTAGTTGATCGAACGCCTGGGTGTCGCCTTGGCGGGCCGCAGCGATGAGGGTCGCTTCCTCTGTCCTTTTCACTTGACTTCCTGGGACTCTTATCCTATACTCATAGGCGCATGGGGCCGAAGTGGCGGAACAGGCAGACGCGACGGTCTCAAAAACCGTTGAGGGCGACCTCATGTGGGTTCGAGTCCCACCTTCGGCATCTCTATTATATAGGAGGGCCTCTCTGTTCGCAAAAGGTAGTCACCAAATCCCGCGGCCCGTCCTTTTCTTAAGATAATGGGTTCCGGACGCAAGTTCGCTTTGGAGATATTGCTCTTCGGCTTGAGCCTGGGGCTAGGGTTGTTTGTGGGCTGGGTGCCCTGGCCGGTCCGGTATTATGACGCCGACCCTTCAGACCTCCGTTGGGAGCATAAAGAGGATTACATCGTTTTGGTTAGCACTTCTTACGCTCTCCATAACGATCTGGCTCAGGCCAGGGTCCGCTTGGAGGAGTTGGGGGAGGAGGATATCGGCTCCGTAGTAGCCGAACTAGCCAGGCAGTATATGATAAGGGGGGAGGAGCCAGAGGCAACCCGCGACCTGGTGAAGTTGGCGCAGGATCTGGGCGCACCTGCCTCGCCGGAACTCATCGCTTATGTGGCTACCGCTACCCCCACCCCTACTGAGACCCCCACTCCCACGGCAACCCCCACTTCCACGCCCACGGCCACGCCGACGGAGACACCCACAGAGACCCCGGTGCCCACTCTCACCCCGACCTCGACGCCTACAACCGCCTCTACACCCGCCAGCACCTCTGCCCCAACCTTCACCCCGACCCTCACACCAACCTCCACTCTATCACCCACTCCAACCCCTACAGAGACGCCGACCGAAACCCCTACATCCACCCCGGTGCCGATAAGGGTCTACGACCAGTATGGCAATGAGCGAGATTTGGACTGGGTCTGGGAGGTGTATGGCAGTTGGATAGAGGCGGCAAGCCCACCCCTCGGTGGTTCGGCATACCGGATTGTGGAGTTGAGGGAGAGAACGGGGCCCAGTAGCCTCGATGCATACGTGCAAGATGCCAATGGTGATCCCGTTCCTGGAGTCCAGGTGCGTTGTTGGTGGGCTGATGGCGAGGATTTGCAGATCACTAACGCGGAAGGCAGGGTAGGGTTCGGCATGGGAGTTTATGGTGGTGGTTACCAGATTGAGGTCGCGATGGAAGGCGTGTCTTCTGATATCGCCTGCAACCTAGGGATGTTGCCCGGTACCGAGCACACACATTTGGATACCTACTTTCGATTGATGAGATAAGGGAGCCTAGGGCGGTGGGGGATGCCTAGGTGATTGGGGCTCAGGGGTCTTTTCGTTTTTGTGCTTTTCTTAGGCTCTGGTATAGATTGACTATGCCCATTTCGCCTTGTTGGCTCCAGGTGAGTATAATGTGGAGGTAAGCGAGGGGTCTAGCCAGGTAGCGAGGGTCACGGCTAAGCCCTGTTGGAGGGGAAACCACCGCGCTTGGCGAGTGGTCTTCCAGAAAGTGGATTGAAGGAGGAAACGGTGAAAAAGCGTCTATTTGATAGTTCGTCCCTCTTCTCTGAGCGGATAAAGGTGGCCGCGGCTCGGATTCGGCTCTTTCTCGCTCGGCTACTCTCCTTGGGCCAGGGAGTGCGGACGCTCATATTTGCTTTTCGAGAACTGGTGAGGTGGCAGGTTCACCAGAGGCGAGCCGTACGAGTTCAACTAGGGGTAGTCTTTCTTCTGCTCATCTGGTTATGCGGGGTGAGCGCTCCCACGGCGGTCATCTCCTCTATGACGAACGGGGAGGGGATGGCAACCCTTCTGGCCACACCTACGCCCACCTTCACCCCTTCCCCGATGCCCACGGATACGCCCACTAGCACGCCTACCTTTACCCCTAGGCCTACGGATACCCCGGTGCCCTCCCCAACATCCACCCCCACAGAACTGGCCACGGCTACACCGACGGAGACGCCGGTACCCGCACCTACCGCTACGCCTGTGGTGGCGGCTGCGCCAACCGCTACCCCTGTTCCACCCACTGCTACTCCTACGTCCACCCCGATACCGATTCAGGTAGCGGTTTACGATATGCACGATAACCCTAGGGACATGGAGTGGGTAGACCAGACCTATGGTAGTTGGATAGAGAAGGGTACCCCGGCGGTTGATGGTTCGATATTTCGTGTTGTGGAGTTGAGGGAGATCGAAGGCCCCGTGACCATCAAAGTGTGGGTTAGAGATAGTGCGGGTAACCCCTTGCCGGGGATGAGCGTACGATGTTCTTGGCCCGAGGGGGAGGAGATTAAGTCCACGGAAGAGGATGGGGCAGTTTCGCTATGTGCCATGGGCGATTATATTATCCCTTGGGGCTCTGGTGGGGGCCGTTCTATGGAGGTCCTTGGCGGAGCATCCGATATCGCCCGGGCCCTGGGGATGCTGGGGGCGACCAACCACAGACATCTAGATGTGGTCTTTCAATTGATGCCCTAAACTAATCTCTTTAGGAAAGGAAGGAGACGATGAGCGAGAAGATCACTTTGAGCGTCATCAAAGCCGATGTGGGTGGCTATGTGGGCCACTCGTCTATGCATCCGGCCCTCATGGAAGAGGCGGAGGAGCGGTTGGAGAGCGCCAAGAGAGGCGGGCTCCTCGTCGATTTCCACGTTAGCCGGGTGGGGGATGACCTGGAACTGATCATGACCCACCGCAAGGGCACGGACAACGAGGAGATCCACCGGCTGGCTTGGGAGACCTTTGAGGAGTGCACCGCCCTAGCCAGGGACCTCAAACTGTACGGCGCAGGCCAAGACCTCCTCTCCGATGCCTTCTCGGGCAATGTGAAAGGGATGGGGCCCGGGGTGGCGGAGATGGAGTTCGAGGAGCGGAAGTCGGAGACGGTACTGATCTTCATGGCCGATAAGACCTCCGCCGGGGCTTGGAATATGCCTCTGAGCAAGATGTTCGCCGACCCTTACAATACAGCGGGGTTGATCATCTCCCCTGATATGCATAAAGGGTTCAGGTTCGAGGTCCACGATGTCTTGGAGAGCAAGAGGATATTCTTCGATTGTCCCGAGGAACTTTACGACCTCTACGTCTTCATAGGGGCCCCCGGTCGATATAGCGTGAAAGCGGTCTATCACAAAAAAACGGGCGAGATCGCTGCTGTTTCCTCTACCACACGGTTGAGCCTCATCGCGGGGAGGTACGTGGGCAAAGATGACCCGGTCTGCGTCGTGCGCTGCCAGAGTCAATTCCCGGCCGTGGGCGAGGTTCTAGAGCCTTTCTGCCTGCCTTACATGGTCGAGGGGTGGATGCGCGGCTCCCATCACGGGCCTCTCATGCCCGTGGCTATCCGAGAGAGCAACCCCTCTCGTTTCGATGGGCCGCCGCGGGTGGTAGCCTTGGGCTTCCAGTTGGCCAACGGGCTTCTCGTCGGCCCCCGGGATATGTTCGATGACCCCAGTTTCGACGAGGCACGTCGCCTTTGCAACATCATCGCCGACTACCTGAGACGCCACGGCCCCTTCGAACCCCATCGCCTCCCCTTGGACGAGATGGAGTACACCACCATGCCCCAGGTGATGAAAAGGCTAGCCGGGCGGTTTGAGCCCCTGGAGGGCTAGAGGAAGGGGCATAGGGTTGATATCATAGGGGACGGGGTTAGCCTCGTCCCCTACTTGCAAAAGGATGTATGAACTCGGCAGGCTAGTGGTGCCCCTGGTTGGGCTATCTTTGCTCCTTTTGGGGTTGGGGCTCCAGAGGAGAGGCGACGCCCTCCTATGGGGAGTGACCTGCGGGGCTGGGTTTTCGGCTCTGGAGGGACTCTTCAGCGGAGGGGTGGTGGCTGGTGATGCTCTTCCGCTGGGGGGCCACTCTGATGTATGCTCTGGCTAGCGGGTTGATGGGGCTGGGATGGTACGGCTTCCTTGCTCAGGGGCAGCCTTGGCGATTGCTGGGAGCCTACGGAGCCAGCGTGGGGGTTCATGCCCTCTGGAACGGCGCAGCCATGGCTCTCATTACCCTCTCTTCCTTAGCCCTGATTAGCCTGGAGGACCCCCTGGCTCTGGGGGGATGGGCGCTCTAGTAACCGTTCTCTTCATGCTAGTTCTCACCGGGGCCATGAGTGGGGGCTTATTCTATCTGGAAATGAGATGACACAAGTGAAGGTGCACCGGCGACCCAATGTAATGCCCTTGAGTTTGGCTGCCTTCTTCAACGATACCGGTTCCGATATGCTCTTCGCTTTCTACCCCCTCTTTCTGGTGATGATTCTGGGGGTTAGAGATATGAAGGTACTGGGTTTCATAGAGAGCCTGGCTCTCCTCGCAGGGCTGCTCCTCCGGCCTGTGGCGGGACGAATATCGGACCTCAGGGGGAGGATAGGATTCATCTGGGGTGGGTATATCTGTCTCGCTCTCTCCAGGGTGGGGCAGGGGTTGGCCCGCTCCTGGTGGCATCTCATACCCCCCAAGATGCTCTATGAGATAGGCCGGGGGGTGCGCAACCCGCCTCGGGAGGCGCTTCTAGCCGAATCGGTCCCTCAAGAGGAGAGAGGCTTGGCCTTCGGGATCCTCAAATCGATGGACACCGCGGGAGCGATCCTGGGGCCGCTTTTGGGCCTAGGGATTTTCGCTTTGCTCCGAGGTTATCTCCCCTTGGAAAGCGTCTATCGAGCCATCTTCTTCTTCTCTGCTCTACCTACCCTGGTGAGCATCTGGCTCACCTCCACACGATTACGAGAGAGTGGGTTAGTCGAGGCAGAAGGAGGGGAGAGAGGGGATGTCTCATTAGCGAGCGATGCCTTCCGGAGTCGGGCCCTCTTTCTTTTCACGGCCATCAGTTGCCTCTTCTCCTTCTGGGCAGTGACGGAGAACTTCATGCTGGTGAGCGGAGCCCAAGTGCTGGGGGTGGGGGCCAGCCAAATAACTATGGTGGTGTTCCTTTACTGGTTCATCAATGTCACCTTTGCGCCCACGGCGCTAGTGGCTGGCCGTCTTTCAGACCGCTTGGGGCGCAAGCCTTTCATCGCCTTGGGTTTCCTGGTGCTGGGGGCCCTCACTGCGTTCTTCGCTTGGGCGCGAACTTTTTGGCAAGTGGGGCTTCTCTTCGCCGCTCATGGGGTCTATCAAGGGTTGCTTTCGCCCTCCCAGACGGCTTTGGTGGCCGACTTGGCTCCCCCCGCCCATCGAGCCCAGGCCCTGGGGAGATACTCCATGTGGGTGGGTCTCTTCGCCATCCCTGCTCCCTTCGTCTTCGGATGGCTATGGGATTCTTGGGGACGCCCCTTCGCTTTTCTAGTCAGCGGGGCTTTCGTGGCCGTAAGCGCTATACTCATGCTCCTCCTGGTGCATCCAGAGAAAAGGGCGCAGTCTAGTTAAATGTTCTGGATCATCATAGATAGAGCGATACTCTTCAATTGTGCCGCCCTCGGTACCATCGTCCGGGAGCAGCCAACTCACCATCTATAAGCATTTAGGCTCAGAGGATAAGCGGCTCCTCTGGTTTGAGAACTCGGGTCATGAAGTGGTGGTGGACAGCGAAAAAGAGGCAGTCTGGGCTCAGGCCTATGAGTTCATAACCCGACATCTGTAGAAAGGGGGGAGATGCGCAGGCTACGAGCCATAGATTACATCATCGTTAACATCTACTGGCTAGGGCTGAACTTTGTCACCGGCAGCCTGACTCCTATCATCCTGCCCTATTTGGTGCAGCAGTTCGTGCCCGAAGCCTTGAAGAACACCTACTACGGGGGGCTACGGACCGCGGGTCTCATCGTGGCTATCCTGGTACAGCCCTTGGCCGGGATGCTCAGCGACCGCTCCACCCTGCGCTGGGGGCGGCGGCGGCCTTTCATCCTCTCAGGCACCATCTTGGATCTGGTGTTCCTGACCCTCGTCGCCCTGTCGGGCAATTACTGGATGCTATTTGTAGCCGTGCTCTTCCTGCAATTCTCTTCCAACATCGCCCATGGCGCTCTACAGGGCTTGATCCCCGACTTGGTTCCCCAGGAGCAACGGGGGAGGGCCTCGGGAGTCAAGGCGGTGATGGAGTTGTTGCCCGTGATCTTGTTGTCGCTCTTGGGCATCGGGGTGCTGGTGGATCAGGGGCGGATATGGACTGCCATCTTGGTGGTCATGACCGCCTTACTTGTCGCCATGCTGCTCACTATGATGGTGCGTGAGGAGCCCCAGCGGGAGAAGCCGGAGATGCCGATAAAGCCACGCGTGGCGCGCATCGTGCTTCTAACCTTGATCTTCGTGGTTGCCACCAGCGTGTTCGGAGGGCTAGTGGGCTTCGTGGGCCGCTTACTGATGGGGAGCGGAGTCCTACAACTGGTGGCGGTAGGCTTGGCTGGGCTGGTAGCCATGGCCGGAGCCATCATAGTGGGCGTTTGGCTGAGCGCCCGGGTGGGCATCGGCGAGGGGGTGGAGCACCATTCCTCCTTCGTCTGGTGGGTGGTCAACCGTTTGCTCTTTTTTGCGGCGGCGACCTCCATCCAGGGCTTCGCTCAATACTTCCTACAAGATGTGCTTAAGGTCCCCAACCCCGCTCAAGCCACCACCGTTCTGATGGCGGTGCTGGGGGTATTCATCGTCATCGCTGCGCTGGGTGGCGGCTTCCTAGCCGACCGCTTCGGCCGGAGGCGGCTCCTGATCTTGACCGGGGTGGTCGCCGGGGCAGGCACTTTCCTGCTCGTCTTTTCGGTGAATCTCTTTATGGTCTACCTCAGTGGCTTTTTCATCGGGGTGGCCGCGGGGGTCTTCGTCACCACCAACTGGGCACTGGGGACTGATTTGGTGCCCCCCGAGGAGGCAGGGCGCTATCTGGGCATCTCCAACCTGGCCGGAGCAGGGGCGGGGGTGGTAGGAGCGGGCATCGGCGGACCCCTGGCTGACTTCTTCAACATGAGCAGCCCAGGACTGGGCTATTTAGTGGTCTTCGCCATCTATGGCGTTTGCTTTCTCCTCTCCTCGGTGACGCTGCTCAAGGTGCGGGAGGCTCCCCGAACATCGCCAAATGTCCAGTTGTGAGAGGAGATGCAAGAGGACCAGCCAACGGCTGGCCCTCTGTCTGTTAAACCCTTTTAGAACTCCACCTCTGGTGCTTCCTCCGCCCCGGGAGCGGCCTGGAAGAAGATGTGGGGCTCAAACCCGAAGGGCCTGGCAAGAAGGTTGCCTGGGAAGAGGCGGATGGTCCTATTATATTCGCGTACCCTATCGTTGTAGGCTCTCCGGGAACCGCGCACCTCGTTCTCTATCTCCTGCAGTTGTTGCTGCAGTTGCAGGAACGATTGGTAGGCTTGCAGTTCTGGGTTATCCTCAGCCAGGGCCAAGAGTCTACTTAGAGCCGTTTCGAACTCGTTGGCCGCTATAGCCTGCTCATCGGTGGGGGCGTCCTGGTCGATGGCCCCCGCCAGTTTGGCCCTAGCGTCCGCCAAGGTATTGAACACCTCCTCCTCATGGATGCCAGCCTCTTGGACCACAGCCACCAGATTGGGGACCAGGTCCATCCTCCTCTGCAACTCCACCTGCACATTGGCCCAAGCGTTATCCACCTGGGTGTCCAGGCTGACTACTTGGTTGTAGAAGGACCAGGGGAAGACCACTGCTGCGCAAAGCACAATAGCCAGCAGGATCAGCACCCCCACGCCCACTACGCAGCCTAACCTATCCAATTTTCTCCTCCTTTAGGAAATTTGTTCCTTCCCCGATATACTATACGAGAGTAGATCGTCTTAGGGTGCTGCTAAGTTCTCTTAGAAAGACGAGGATTTGGCGGCGATTCTTTTTCGATATCCTTGTGCCAACTTGAGCCCTCCAAATCTCATCTAATTTGCCTGATCTCACATCGTGAGAGACATTTTCAATTCGCGATTGGATGGGGTTTGTCAGATCGTTCTTCCCCACCCCATTGGCGATGAAATCCCTCTGTAACTCTTTGCCGTGCTGTAGAATCATGGAAACCACGTCCGCTAGATCCAAGTCCCGGCCCACGGGTAAGAGTTTGGTTATGAAAAGGTTGTTGAGGGGAAGGATTGGTGCCTCTAATTCGTATTCTCTACATTGTGAGTGAAAACTTCTAATTGGAAGCAGGGGTGCGTTGCGGTACGCATTTTCGTCGATGGAGTACTTCAGCGCAAAATTTCTCGATGTATCAACGATGTCTCCTATGCTAATGTGAACCTTGAGCCGAACATCCTCCGTTTCTTTCTGTCCTGCGATGTAGATTTTCCTGTCTTCGACATCGTAACCGTGCTGTTTCAACAACGCTTTGAGGTAACCCAAGTCAGCCGTTTTCATAACCAGGTCAATATCTTTGGTATAGCGATATGCTCCCACATGGGCATTAACAGCCCATCCTCCGATCACTAGTAGTTGGACGCCCCATCCCTTTGCCGTGTCGAGAATCGCCTTGAGATCTTTCAGGCTCTGGCATTCCGTTTTAATTGGGTCCAATGGGTTAGCTCACCAAATCTGAAGTTGCTTTTTGAAAGACCCTTGGCGGAATATTTACCTCTAGGTTCCAGTTTTTTGCCAGGTCGTGATATTCCTCTGGCAAGTCCAGCAATTCAGCACTGGTGGAGAAACGCTTGTGAACGACCTTTCTCTCTGCGAACTTCTTGATGGGTTTCTTGGAGAAGACCTCCTTCCCGGCTTCCTTATTTACCACCTCCATAGCGAATCCAAGTTCCTGCGTCACATCGCTTTTCGCCAGCAGGTCCCAATCCAGGTCTGCGGCGCAGGCTAGGAGGATAGCCAAGGCGTCAAGCAATGAGGTATCGGTAGGATGCCTGAAGAAGTCCAACACCAGGTCTTCTGCCGAGGTGTAGTAGATGCCATCGATTTGGACGGCCCGCGCGAAGGTCTCTTCGGTGAGGTTGGTGTGCAGGTGAATGACTCGCCCCCGCTTCTCCGCCAGGATATCATCAACGGCTATTTGTATCCCCTTTTCCTTCAAGAGAGCGATCCAGAAGCCTAAATCCCTCTTGTGAATTCTGATGTCGGTTTTGGCCGGGGTCATATAGCCGTGATACTTGTACGCCGCCGCAGCGCCGTTTACGACACACTGAAAATCCTTGCTTGCAGCCTTTAACTTGTCCTCTATGCCTTCTGATTCCTGGGAGAGTGCAAAAGCAAGGGCGAATTGTTCTAGGGATATGAGGCGATATATTCTCCTTCGCAGATCGGTTGATAGTCTGCCTCTGTGTAGAAGGCCGCTGTTCTCAATCTCTTGAAGTGTTCTCGCTGTTTTGGCTTTTCCATAGCCTAAAAGCTCTTGAGCACCGGCGAAATCGAAAGGCCTATCCCGAAATCGATAGTATAGTTTTACATAACTTTTCGCTGCCCACTCAGGTAGCCACACCATATCGTTTCACCACCCATGCGAAGGATCTGACAGAATAAGACCGATTAGCCAAACTAGTTACACAAATGGTGTAACTAACTTATTTAGATACACAATTTATGTAACTAAGCATATTAGTTACACAAATGGTGTAACTATTTAGAGTATATGCGAACTCTGCTGAAAAGTCAAGTCCCTACCTTGACTATATGGCGAAGAGGCCTGCTTTCGATTAGGAAGAGGAGGGTGGTGGTATCCATTACCAGCGCCATCATCTTCACTGCCCTCGCCGCCTCTTCCACCACCATCGTCATCACTGCTACGGAGAGGAAGGCAACGCAAGAGAGGCAGCGGTGATAGAAGGGAATGCGATGATGACCAACACTTGACCCGCGTGGACACCAGTGGACGTCAGCGAGCGTTGACTAGCGTAGCGATGAGATTGGCCATATGCACCACCAGAAGGCGATAGAGGCTATTCTCTTCCCTCTTCGAGGGTCGTCGTTACCTCGTCCCTAGCCCGTCTCACATGTCGGTAGAAAAAGAGAGCCACCAAAGCCAGGAGGATGATGGCGATGGGGATGTCGAAGGGACGCATCAGTTCCCGCACCTTGCGCCAGTGTTCACCGAAGACAAAGCCAGCCCAAGCCAGTGCCCCTGACCAGATGAAGGAACCGATGAAAGTGAGGAGAGTGAACTTGGGGAAGTTCATGCGGGTCATCCCGGCCGGGAGGGAGATGAAGGTCCTGATGATGGGCAGGAGTCGAGAGAAGAAGGCGGTATATTCCCCGTACCTCTCGAACCATCTATCCGCTAACTCCATGTCGTGTTTAGAGATGAGAACGTATCTGCCGTATCTCTCGATTAGAGGCCGTCCACCTAGAGCGCCCAGCCAGTAGGTTATCACCGAGCCAATGGTGCACCCTAGCCCTCCGTAGAAGCCGCCTAGTAGTATAGCCGCCGTCATTCCGGCGAGAGATACTGGTGAGAGTGAGCCTAGTCCAATCTGGCGGGATAGATCACTGGCCAGTATCGTTTTCCATAGTTGCAGACCGACTTGCAACCCTTGGGCCTGGACTAACATCCAGCCTGCCAGAGGCATGGTCACCTCGCTGGGGAGGGGGATACAGGCGCTCTCGATGGCCATGGCTACCACTATCCCCGCCCAGCCTATCGATTGGAGCAGGTTCTCCAAAAAGAGGATGATCTGTTCCTCGATGGCTACCAAGGGCCCTCCTTAAAAGGCGAAGCGAAATGAGGCAAAGCAGGCCAGATTGTACCACGAAGGGGGTCTTTCAGCAAGGGTTTGGGGAGTCGCACCAGTATATACACAAGATGGGAGAGTGGTGGACAACAGGGGTCAAGGGTAGGCTGCCAAATCAAGCAAAGTGGCTAGGGAGATCCCCAGGCTTATCCACTCCAAGATCGACTTCTTATATTCCAGGATCACCTCTGGGGGGTAAGAGGTGCCTTGGGCAAAGGATTGAATACCAGATGAAAGCACCTCTATGAAAGAGGTGCTTTTCGAGTTAAGTACAGAGAGCGGGTGATGGGATTCGAACCCACGACATTCTGCTTGGGAAGCAGACACTCTGCCAACTGAGTTACACCCGCACGATATAAATTATACCCATTTATTGCTTCCCTGTCAACGCACCCTCGTAGGTGAGACTGAGAACTGGGTGAGTTCCCTCGAATTGATTTTCTTCGTCTCGGGCTCAGGGTGAAGGGGTCATTCGACACTGAACTCGATGCTCGTCATCGTTTCTTGCTCGACTACAACGTCAAGCCGATACGGGCCAAGAGGCATCTCGTGACCGGCGTTGATGGCTCCGCAACCCACTGGGTTGCCATCCGGGCTGGTTTGAAAAGGAACAGGGATGGCTCGACTTTCCATCTCGGAACTGAGGACGAGTTGGAACTGAGTCACTGCGCCCGCCGGGCTGGAGACAAAGATGAAAATAGTATCTGTTTGAGCGAACCTGGTCTCCCTTTCCGCCTGCGGATCTTGGACCTTGGTCAGCCAAATCTCCCACCCTTCTACACCTTCCTCGGGAGGAAGGGGGGTGCCTGCAGGAGGCACGCCTGCCGCCGGTCCTTGGAAAGGCCCGTTGGGTCCGCCTTCTGACGACGGCGGTTGCCCAGGCCCCTCTGCTCCTAGTGGAGGAGAGATCAAGCCTGAGGGTAACTCTTTGAGCCCCTCAAGGATTCCAGGCGGTACATCCCCTACTATCGGGCCGGCCACCGAGCCGAGGACGAAGCCCAGAACTAAGATGATTAGCAGGCTCGCTACCCACGCGCCCAAGCAGCCACAGAAGCCGCCACCAAAAGCCTTAAACCCTTCTTTAATCACCCTCATTTCTATGCTCTCCCTTTCGACTGAGAGCATCTTCTAGTGTGGAACAACTGGCGATGCCAGAACGCCTGCCCGGCCAGGCCGTGGTTTGCACCTTCGGGGTTAGGGACCGGTTCCTGTGTGAGCGGAAGGTCTATAAAAAAGGTTGCACCCTTTCCAGGCTCGCTCTCGGCCCAGATGCACCCCCCGTGGTTGCGAACGATGCGACGGGAGATGCTTAGGCCCAAGCCTGTCCCCTTCTCCGACCCCCTGGTAGTGAAGAGAGAGTCGAAGATCTTATCAAGGTTCTCAGATGGTATCCCTGGCCCAGTGTCAGCGAAACTGATGCGAATGGCGTCATCTTGCAAGAACTGGGTTCTGACGGTCAGAGTGCGCTTGCCTTTGGTTTTCACCATGGCTTGGTGGGCGTTGTTGGTGATGTTAAGGAAAACTTGCTGAAGTTGGATAAGGTCCGCCATTACCAAGGGAAGGTCATCAGCAAATTCCTCCACCACTTCGATACCGTTGACTTTGAGTTGGTACTCTTGTAACGCGAGGGCCTCTCGGATAGTCTGATTGATATCAATGGCGGTTCTCTCCATCTTCCTCTGGCGGACGAAACCGAGAAGGGAATGCACTATTTGCATGGTGTGCTCTGCACCCCTTTCAATGCTTTTGGTATAAGCCTCGGCCTCTTGGGGAAGATCGATCTCTTGCAATAATTGAGCACAGCCCAGTATGGTGACCAGTGGATTGTTGATTTCGTGGGCTATCCCCGCTGCCATCTCGCCCAGGATAGAGAGTTTCTCAGATTGGCGCAGGAGGCCTTGAGTGGATCTCAGTTGCTCCATGCCACGCCGGAGGTCCTCATAGAGGCGGGCTCTCTGGATGGCCATAGCGGCCTCATCAGCGATGGCACGACAAAGCCGCAGCTTCTCCGATGAGAAGGGAGCGCGTTCCCAACTGCGCATCTCCCCAAGGGATATCACCCCCATAGTCCGCTCACCTGCCTTGAGCGGAAGGAGAGCCCCGCTCCTGATTTCCTCCATCATCATGGCACGTCGCTCAAACTCGCCCATCGCCTGCTCAGGCTTCTCTTGACGAATGATCACCACTTCGTCGCTCTCCATGACTTTCCTGTGCAAGGGGAGATCTGCCAGTGCATATCGCCTTCCGATGCCCGGATCCCAATCTAACGGTCGTATGGAATGAGCAGCCTGGAGGACCAAATTCTCACCTCTCTCGTCGAGGAGGGAGATGCGGCTGAAGGTGACCGGAAGCGATGTGGTTAATCTCTCAGATAGAGTTTGTAGGATCTCGATAGGGTCAAGGCTAGACGAGGTGGCCTCTACGGTTTCAAGGAGAAGGGACAACTCATCGGCTTTGGCTTGTGCAGTTTCTAAGAGGCGAGCATTCTCAATGGCGACGGCTACCAGGGCTGCCACCTGGGTCAGGAGTTCTAGGTCGCCCTCCCTAAAACGGCCATCGATCTTGTTTCTCACCTCAATTAGCCCTATGGTTTGCCCCTTTGTCTTCAACGGGACGCGAAGGGTATATTCATTGAATAGAGCGTTCACATCGAGAGCCACAGCCGGTGTCCAGCAGCCAGATTTGTCGGGGGGAGATGCCTCTTCTTGGTATTTCAGCACCTCTTTCAGGCTCTCCTGGTCTGGCTCCTCATCGAACAGCAGCAAGCAGGCACCCTCAGCAGGCAAGATCCTGTCGATGGAGCGCATGACCGAGAAGAGGACCTCCTTTTCACTCAAAGAGGAGGTGATGGTCAAGCCTATCTCGTATAGAGAGGTCAGTTCCCGAACCTTTTGTTCCAGAAGTCGGTTCAAGCGCGCGATCTCAATCATGGCCGCAGCGTGGCTGCCGATGGTTTCCAGCAAGCCTATATGCTCGATGGTTAGAGTGCCAGGCGTGAAGGCAATGAGGTTCATCAGGCCCACAGTTTTTCTGCGTGACTTCAAGGGAACGCTGGCGAAAGATTGCATGCCTTCTAACGCGCGGACCAGCGGCTCTAGCCTTGGGTCTTCCTCCACGAATGCGAAGAGTGGCTTGCCGCTTCGCAGGGCTTCCATCGAAAGTGGCTCACTAAGCGCAGCCAACTCAGCGATCTGTATCTCGTCCACCTTTGGGCTGTGCCCTGCGAGAAGGCGCGCGCTATCATCCCTGTTACCGATGGAAGTGATCCAGCCTATCTGGGAGTGGGTAGTCTCGGCCACCACTGCCAAGACTCGCTCGAGGGCCTCTCCCAGTGCCAGGCAACTGCTGGCGGCGTTGGCCACTCGGGTTAGAGCGGAAAGTTGGCGGTTGCGCCGCTCAATCTCTGGCTCTGATTCCATCGCACTGCTTTCCACGCCCTAGCTATTAGTGTCAGACATTTTCTGCCGCATAGCCACGCCTCGTCGTTTTTCGAAGGATGGTGCGCAGCAAACGAACCCTAAACAAATCCCCACCTTCCAGGCTCTGGCGAAAGCAGACCCAAAGGATCTCCTTTGGATGAGACCTCGCATGTCCGCGGTATCTACTTCGGTTCTAATTGGATGGTCTTCTGTGTGGTCTCTCCTTCAACCACCTCTATCGCTACCGGTTGCGGGTAGGCGAGATCCTCAGGGAAGTTTAGGGCGTTGAACCCTATCTTATAACTACCAGGTGCGACTTTGAACACCGCTACCTCCTCATCGTTTGTATATGCTATCCCCGCATCGGGTGGCCCCGCAGCATCGGAGGTCTATAGATCCACTTCTAAGCCTTGAGCGAGCGAGCCATCGGGCATCAGATAGAGTTAGACTTCCTCAACAAAGACCAGACCCCGCATACAACCATCGCGATGAGTACCACGGCGATGACTATCACAAAGGGTATGGGCACTTCCCTTTGACTTTGTCGCTCACCCCCCTCGATCCCAAGATCATCTGTGGTGGATGTGACCTCAACCTCTATTGGAGGAGTCTCAGTTCCCATCCTCTCTGGCTCGATAGCTGGAGAGGGGGTTTGAGAGCCGAGGAAGGCTGAACTCCGCAGCGCGGTCAACCTTGTTTCTGGTGAAAAGGCCATAGCAGACCCGACCTCAACAAAGATCTCGATCTCTTCCGGGTCAGGGTGCCCGATTGCTTCCAGCGGCACCGCGGCTTCTAAGACGTCGCCGATTGCCGCCGCATTGCTATATTCCACCAGACGGTGCTGGTATTCGACCCCGAGTGTATCAGGGGCATCTACGCTCACTTTTATGAAAGTGCTTGGATCAGAACTGGATTTGGGGTGAATTTCAAATCCATACACCACGGATTGGGTTGGAAACTCCGTATGCTGGTCCAATCGAAGGTAGAGGAAGTCCTCATCGGCAAATGCATAGAAGGCAGAGAGGTCAACCCCGGCCGCCTGATCCGCGCTGTCTTCTGGGTCAGTGATGAGAGGCTCACGGTCTCCCCAGTCGGATGGGTCCCCATCGATGGCAATCACCGGAGTGGGAGAAGGAATGCCTGTTTTTTCGCAATCCCCAAATCCAAATGCGCATTCCCTGTCAGGGGAGATGTTCAACTGCCAGTCAACGAACTCCTCAAAGGATACCGGGGGCTCAAGGATTTCCTCACATTTCAATTCCGAAGCGCTCCAGGGAAGGAACAGGTTTGTACTAAAAATGTAGTGTGAACCCCCTGTGCCGGCCGCGATATACCGATTGTCCCCGGAGATATCGACGATATTGACGAACTCGTTTAGTTCGATCTGCCAGAGGGGTTCCTCTTGGCTTCGGTTGAATAGATAGAGATGATTGAAGGATCCACCAGCAACCACGAAACTGCCGTCACTGGCAAGGTCAACCGCTCCTAGTTGCTCCTGAACTTGATACTGGTTCAAGACCGCCCCAGTCTCGCGATCAAAGATATATACCTTCCCCAGATTGGTGTGGGAAGCGATATATTGTCCGTCCGGGGTCATGGCCAGGGCTTCGATATTAGCACTATTCGGATCCTCAAACTGCCACAGAGGCTTGCTCGAATCTCGGCTGAAAAGGAAGACGTTTGAGGATTCTTCCGTTCCAAAAGCCGCATACGCTCCATCATCAGAGATCGTGGCGGCTTTTACTGGAGAATCTGGGGTCAGCATCTCCGAATGTACCAGGGGCTCGTTTGAATCACGGGAAAAAACATAGGCTCGACGGTCCGGGCAGCCGGTCCCAGCCGCGATGAAGCTCCCGTCCGCGTTCACTGCCACCGGGTGAAAATAGGCTGGGGCTTGATAAACCCAGAGCGGTTGATTGCTCGCTTCGTTAAACAACAGGAGTGCACCTCCCATTGAGGCGGCTGCCATATACTCTCCATTCTTAGAGATGCTGACATCACTTGCATTAATACCAAGACGATATTGCCAGAGCGGTTGATTGCTTCCCTTATCAAACAGATACACCGTATCACCAATGGCCCCAAATATCCTGGAACCATCTGCGGAGATATCGATGCCACCCTGCACATCGCCGCGCATCTCACCCGGAGCGATATCTTCTATCGCATATTCCCAGACCGGTTTGTTGCTTCCCGTTTCGAATAAGTAAATATGGTATGAAGTCTTGGCCGCCAAGTAGTCCCCGTTGTCGGACAAAGCAATGTCGTCTACCCATTCCTCCCCAGTATGAAAACGCCATAATAGAGTTCCGCTTTCCGGGTCGATCAGGGCGATCTCGTTATTATTTAGGGGTGAAGCAAATAAGGTGGGACCAAAGCTGGGAGAATCAATGATCCCGACCCGTGCTTTGCCCCAGCCGTTGGAGGCTTCAAAGAAATAGAAATGGTCCTCCATGACGGTCGGTACAAAGGGGTAGATGTAGAGGACACCTCTTTGATAATCGTCATCATCTGGGTCGAAGGGTTGCATCTCTATCCAATCGCCGTTCAACCAGAGGCGGACATATTCTGGGGGGCGGCCTTTTTCATCGCGGTAGACGACGTGATAAGTGAAATGGGTACAGGGTGCCCCCCAAAAGGGGTAAACGGAGCCCCAAGGGAGGATGGGGTCATCACCCGTTACGGGGATGGTTGGAATGGGGGTGGGGGAATGGTCTTCTGTCTTCCCGGCTTCCACTGGAGAAAGCGGGAAAGAGAGCGCCAAGAGAAGCGTAATAACAAGACAGATCAAACCGACCAACAGACGTGCGGCAAGCCAGCGGTTGCGTTGCTCAATCTCTCTCTTTGATTTCATCGCTCTTTTTCCTCCTATCTATTAGTGTCAGACATTTTCTGCCGCATAGCCACGCCTCGTCGTTTTTCGAAGGATGGTGCGCAGCAAACGAACCCTAAACAAATCCCCACCTTCCAGGCTCTGGCCTGCCCCAAAGCGTACCAGCCCATCCTGGTACGTGACAGGCCAGGGGCCGGGGCGAAAGCAGGTATAAATAATCCTCGCTTTCGGCAGCCTGGCGATCATAGCCCCTTGGGGCCTTAGACCCATGGCTTTGCGTCCCCACCTTTCGATGGTTTGCCTTTGTCATGACGAGACCACTCTTCTATTATCAATTTCCTCAATAACATATCATTCAATGGCGAAAGGGTCAATAGCGAAAAGGTACTACAACAATCCGTTGCCTGAATCAAAGCCCTTCGTCATGGCAGAAGAACGAGCGAGGCAAGATTGCAGAGGAAAGAGGAAGGGTGTATAATAAGAAAGTGGGTGGGAAGATGCTAGACAAGTTAACCGATTTGGAGAAGCGATACGAGGAATTGACCCGCTTTCTGGCCGATCCTCAAGTTGTTTCTGATCCTGAGAAAATCCGGAGGCATGGCCAAGAACGGGCTCAACTGGAAGAGATAGTTAACAAATATCGTCGCTACAAGACCCTGGAGTCGGAACTGACCTCTACCCGTGCTATGTTGGAAGAGGATCTGGAACCGGAGATGGTAGAGTTGGTGCGGAAGGAGACCCAAGCCTTGGAGGAGGAACGAGAGGCACTCCTCGGGGAGATGAGACTCCTGCTCTTGCCCAAGGACCCTTATGACGAGAAGGATGTGATCGTGGAGATCCGGGCTGGAACCGGTGGCGAGGAGGCGGGTCTCTTCGCGGCCGATCTCTACCGCATGTACACCCGCTACGCGGAGAATCAAGGCTGGGCTACGGAGATCCTCAGTTCAAACGAGACAGGAGTGGGTGGCTTCAAAGAGGTGATCTTGGGGGTGAAGGGCAGGGGTGCCTACTCGCGCCTCAAATACGAGAGCGGCGTACACCGGGTACAGCGGGTCCCCATCACCGAGTCCAGCGGCCGGATCCACACCTCCACAGCCACCGTGGCCGTCCTACCGGAGATGGAGGAGGTGGAGGTGGATATCGAGCCCGAGGATATACGCATCGACGTCTTCCGCTCCTCAGGCCACGGGGGTCAAAGCGTCAACACTACCGATTCGGCGGTGCGGATAACACACCTTCCCACGGGGATGGTGGTCTCTTGCCAGGATGAGCGTTCCCAGTTGCAGAACCGCCAGCGAGCCGTAGCCATTCTGAGGGCCCGTCTTCATGCTTTGAAGGAAAAAGAACGGCTGGAGGAGAGGGGAGAGGAGCGGCGCTCCCAGGTGGGAACGGCTGAGCGGAGCGAGAAGATCCGGACCTACAATTTTCCCCAGAACCGGGTAACTGACCA
>DFBK01000015.1:26418-64050 GCA_002366595.1 Anaerolineales bacterium UBA3082 | reverse complement strand
CAGAAGAAGGTGCTCAATACCATCTGTGGAGCCTTCTCCAAGAGGTGGCACGAGATCACGCTGGCCAACGGCAAGGCCGCCGATCCTCTGGAGGTGGAGATGGGACAGGCGATCACCCCAGAGATGATCGACGGGAAACTGAAAACCGGCGAGTACGACGCCCTCACCCTGGTACATAACGAGACCTCCACGGGGGTCACCAACCCTCTCTACGAGATCGCCGAGGTGATGAAGAACTACCCCGATGTCTGCTTCTTAGTGGACGCCGTCAGTTCCATGGCTGGGATCAAGATCGAGGTGGACAGGTTAGGCATCGATGTCTGCCTGGCCGGGGTACAAAAATGCTTCGCCTTACCTCCCGGATTGGCCGTGGCTTCGGTAAGCCAGAAGGCTATGGATCGTTCCGCAGAGGTGAAAGACAAGGGGTACTACTTCGACTTCCACGTCTTCCTCAAGTATTATGAGCGAGGCCAGACGCCGACTACGCCAGCCATCCCTCAGATTATGGCCCTCAACAAACAACTGGACGACATCTTGACCGAGGGGCTGGACAACCGTTTCCAGCGGCACGCGGAGATGGCTAAGTTCGTTCAAGAGTGGGCTGGCAAATATTTCGCCCTCTACTCCGATGAGCGCTATCTTTCCAAGACGGTCACTAACATCAAGAACACCCGAGGCATCAGCGTGGCCGGCCTCAACGAGGAGTTAGGGAAGCGGGGGGCTATGATCTCCAACGGCTACGGCTCTCTCAAGGAACATTGCTTCCGCATCGCCCACATGGGCGACTTAACCCTCGACGATGTGAGATGGGTCACGGGCCAAATCGAAGATATCCTGGGCTTATAGGGAG
Source organism: Anaerolineales bacterium UBA3082 (assembly GCA_002366595.1). GTDB lineage: Bacteria > Chloroflexota > Anaerolineae > UBA7937 > UBA7937 > UBA7937. The sequence continues at coordinate 63,200 of DFBK01000015.1, read as the reverse complement.
GTGAAATGAAGGTATTGATCTGCGACCCCACCGCTCCAGAGGCCATCGAGGAGATGCGCCAGGCAGGGATCGAGGTCGAGGTGAGGGACGATATATCGGCCGAAGAACTGGAGGCCTCCATCCCTGGCTATCATGGGATGGTGGTACGGAGCCGCACCAAGGTGCGGGAGAATATCATCGACGCGGGCAAAAATCTCAAAGTAATCGTTCGCGGTGGCGTCGGCCTAGACAACATCGACGTGGAGTACGCGCAATCCAAGGGGATCACGGTGATGAACACCCCAGCCGCCAGTGCCGCTTCGGTGGCTGAACTCACCATCGGCTACCTCTTCGCCCTGGCCCGCCACATCCCCCAGGCTACAGCATCCATGAAAGCCAATAGATGGGAGAAGAAGAAGTTCCGAGGCACCGAGATCCAGAGCAAGACCCTGGGACTTATCGGCTGTGGACGGATAGGCTCAAAGGTGGCTAGAAGGGCTGATGCCCTAGGGATGAAGGTGATCTTCCACCGTCGCAGCCGATACGAGATCGATTGCGCCATCCAAGTGCCCTTCAAGGAGTTGCTCCAGACCTCAGACTACATCTCTCTCCACGTGCCCCATACCGAGGAGACCCATCACCTGCTGGGGGCCAAAGAGTTCGCCATGATGAAAGACGGGGTCTACATCGTCCAGTGCGGCCGAGGGGGCACCATCGATGAGGAGGCCCTATATGAGGCCCTGGTATCGGGCAAGGTGGCGGGTGCGGCCCTCGACGTCTTCGAGACCGAGCCCGCGGTGGACAATAGGCTCCTCCAACTAGACAAGGTCATCGGGTCGCCTCACATTGGCGCCGCCACGGTGGAGGCCCAAGCCCGAGTGGGCATAGAGGTAGCCAGCCTGATGATCGACTTCTACAAGGAGAGGTTCTAGGCCATCCCAGAGCCTTGCCAGACCCGCTGAGCATCTTCAGCGTTCTACTCTTCTTGTTAGTGGGCACCTCTGGCTTACCTGCCAGAGGGTGGGATTAGATAGAGAGGTGGCCTAAACAGAGGGCGAGATCTTTACCCCTCCTCGCTACCTCTTATCCATCGCTGGGCAGCGGTGGCTCTCTTAATCCCATCCTCAACTGGAGATCGATCGTTGCCACCCTCACTAGATTTCTAGAATTGTAAGGAGGTTTCATATGGCCAAGATAGCCCCTTTCCGAGGGGTAAGATACAACCCCCAGAGGTTCGAGAAACTGGATCTCACCGTCTCCCTCCCTTACGATAGGATAAAGGGCGATTTGCAAGAGAAATACTACCAGTTGGATGAGCACAACATCGTGCGCATCATCAAGGGGAAAGCCTTCCCCGGGGACACGGAGACCGATAATCAATATGCGCGGGCTAGGGACTTCTACGAAGAGTGGCTCAAGCAAGGCATCCTCATCCGGAACCCCCAACCGGCCATCTACGCCTACAGCCAGGAATTCAGGCTCCCTTCCGGGGAATTCGCCACTCGCAAGGCCCTCATCGCCGCGCTGTATCTCACCGACTACGAGGAAGGGGCGGTCTTGCCTCACGAGCAGACCCTCTCCGGCCCAAAGATAGACCGCTTGAACCTTTTGCGGGCCACGACGGTGAACTTTGGCCTCATCTTCATGGTCTACCCTGGGGATAAGATAGGCGAGATCCTGGCTCCCCACTTGAATAGGCAGCCCGATATCGACCTCTACGCTGTGGGAGAAACCGAGGTGAGACATGCCCTCCGGGTCATCGACGCCCCCCAGACCATAGCCGCCATTCAAGCGGAGATGGAGTCCAAGCGAAACCTCATCATCGCCGATGGCCATCACCGTTACGAGACCGCCCTGGCCTACCGGGATGAGATGCGCCAGAAGACCGCCGCCTGGGAGCCGGATATGGCTTTCAACTACCGCATGGTGGGCCTGGTGAGCATGGACGATCCCGGCCTCACCATCCTCCCTACCCACCGATTGATGCACTCCCTCCCCAACTGGAAGGCGGAGGAGTTCCTGGCCAAGGCAGGGGAGTTCTTCGAGGTTTCGCCGGTAGAAGGCAAAGACGAACTCTTCTCCCAGATGGCCCTGGTGGCGGCGAAGGAGCACCTCTTCGGCCTCTTCGACGGCCAGGGGTATCATCTCCTCCGCCTCAAGGACGAAGGGGGGATGGACTGCTTCCTGGAGGCCTCGCAAGCCCGGGAATGGAAAACCCTCGACGTCTCTATCCTCCACAAACTCCTCATCGAGAAGGTTCTGGGGATAGACAGGGAAAAGGTGAAACGGCAGGAGAATATCAACTATATTCGAGACGCTGAGGAAGGCATCGAGGCGGTGAAAAGTGGCCAGGCCCAGTTCGTATTCTTCTTGAACCCCACCAAGATAGGCCAGGTGAGAGCCTGCTCCGGAGTGGGCGAGAAGATGCCCCAGAAATCGACCGACTTCTACCCCAAGATGATCAGCGGCCTGGTGATGATGCCCGTGGGGAAAGAGGAGAGGCTGGGGTAGCGGCTATCAAGAAGAGTGAACACGTTCAAGCAACTGAGCCACCGGAGCACCGGTGGCTCAGTCCATAATCAACCTAGTGTAAGACCCACTCAGCCTGAACCAGGCCCATCAACACCCTCAACCACCCTCGGATACTTCGGGCGCCCAACCTAAGGCCCTGGCCTCCGGGTCGATATCCAGCCTCATAACCCCCGAGCCATCTCTTGAGGCTAGATAATAATAGCCGTCACCCTCCTCATAATAAAAGGCTAAGATCGCCTCCCCCTCAAGCGACCAGGCCACAGGCCCGGAGAAGGGGCTATCCTCCTCGGCCACTTTTATAGCCTCATCGCTTAAATCCCAGGCCCAGAGCCCCCTGGCCTCGGTTACCTCATCCCCATAGGCGACCCCGCTATGCAAGAGATAGGCTAGCCTTTGACCGTGGGTAGACCAGATAAAGCATCGAGCATGTGTCCCTGGGGGAAGTTCCAAGGGTTGCGCCACTGGCTGGGCCACGGTTAGATCGTAAACGAGGATCTGACCGGTCCCTGCTTCCGAGTCGAAGGAAGCCAAAGCCAGTCGGCTCAAGTCCGGTGAGAGTACCGATTGATCGGGCATGGCATCCCCCTGGAGAGGGATCGATTTGATGACCCGATCCCTCCTCCAGCCATCATAGACCACGATCTCCTCAAAACTGGGATCGCCTCCCCGAGGGATGAGAAAGAGTTCACCCGACGCATCGTCATAGCCCAGAAGTGTGGCCAAGAAACGATCTTTCAGGGTAGTTACCAGACGACGCTCCCCCATCGGCAGGTCTATCACCCCCACTTCTACCGCACGGCCAAAGGTGAGAGCCTCTGGATCCTCATAGGCTACAGTGTAGGCGATAGCCTCTCCCCCTATCGACCAACAGAGGTCAAAGGTATCGAGAATAGCGCCCTCCGGTAACGTAAAAAGGGTAGTCGCACTCCCCTCTCTCAAATCCAGAAGACGCAATTCCCGCCCCAAAAGATAGGCCATCCTATTCCCGCGCAGCCGAGGGGAGTCGATCTGGCCCTCGCCGAGAGCGGCGATCTCCCCAGCATTATCCCCTGAGAAGCCTCCGCCATAGACCTTCGAACCCAAAAGGTAGATCAGTCGTCCCTGGCCGGTGATGGTTAGGCCAGGAGTAAGGGTAACCGTCGGCGTGGGCGAAGGTGTCTCGGTGGGCGGTAACACAGTCGTGGATGAAGGAGCAGGGGTCGTTGGCTCCGGTAGACAGGCAGATAAGAGAAGCATCAGCCCCCATACTAAACGCTTATCCATCCTCTCCTCCCACTTGCTCATAGATAGCCAAGAGCCGCTTGGCCGCTTCGCTCCAAGTGAACTGTTTTGCCCGCTCTAAACCTTTCCTCCTCAACTCCTCCCGCAAAGAAGGGTCGCTTAGCACCCTCTCCATCGCCGCAGCCAGGGCCTCGACCTCTTGCGGCGGTATCAGGAGCGCTCCATCCCCCACCACCTCCAACAACGATGAACTGTTTGAGGTGACGACCGGAGTCCCGCAAGCCATGGCCTCCAGCGGTGGCAGGCCGAACCCCTCGTAAAGGGAGGGGAAAACGAAGAGATCGGCTAGGTTGTACAAGGCCGGCAGATCCTCTTCGGGCACATAGCCCAAAAAGAGCACCTTCTCTTCCAAAGAGAGCCTTTCTACCTCTTGGAAGATACCCTCATAGAGCCACCCTTTCCCCCCGGCGATGACCAGCCGGTGGGGATATCTCCCCTTCAAAAGGGAGTAGGCTTGCAAAAGACCCACATGATTCTTCCGTGGCTCCAAGGTCCCCACCGTGAGGATGAAAGGGAAATCTAGATTGTATCGGGCTTTCACGGGCGCTAGAGATTCTTCCCGGAGGGGATGAAACCGCTCTTCGACCCCTGGGTACAAGACCTCCACCTTACCCGCTTCTACCCCCAAGAGTTCGATGAGGTCGCTCTTCGTATTCTGGGAATCGGCCAGAACCAGATCGGCCTGGCCGATAGAGCGGGGGACGGCCTGGGTGAGGTACCAGCGCAGCCGGGGGTCAGCGCCCTCTGGATAGCGCAGGAAGGAGAGGTCATGGATAGTGAGGACCCTCTTGCCTCTACAAAGGGGAGGGAGCACATAGTCCGGGGAGTGAAAGAGGTTGAGCGGCCCGGTGAAAAGGTCAGCGGGAAGAGGCACTCGCAACCTTTGCCAGAGGATGGTAGCCCAGTGAGAGGAAAGGGGCAGATACCGAGGCTTGAAATTGGGGGAAAAGGTACCCTCCTCCTTCGGGCGACCAGCCACCAGGAGAAGGTATTCGTTCTCCCTATCTAATTGGGCCAGCGCTCTCACCAGGCCGCGCGCATACCGCCCGATCCCCGCCTTCTGATGCACCGCTGCTGTGTAGTCGATCCCTATCCGCAACCGTTACTCCGCCTCCCGGAAGGTCCAAACTAGATTGGCGAAGAAGTTCCAAATCAGGACTACAATGATGGCGATAGCCGTAGCGTAGATGTACCACAGGCCCAGCACCTCGAACAAGAAGTAGAAAATAACCGACCTGGTTCCTAACCCCGCTACGCTCACGATAAAGAACTGGGTAAACTGGACAGCCGGCCCCTTATGTTTGATGTCGCCGAAGGTCCAGGTGCGGTTCAAGATGTAATTGTTTACCACCGCGCAGGTGAAGGAGATAGCCTGAGCGATGAGCGCGTAAAGGCCCACCCGTTCCACCAGGGCGATGAGGATGGTGTAATCCACCACCGCGCCGATGGCACCCACTACCGACCACTTGATGAACCGCTCCAGCAACTTCCTATGGTTCCCCACCAATTCCATTATCCGTTGCAAGAGACCTCCCGCGGCTTCTTATCGATGACCGTCAAAAGCCCCAAAAGGAGGGCCAGATGTATATTCATGCCATGCACATAGAGGTTATCAAAGAGGCTATGCACACCAAAGGCCACCATCACCCCCAGGATCCCCAAGGTGATGCCCCGCCACTGGTATTCAGCCCCCCGATAGACCCGCCAACCGTGCCAGAGAATAGCCCCCCAAAGAAATAGGTAGCCTCCCAGACCGATAAGCCCCGCCTCGGCGGCGATATTTAAGTAATAGTTATGGGCATGGCCCATGGGATCCTCCCAGCCAGGCAGAGCGTAGGCCGGATAGACGGGCACGTAGTTCCCGATCCCCACCCCCAAAAGGGGGTTATCGCTCACCATCCTCCAGGCCGCCCGCCAATGGGCCAGCCGCTCCACTATGGCGTAGTTCTCATCACTGAGGGGTATCCCTTCTACACTGGTGACCCTGAGGTAGGGGAGAAAATCGAGTAGCCGTTCGACTAGGGCAATCGGTATGAGTTTCCCCCCTCTCAGGAGGAAAAAGAGCACCCCTAAGAGGAGCAGGAGGGTCAAAAGCAGAAACCCCCAACGGCGCCGCAGAGCGGTGGTCGTCAGCCCGCCTATGACAATGGCCACAAGAAGGCCAACAAGGGTACCCAAGGCCATATCTCTCGCCCCGAACCAGAGGCCGCTCAAAACCCCCGCCCCGATTCCCATCGATACGCCTATCAGTTGAGGGCCGAAAGCCTCCGTCCAAACCCCCACCACACCCACGAAGCCCAAAGCAGCCAACGCCCCCAGCCAAGCCCCCCGAGACCAGGACATCACCATGGCCGTTCCCATGACGGTCAGGCCGATGGCTGCTAGGCCCCAGAAGAGCACCTTAACCCTCTGCCAGCCAGCGAAAGTGATACCCACGGTTAAGGGCAGAATAAGCCCCAGATATCCGCCGAAGGGGTTCGGCTGACCGAAGGTCCCGTAGGCCCGGCTGAAGCGGCCAAAGAGGACGAAGCTCTCCGGCCCTACCCCCAAGAGAAACTGATAGACCCCCAAGAGCGCCTCCAGGCTCCCAGCGATGAGGATAGCGATGATGGCTATCTTGACGCCCCTCTCCCCGAGAGCGGTGGCCACAAAAAGGTATAAGCCCAAGACCTCCAGCCAGACGAGGAGTCCCTTGAGGCTGTATTGCAAGGAGAGGGTGGTCAAGAGAGAGAAGGAGATGGCGATGAGAAAGATGAGCAAGGGAAAAAGAAGGGGCGCGGGCCCGATTCTGATCTCCCGACTGGCGACCATCTGGGCCAGCCAGGCGGCCAGCATCAAGCCGACTAGAAGTTCCGTCACCCCCACGCTCATCACCCCCACCTGAACTTCCTTCCATGAGCCGAAGGGGATGGAGAAGATGAGGAGATAAATCCCCAGGTAGGGGCGGATGAGGACGGCTAGGAAGGCGATGACCCCCCATATCGAGACCACCGCCCAAGTCAAAGGTAGGTAGGCGATGGCCAAGCCAGCGGCGATGACCAAGAGCACCGCAGCCCAGCGACGATATTCTGCTAACCTTACCCCATAGGTGACCAGCATCGGCCTCCCGTGGGGGGAATGATATGCTCAGGAGATTTTTTTGTCAATTAACTAGCCTGTTGCGCAACACTATGTGAAGCGAAGACAGCGGTGATGGAGTAGCCCTTGTTGAGGCCCTGTGAGTGAGAAGCATAGGAGGCGGGACTGAGGGTGAGGGCCAGACTAGGACATTTGTTATAGTACTAAAGTGCTACACTGTCAAAAATTTTTTGTGGTATAATATAACTGGGTAAAATGTACCAATTGGCCCATGTGGCCCAGCACCTCTCCGGGAGGTAAGAGATGGCTGAAATAATAGAGGCCAGGGATATGCGAGACCACTATGGCAAATATCTGAGCAGAGTCCATCACGGACGCGAACACTTCATTGTTCGGTCTCGTGGCGAACTGATGGCGGCCCTAATAGGGGTTAGAGAATATGAGCTCCTTTTGCCCTATCTTGAAGACTTGGAGGATTACCTCGACGTGATGGGTACCTTGGAAGGGTATATCCCCGGTGAGGGCCTATCCCTCTTGGAACTCCATGACCAGATGAGGGCAAGAGGTGACCTATAAACTTGAGTTCCCCAGCTCAAGAGTTAGGAAACAGTACGAGACCTTTCTCGCCAGCTTCGAATCGGAAAAAAGGCAGACAATAGCCGAGGAAATTGAAGACCTACAAAACAATCCAAGGCCCCGCGGATGTGAGAAAATCAAAGATGATATATACCGAATACGGTTCGGGGTCTGGCGCGTAGTCTATAGGATATATAAGAAGGAAAAGGTCGTGGCCATCGCCAAGATTGGCAAGCGGCGAGAAGGATTTTACAAAGAGTTCCGATAGGCGTAGAAAGGTGGATCATATCACGCCCCTCCCTGTGAGGATGGAAGGGGCTGTTTTCTTTACCGCTTTACGTAGCATCACGTAACAGGCTAAACTACCTAGCCTTTTTGACAGCCTCCCCCTATTGTGCTAGAATATGCAAGTGCAACTAATTGCAAAATGGAGCCGCCATGACGAGAGCGGAGAGCGAGACTTTGCTACGTAGTTTGGGCTTGCGCCCCACGCCGCAACGGATGCTGATACTCCAAGCCATTCTAAATAGCCCTGGCCACATCTCTGCGGAGCATATCTACGAGCAGGTCAGGGAAGAGTATCCTCACATCAACATCTCCACCATCTATCGAACCCTAGAACTCTTGAAGGAACATCACGCTATCTCTGTAACCGACTTGGGCCAGGGCTCAGTCCTGTACGAACTGTTGAAGGAGAAGCGGCATCACCATATGGTCTGCCTATCTTGCGGCAAGATCCTAGAGTTCGACCATCGCTTTCTGGAACCGTTGGAAACCGCTTTGGAAAAGGAGTATCGATTCAAGGCCCAGATAGATCATTTCGCCATCTTCGGCCTCTGCGCCGATTGTCTCCTTACAGGATCCCGTCCCATACGTAAAGTATCCCTGTGGGACAGGGATCCCGTGGGAAGGGATGGGAAAGGAGAAGAAGATGACTAAGACCATCGCCGTGGCTGGAAAGGGAGGCACCGGCAAGACCATGGTTGCGGCTTTGCTGATTCAACACCTGATAGAGCACCACTCTGGCAGCATCCTAGCCATAGACGCCGACCCCAGCACCAACCTTCATCTAGTCTTGGGTGTGCCTTTAGAGGAGACGATAGGCGATATTCGGGAAGAGACCCTCCAAGAGACCTATAGGGGAGGTCTGGGGGGTATTAGCAAGCACGATTATTTGGAGGTGAGGATCAACCGAGCCTTAGTGGAGAGCAAGGGGTTCGACCTTCTGGCTATGGGTCGCCCCGAGGGGCCGGGCTGCTACTGCGCAGCCAACCATATGCTCCGCTTCTGCATCGACCGCTTGGCCAAGAGTTACGACTACGTGGTCATCGACAACGAGGCCGGCTTGGAGCATCTCAGCCGCCGCACCACCCGAGATGTGGACCTTCTCCTCATCATCTCTGACCCCACCATGCGAGGTCTCATCGCCGCCCTCCGTGTCGTCGACCTCATCCGCGAGTTAGACACCCGTGCGTCTCACATCCGCCTCATAGTGAACCGCGTCCCCGTGGATGGAGATGGCCAGCCCACTCTGGCTCCCCAATTGGAGGCCCTTATCAAGGAAAAGGGGCTTGAACTCGCGGGCTTGATACCAGAAGACTCGGCGGTAGCCGATTACGATACCCTGGGCAAACCGCTAATCTACCTGCCCCTTCAGACTCTAATTCGCAGTGCGATGAAGGAGATCATAGAATCTCTCGACGGTCTCGTCTAGGGATACAACCACTGGGTGACTACCGCAACTCGGCGACCCACTACGAGATTGTCGAGAGGTAACCGAGGGTGGAACTATTCTGGCCGAGTTCGCCTATGACGTAATTAGGCGAAATCATGAATGGGAAAATAAGCGATCGTTTGGGGGTGGTCTCATGCTGAACTATGAAGAAGCAGTAAGGTTTCATGGCCACAACGGACCTTTTCTTGCGGTGGGTTATCGTATTGGTCAGTTCGCCCACAGAAGACTCAGGCCCAAGAAGATAATGGATATGTCATGTGTCATTAAATTGCCTATGAGAAAACCTTTCACCTGTGTAGTTGATGGCATACAATGCGCTACAAATTGCACGTTTGGTAAAGGGAATGTTGAATTGAAGCAAATGGAGAGCGGTGTGGATGTAGTCTTTAGGAGTGGGACTGGAAAAGAACTCACCATGAAAATTCGTTCTGAGATACTCGAATACGCCTTGAACTGCAGAGAACTGGAGCAATGTACTCATCAGTTGCTCAAGAGATCTATGGCCGAAATCGTCGAATTTCGAGAACATGAGTTCGCGTAACGGCGAGGATATCCCTTCGCTAGGTTCAAATTGTCCTCAATATACCCACGAAGAGGAGGTGATCCCGGCCACCTCCAACCTCGGTGAGACCGGGGCAGCGCTGACGGTGGGGGTCGAGTCTCGAAACCTGACCTACAGCACTGCGTACTCCTCGATGGCCCCTCCACCCGTTCCCCGATGAGAAGACCGCTACCGCCATGGAGTCCGGTTACAGACTCGTGACTCTGGGAGAGGTAGCCATCTCCATCTACAAGAGGACCTCTACCGATTCTCCCCCAGAGAGGCCTCATCATCTTCCCACGGCCCTGGCGATGGAAAGGGTTGCGCCACTCTCACTCTTATCGTCCCCGGCCCCCATAATTACCCCGCAGCATCTTCGCAAACCTTAAAATTTTGCGGATAGTACCCTAGGGGTATTGCCAGAGTGAATAAAGTGGTGTATAATGGTGGGGAGTTATGGTATAAAATGGGGAAGAGTGGGAGAAACTAGCCGTTTAGGCCTCTCTAGAAGGGGTCGAGTGGGGGATTTTAGAACGTATGTTCTTAGGAGAGTATTCCCACACTATAGATAGCAAGGGGCGGCTCACCATCCCGGCCAAATTTCGCGCCGAGTTAGCCCTGGGGATGGTGGTCACTCGGGGCCTGGACCGCTGCCTCCTCGTCTACCCCCTTCCCGAGTGGGATAAATTAGCCCAAAAGATCAACGGCCTCCCTATCACCCAGAGGGATGCCCGGACCTTTACCCGTCTCATCTATTCCGGGGCTATCCATTGCGAACTGGACAGACAGGGACGAATCCTTCTACCTCAATATCTGCGGGAATATGCGGGCATCGACAACGAGAGCGTAGTCATCGGCTTATATGCCCGTCTCGAGATCTGGGACCCTATCCGGTGGGAGGAGGTGAGGAAGAAGGTCGAAGAAGAGGGAGACATCATCGCTGAGCAACTGGCCGACCTGGGCATCTAGCCAACACTTTCCCGTCCTCTACCAGGAGATCCTATCCGGACTCCAACTGAAGCCCGGCGGACGATATATCGACTCTACAGTGGGGGCTGGAGGACATGCCGTTGGTATCCTCTCTCGATCCGCCCCCAAGGGCATGCTTCTGGGCATCGACCTCGATCCGGAGGCGTTAAGGGTAGCCCAAAGGACTCTGGCTCCCTTTGGAGAAAGGGCTCTACTTGTGGAGGCTGATTTCCGGGATCTGAAGAGAGTGGCAAAGGAGCATCTTTTTCACCCGGTGGACGGGATCCTGCTCGATTTGGGTCTATCCTCTCTACAACTGGATCGACCAGAGCGGGGGTTCTCTTTCCTCCGGGACGGCGCTTTGGATATGCGCTTCTCACCCAGGCAGAAGTTGACGGCTGCAGATCTGGTGAACGGGCTCTCCCAGGAGGAGCTGGTTACCCTCCTCAAGCGGTACGGCCAGGAGCCAAAAGCGAAATCGATCGCCCGAGCCATAACGCTCCATCGGCCCCTCGAAAGCACTCGACAACTGGCTGGCATAGTGGCCCGGGTGGTGGGGCGACGCCGCAGACTCCACCCTGCTACCAAGACCTTTCTGGCCCTGCGCATCGCCGTAAATGATGAATTGACCGCCCTGGAAGGGGCCCTCCCCCAGGCGGTGGAGATATTGGCCGTTGCGGGACGGCTGGCGGTCATCTCCTTTCATTCTTTAGAGGATCGAATCGTCAAAGAGTTCATGCGGCGGGAATCCAGGGATTGTCTCTGCCCCCCGGAGGTCCCGGTCTGCAGATGTGGTCATCGCCGAAGCCTCCAGGTCATCACTAAGAAACCTATCCGACCTACCCCAGAGGAGGTCGAAAGGAACCCTCGCAGCCGGAGCGCTAGGCTTAGAATCGCGGCCCGACTTCAAAGTGTCAATCAATAGGCCTATCTCCTATATCGCCCAGACTCACCCTAGGCAAGAGAGAAAGCGGTTTCAACTTAAAGGGAAGACCGTCGGCTTGCTAGCGGTTCTCTTCATCCTGGCTAGCCTAATAGGTTGGTTCTATCTCACACAAGCCAGCGAGGCTACGACTACCGCCCTGCGGCTTCAGCGATTGGCTTCTGAGCGGGAGCACCTGCGGCGGGAGAGTGCAGAGGTCCGCTACCGAATAGCAGAATTGGAAAACCTCTCTCGTATCCGTGAGAGAGCACGCCTTCTAGGTTTGGGGCCACCTCGAAGGATGGAATATCTATATATCTCTTTCCAAGAAAGCGAGGTCTCTTCGGCCCCCATCAAAGAAGACGACCACCTATCACCGACAGGGGATGACCTCTGGGGGAGAGTTCTCTCCTTCCTTCAGGTTCTTCTCTTCGGACAAGCGAAGAGCGAAGGAACCACAGAGGCGATTACAGAGAGCGTTGGGAATGATAATGAAGTGGAGATAAAGAGATGACCTCGGAGTCACGCCAGCGATCTCACAGGCGGTTAGTTGTCCTTGCAGCCGTCTTCTTCGCCTTCTCCCTCATCCTCCTGGGGCGCATCATCTACTGGCAGGTGGTGCGTCGTCAAGAACTCTTGGAGTTGGCCGAACTGGAACACTATCAAACCAGGGTCATCCCTCCCCAACGAGGGGCGATTTTGGATGGGACAGGTTCGCTTCTGGCCACCGATATCTTCCAGTACGAGATCTTCGCCACCCCCAGAGACGTGTCCAACCCTCGTTGGACAGCGGAGCAACTCGCTCCTCTTCTCGAAAGGCCACCTGAGACCCTCTGGGCGCTTCTTGAGCGAAAGGATCTGAGCGTGACACTGGCCAAACAGATACCCCTGAATGTGGGGGAGAAGATAGCCTCCCGAGGCCTCTCCGGTGTGGGAGCCATCCCTCTGCCTCAGCGAATCTACCCTGAGAAGGAGTTAGCCTGTCACCTTTTGGGCTTCGTGGGGGCTGAGGGCGACGGTTTCTATGGCCTAGAGGAGTATTACGACGACATCCTGCAAGGTGAGCCGGGGTCGAGAGGGGGGGAGAGAGACCCTTCCGGCTTACAGATGATCGCCGGTTACGGCAGTTACGTTCCCGCCCAGGAGGGCCCCACCCTAGTTCTCACCTTGGATCGTGCTATTCAAGGCCTGGCAGAAGAGAGTTTAGAGAAGGCTATCGAGGAATACGGCGCTCAGGGAGGCACCATCATCGTCATGGACCCCTGGACCGGGGCTATCCTGGCCATGGCTAGCTACCCCCGCTACGATCCCAACCGTTTCTATGAAACCTCGGAGGAACTTTTCGTCAACCCTGCCATAAGTGAGGTTCATGAGCCAGGCTCGGTCTTTAAGCCGGTGACCATCGGCGCGGCTCTAGATACCGGTGAGGTGACGCCGGAGACCACATATAACGACACCGGTTCTATCCTGGTGGGGGGGCAAGTGATAGCCAACTGGGACTGGGGGGCCCGGGGTGAAACCACGGTATCTGAACTCTTGAGATACTCCCTCAACGTGGGAGCGGCCACGATGAGCACCAAGATCGGGGCCGAGAAATTCTACCGCTATGTACGAAGGTTTGGCTTCGGTGAGCCCACCGGTGTCGATCTGGCAGGCGAGGTAGCGGGCATTGTCAAGACCCCCGGGGATGCCCAATGGCATGAGTCCGACCTAGGGACCAACTCTTTCGGCCAAGGGATTAGCGTCACCCCCCTGCAGATGATAAACGCTATGGCCGCTATAGCCAACGGGGGGCTCTTGATGAAACCCCATATCGTGCAACGGATCATAAGAGAGGACGGCGTAGTAGAAATAGAGCCGGTGGTGCGACGCCGGGTAGTCTCCCTGGAGACAGCCAGACAACTCACCCAGATATTAGTAGAGGGGGTAAAGAAGGGAGTGGCGGAGTTAGCCTATGTGGAAGGTTATTCCATCGCCGCCAAAACGGGCACCGCCCAGATCCCCATACCCGGCGGCTATGACCCCACCTGGACTATCGCTTCTATAGCGGGCTGGGCCCCGGCCGACGACCCCCGTTTCGTCATCTTGGTGAAGATAGATAAGCCCCAGGCCGCGCCTTGGGGGGCTGTGGTCGCCGCCCCCGTCTTCAAAAGCCTGGCTCAACAACTATTCGACTATCTGGGCATCCCACCTGATGAGATCCGATTAGCAAGGGAGTAGATCGTAAAGAGAATGTTCACCCTAGGTGATCTTTGGGAAGCGATAACCGGAGAAAAAGTAGAGCACCCCTTGGCTTTTGAGAACGGTGTCGTCGATTCCCGTCTAGCAGTGAAGGGCAGCCTCTTTGTAGCCTTGCGGGGAGAAGATGAGGATGGTCATGACTACGTTAAGGACGCCTTCGAACGAGGGGCGCTGGCCGCTCTAGTGGAAAGGGAGGTAGAGGGCTACCCGGTTGCCAAAGACCCCTCTTCCCTCCCCTCCTCGCCGGAGCCTTTCTGCATCCTAGTGGAAGACAGCCTGCGCGCCCTCCAGGATCTGGCCGCCTACTGGCGGAGGAGGTTCGACCTTCGAGTGATAGGGGTGACCGGCAGCACGGGCAAGACCACTACCAAAGAAACGATCTGGTCGGTCTTAAGGAAAGCCTTCCCCACCCTGAAAAGCGAAGCCAATTACAACAATGAGATCGGCCTGCCTCTCACCCTGCTCAATCTAGACGAGAGCTACCAGAAGGTGGTCTTGGAGATGGGGATGTATGACCTGGGGGAGATAGCCAGACTAGCCGAGATCTCCCAGCCTCAGGTGGGGGTGATCACCAACGTGAGCCACTCCCATCTAGAGAGGCTCAAAACCTTAGCCCGCATCGCTCAGGCCAAGGCCGAACTGGTGGAGGCTCTCCCCTCGAACGGAGTAGCGATCCTCAACGGCGATGACCCCCGGGTCAAAGCCATGGCCCAAAAAACGGAGGCTAAGGTCTTCTTCTACGGCTTGAGCCCTGATTGTGATCTTTGGGCCTCTGACATCGAGAGTCGAGGTTTGCAGGGGGTGCACTTCCGCCTCCATCATGGTGAGGAGACCCTCCATGTGAGGATCCCCCTTTTGGGCCGGCATAGCGTCCATGCCGCTCTGGCTGCGGCAGCGGTGGGCCTAGTAGAGGGGGAACCCTGGGACCAGATCGTCGCTGGGCTTCAAGATATCGCCGCCCAACTCCGTCTCATCGCCATCCCAGGGATCAAGGGTTCGACCATCATAGACGATACCTACAACGCCAGCCCCGCCTCCACCTTGGCTGCCCTAAACCTCCTCTCCAACCTAGAGGGGAGGAAGATCGCCGTCCTGGGGGATATGCTGGAATTAGGGAGTTATGAAGAGAAAGGGCATCGGCTGGTGGGAAGGCGCGCCGCCGAGACGGTGGATAAATTGGTAACTGTGGGATCCAGAGGGCGCATCATCGCCGAAGAAGCCCAGGCTTTAGGCATGGATGAAGCTAATTTCTTCGCCGTGGAGAGTAACCAAGAGGCGGTAAATGTATTGAGACGTGTCATCGCTTCCGGTGACCTCATCCTCATCAAAGGCTCCCGAGGGATGAAGATGGAAGAGATAGTGGCTAAGTTGGGAGGAAAGTGATGGCCCCATCTCTCGCTGTAGGCTCTCTCACCTTCCTCTTCGCCATCCTCTGGGGAGGCCCTTTGATCAAATATCTTCGTGGCCACGGCATAGGTGAGCAGATCCGTATCGATGGCCCCCGTTCCCACAAGGTTAAGACCGGAACCCCCACCATGGGGGGGATCATGATCATCGGCCCGATAATAACGATCACCTTGAGCCTGCTCCTTGTCGATCGGGCGCTCCTTTCCCTGGCCCCGGAACTCTTGAGCGGCGTGGAGAAGTTGATCGGCTTGTCGATCCTCCTCCCCCTGGGCACCCTGGTGGCCTATGGGGTTCTGGGAGGTTTGGATGATATGAGGGCCATCGTCAGCCGGAGGGAGGCCATAGCCACCGGTCAAGACCCCTCCAAGATAGGAAAGAAGGGCTTCATAGCCCGACTCAAGTTCGTCTGGCAGGTGATCATCGCTACCATAGCCGCCCTAGCCCTCCACTCCCTTCTAGGGCTTCGGGGGGTAGGCATCCCCACCATCCCCCGCTTCATCGACCTGGGCTTCTGGTATATACCCGCGGCCATCTTCATCATCGTGGGGTTTTCCAACGCCATCAACCTCACCGATGGCCTCGATGGGTTGGCTGGAGGCACCTCGGCCATCGCCTTCGTGGCCTACGGAATCATCGCCTATCTCCAAGGACAGGCTTACCTGGCCCTCTTTTGCTTTATTGTAGTGGGAGCGGTCTTGGCTTTCCTCTGGTTCAACGCCTACCCGGCCCAACTCTTCATGGGGGACGCAGGCTCCCTGGCTCTGGGGGCCACCTTGGGGGTAGTGGCTCTCATGACCGGGCAGTGGCTGCTCCTGCCCATCGTAGGCATCGTCTTCGTGGCCGAGACCATGTCGGTGATCATGCAGGTATCCTACTTCAAGCTGACCAAGGGGCGGCGGATCTTCAAGATGAGCCCCCTCCACCACCACTTTGAACTCCTCGGCTGGTCTGAGGTCCAAGTGGTACAACGTTTCTGGCTCGTAGCCATGCTAGCGGCCATGTTGGGGATAGCCTTGGCGCTTATATAATGAAATTGGCTCCACTATTCATACCCGTGGTTGATGCAATGGGAGAGTCTAAAAAAGTCTCCATCATCGGCCTAGGAAGGGAAGGGATAGCCTTGGCTCGCTTTCTCGCTCAACGAGGAGCTACCGTCACCGTCAGTGACCTCAAAGCAAGGGAGGAACTGGCGGAGAGGATCGAAGGGTTATCTGAGTTCCCCATCCGGTTCAAGTTGGGAGGGCATCCCCAGAGCCTTTTGGATGCCGATGTCATCTATGTCAGCCCTGGGGTCCCCCAGGATATCCCCCTCTTGGTGGAGGCCCACAAACGGGGCATCCCTATCAGCAGCGAGACGAGGCTATTCTTCAGCCTTTGCCCCGCCCCTATCATCGGGATAACAGGGAGCAGCGGCAAGGGAACCACCGCTACCTTGGTCGCTCAGATCTTGCAAACAGCGGGGCGGAAAACCTACCTGGGGGAGAATATCGGCTACCCTTTGATCGAAAGGGTGGAAGAGATAGGCCCAGAGGCTATAGTTGTGGCCGAACTCTCCAGTTTTCAACTAGAGGTTCTAGAGCAAAGCCCTCATATCGCTTCCATCCTGAACATCAGACCCAATCATCTAGACCGTCATAAGAGTATGGAGGCCTATACAGCGGCCAAACTCAACATCCTTCGCTATCAAACGGCAGGCGATTGGGCGATTTTGAATAAGGACGACCCTCTAACCAGCCAGTTCATCGCTCGGTGTAAAGACGGCGTCCTTCTCTTCAGCCGAAAAGAAGAGGTGGAGGGGGCCTTCATAAGGAGGGAAAAGGTCTTCATTCGCTGGGGTAGCGGCGAAGAAGAGGTTTGCCCTAAGAAGGACCTTCAACTCTTTGGAGAACACAACTTGGAGAACATCCTCGCGGCCTGTGCTATCTCGGCTGCGGCTGGCGCACCAGCCGAGGCTATGGCTAGCGCCTCTACCACATTCAAAGGGCTAGAACACCGCTTGGAGTTCGTGCGAGAATTGAAGGGCGTCTTCTACTATAACGACTCCTTGGCTACCTCGCCGGAGCGGGCCATAGCGGCGCTCCGTTCCTTCGATCAACCCATCGTGCTCCTAGCGGGAGGGCAAGGGAAGGACCTCCCTTTCGAAGAGTTGGCGGCGCTCATCGCGCAAAAGGTTCGCTATCTCATCCTCTTTGGTGAGGAGGCACGAGCCATAGAAGAAGCGGTACGCGAGGCACAGAAGAGAGCGAGTATGGCCGAGACCCCTATCATCAAAGATGTTGGTGACCTAGAAGAGGCGGTGAACCTTGCCGCTCAGGTGGGTCAGCGAGGAGATGTCGTTCTCCTCTCCCCAGCCTGCACCAGTTTCGATATGTATCGCAACTTCGCGGAGAGAGGCGAACACTTCAAAGATCTGATACGCAAACTAAGAAAAAATGGCTAAGATGAACCGCTGGAGAGATATCGCGGCCCGAGGCCCCGACTATGTGATCCTTTTGGTCCTGGCCGGGCTCCTTCTCATAGGCTTGATGATGGTCTACAGTTCTACCTTCGCTCTGGGGTATGAACTATACGATAACCCTACCTATTTCTTGGTTCGCCAAGCCACTTGGGCAGGCCTGGGGGTTTTGGCTATGCTCATCGTCACCCGCATCGATTACCATCGCTGGCGGTATCTGTCAGTGCCAGCCCTGGGTCTGACCCTATTCCTCCTAACCCTCGTCCTCATCATTGGAGAGGAGGTGCACGGCTCCCGGCGGTGGCTTCTGAGCCACTCGCTGCAACCCAGCGAATTCACCAAATTGGCTATGGTTCTCTACATCGCCCATTGGCTCTCCTCCAAGGGGGAGAAGATCCAGCAGGTCTCTTATGGGCTTATCCCCTTCGCTGTCCTCATCAGCCTGGTCACTGGATTCATCATCTTAGAGCCCGATTTCGGCACCGCCATCCTCATCATGGGTACCACGGTGGCCATGTTCTTCATCGCCGGCGCAGATCTTCTTCAGTTAGGGATCGGCTTTCTCGTAGGAGGCTCTACCCTCTACCTCTTGATCAGCCACATCTCTTACGCTGCCAGCAGGATATCCACCTACCTAGCAGATCCTCTAAACGACCCCTTCAATCTGGCCAATTACCATGTCTCTCAGACCCTCATCGCCTTGGGCTCAGGGGGGGTAACCGGCGTGGGGCTGGGAGCCAGCCGGCAGAAACTGGGCTTCCTCCCCGCCTCCCATACCGATACCATCTTCGCCATCCTAGGGGAGGAACTGGGTCTCTTCGGCTGTCTAGTGGTGATGGTGCTCTTCGCCATCCTAGCCTATCGGGGCTTGAGGATCGCTTTCCGGGCGCCCGACATCTATGGGATGCTTTTGGCCTCGGGCATAACCTGTTGCCTGACCATCCAGGCCCTAGTCAATATCGCCGTAGTGACGGCTACTCTACCTTTCACCGGGCTCCCCCTGCCCTTCATCAGTTTCGGGGGTTCATCCTTGGTCATCTCCCTGGTCGGAGTGGGGATACTCCTCAATATCTCCCAGGGAGGAGAGGGAGAAGAAGGTGCGACTTTTGATTTCGGGTGGCGGCACCGGCGGCCACATCTATCCCGCCCTGGTCGTGGCTAGGGAACTCAAGGGTCAAGAAGTGTCATCTTTCCTATTTGTGGGCGACGCTTCGGGTGTAGAAGCCCAACTGGTCCCGCGGGAGGGGTTCCCCTTCCAGGGCATCACCACCGCTAGTCTCTTAGGCTCTCCCCCCTGGCGGGTGCCAGGACAACTTGGGCGAGTGGTTTTAGGCCTAACCCAAGCGAAAAGAATTGTGGATGAGTTTAAGCCCCAAGCGATCTTCGCCACGGGAGGCTATGTCTGCTTCCCGGCGGTGGTTGCCGGCTGGTTGCGGGGTGTGCCCACCCTCCTTTACCTGCCAGATATCGTGCCCGGAGTGGCAGTCCGAGCCCTGGCCCCCATCGCCAGTCGGGTGGCCCTCTCCTTCGCCGAATCAAAGGTGTATTTCGCCCCCCAGAAGAGGGTGGTTACAGGGTACCCGGTGCGCCAAGAGATAGTGACCCTAGATAAGGCCACGGCTAGAGAAGAGTTAGGGATCAGCCTGGAGGAGAAATTGCTTCTCGTTCTGGGAGGGAGCCGAGGAGCCCATAACATCAACCTTGCCGTGAGCCAAACCCTCCCGGAACTGCTCAAGATCTGCCCCGTGATCCACATCGGTGGTTACGAAGATGAAAGATGGCTCAAGGAGGAAAGGGAGCGGCTTCCCAAAGAGTTGCAAGAGCGGTACCGAATCCACGCCTATCTTCACGAGGAGATGCCCTGGGCACTGGCGGCCGCTGACCTAGCGGTCTCCCGGGCCGGGGCCTCTACCCTGGGCGAGTTCCCTGCTGCTGGGCTGCCCAGCATCTTAGTGCCCTACCCTTACGCCGCTGGACATCAGGAGAGAAACGCCAACTATATGGTGGAAAACGGCGCGGCGGTAAAGATCGAGGATAGGGACTTAAAGGCTTGCCTCCTACCGGTCGTGGAGAGACTTTTCGCCAACGAGGAGGCATTGGCTCAGATGGCTCGAGCGGCCCACGGTTTGGCCCAGCCCGAGGCTGCTCAGAGGATGGTAAACGAACTAAGGGCGTTGATCGATGAGTAACTACCTACCTTTAGCCACCATTTTGGTTCTCTCCGCCCTGGTGGGCTTCAGACGAGGAGTGAGAGGCCAACTCCTTCTCACCGCGGTCATGGCCGGCGGTTGGCTAGCCCTCGGTCCTGGAGGCTCCCCCTTGGCGGCCGAAGTGGAGAAGATGACAGGCGGCTCGATCATCTCAGCCGCTGCGAGGGGAGGCTATTCCATTTTCCTCCTCCTGGTCATCATCCTCTTCACCTACTTCCTCCTTTGGAGGCTGGGCTCCCCTCCGGAGAGCATAAGAGGAGCCCTCATCGGTACCCTATGGGGGTTGGCCAACGGATTTCTCATCGCTCTAACGGTTCTGCCTGGTACTTTGCTCCCTTCCCTCCTCACGCCTATCACCGTGGGCGAGAAAGCGGTGGAAGCAATGAAGCCAGGGGCTACGGCTCCAGGGGGGTTCAACCTCCGTCCCATAATAATCGGAGGGGCATTCATACTCATCATCTTGGCCGTGCGTGCTATCCACCCACGCCGGCCGGATCTAGGGGATCTATTTAGAGAGTGAAAAGTCTATGGGAGCGCTGGAACTACTTTGGTTCGCACTCATAATCGTCTTCGCCTTCGTAGGTATAGTTCGGGGGTACCCCAAAGAGTTGGGGGCTACCACTAGCATCCTGGTGGCCCTCTTGGTCCTTACCGAATGGGGAGGGAAGATACTCTTGGGTCTCGACGCACAATTGGGGGGTCTCCTGGGTGGCTCCTTTCTAGCGGGCCCCTATTCCAACCCGATTCAAGCAGCTTTCTATCTGGGCCTCTTCATCGCTATGGTCTTCATCTCCTACCATGGGGAGACCCTAGCCTTCCGAGGAGACCCCCCTCCAGGCCCTCTGGGGGTAGCGATGAACGCCGTTAACGGGGCGGTCAACGGCTATCTGATCTCGGGCACTATCTGGTATTATCTAGACCGTTTCGATTACCCCATAAGGTTTCTGGGGCTATTTTCACCGCCCCTCACTAACCTAGCGAAGGCCCTCCTGCCTTTCCTGCCCCTACCGATCTTAGAGCCCTATCTCCTTCTCTTCGTCGTCTTCCTGATATTGGTTCGGGTCTTCAGGTAGAGGGATATGGGCGGAGAAGAAAGCAGCAGATATAGAGAGCAGGCTAGCAAGGGCGGAGAAGAAAGCAGCAGATATAGAGAGCAGGCTAGCAAGGGCTTAGAAGGTATGCACCACGTTCATTTCGTAGGCATCGGGGGCATAGGGATGAGTGGCATCGCCCGGGTGCTCTTAGAAGAAGGCTACAGGGTCTCTGGCTCCGACTTGAGGGTTTCTCCCCTCACGGAGGCCCTGGTCGGCTTAGGGGGCACGGTGTATGAGGGTCACGCGGCAAAGAACATAGCGGGCGCAGATCTCGTCGTGGTCTCCTCCGCCGTGCCCCCCCATAACCCAGAGGCGGTTGCGGCCCAGGAATCGGGGATCCCGGTCGTCGGTCGAGCCCAAATCCTGGGACAACTGATGGAGGGCCGCTACGGCGTGGCCGTGGCTGGCACCCATGGAAAGACGACCACCAGCGCTATGATCGCCCTCATACTAGAGGGGGCGGGCTTGGACCCTACCATCATAGTGGGAGGGGTAATACCGGAACTGGGCTCCAACGCCAAGGCGGGAAAGGGGAAATATCTCGTCCTTGAAGCCGACGAGTACCAGCGCACCTTCCTGGGACTCTCCCCTTCCGTGGCCGTGGTCACCAATATAGAGATGGACCATCCCGACTATTTCCGAGACTTGGAAGATGTCTACCAGGCATATCTGGAGTTTGCAAAGTTAGTCCCTCAGGAAGGAGCCATCTTCCTTTGTGCTGACGATCCGATGGCCCAGAGGCTGGAGAAAGAGCCCCACCTGGCAGGGATCACCACCTACGGCCTAGGCCTCAGGGCGCGCTGGCGGGCCGCGGATCTTGCAGCCAATGCCGCCGGGGGCAGCGACTTTCGCGTGCTCGCCAGTGGCCGCCCGCGGGGAGAGTTCAGCCTCCGCATCCCAGGTCGACACAACGTGAAAAACGGCTTGGTCGCTCTCGCGGTCTCCGATTATCTGGGGATCGACCTTAGGGAAGTAGGAAAGACCTTGGCCCGGTTCCGAGGGGTGGAGAGACGCTTCGAGGTGAAAGGAGAGGCCGCAGGGGTGGTGGTGATCGATGATTATGCTCATCACCCTACAGAAATCAAGGCTACCTTGGCCGCCACTAGGGAGCGGTATCCCGAAAGAAGGGTATGGGCGCTCTTCCAGCCCCACACCTATAGCCGCACCAAGGCGCTCTTGCCGGATTTCGCCGCTTCCTTCGCCAACGCCAATCAGGTGGTGGTCACCGACATCTACCCGGCTCGAGAGACCGATGACCTAGGAATCAATTCCCAGGAACTGGTGACTACTATGAGCCATCCGGGTGCGCACTATGTGGGCGCTCTATCAGATGTCGTTTCGATGTTATGTCAACAACTGAGGAGGGGTGACCTCTTAATCACCCTAGGCGCGGGAGATATCTACCAGGTGGGCGAGAGGGTCCTGGCCCGACTCAAAAGGAAAGGGCGGTGAAAGGGATGGCTCTTTCTCTCCTGACTCAGGCGGAAGAAAAGGGCCTCGGTGGCCGGGCTCTAGCCGATGAACCTCTCGCCCGCCACACTTCCTATCGGATCGGGGGGCCAGCAGACCTCTACGTGGTAGTCAGAAGAGAAGAGGATCTTCTAGGATGGGTCACCCTGGCCCGCAAAGAAGCGATCTCCTACCTCGTGATGGGGAGAGGCACCAACCTCTTAGTAGCCGATGAAGGGGTACGGGGGGTAGTCATCGAGAATAGATGTCGAGAGGTGCGCTCATTGACAAGGAGCGAAGGTATAATTCTTCGAGTTCAAACCGGTGGCTCTCTCTCCTCCCTGGCCCGCCGCACAGCCAAAGAGGGGTTAGGAGGACTGGAATGGGCGGTGGGGATCCCGGGGACCGTGGGAGGGGCCATCGTAAACAACGCTGGAGCCTATGGCGGCTCTATAGCCCAACGGTTACAAAGGGTAACTCTCCTCGATAGCCAGGGGGTCCTTCAAAGGATGGCGGTGAGCGAATTGGGACTGGGCTACCGCACTAGCCGTTTTAAGGGGGAAAGTTCGGTGATCCTCTCCGCCGACTTCGCTCTCCTGGACGAATCCAGAGATCTACTTTCGAAGCGGGTGGCCTCTTATGAGAAACAGAGGCGCAAGAGCCAACCGAAGGAGCCCAGCGCCGGTTCGGTCTTCAAGAACCCGGAGGGAGACTATGCCGGCCGCCTCATAGAGGAGGCCGGCCTGAAAGGAGATAGAATAGGCGATGCTCAAATCTCTCCCCTGCACGCCAACTACATTGTGAATTTGGGTCAGGCGCGGGCTCGTGACGTGGCGGCCCTAATCAGGCTAGTACGGGAGAGGGTGTGGCAGAAGCATAGAACCCTTCTGGAACTGGAGATCGAGTTGGTGGGCGATTGGGAACCGGAAGAACTGGCGGCCACGATAGGCAGACAACATAAGGAGTGCAGAGAGCACCCCAATATAGAGAAAGAGGATCGATGAGAGCCGTATCATTGGGGAAAAGAGGCTCTAAAGGCATGGCTCGAAGGCGAATTTCACTCACCTGGCTGAGCAGGAGGCGAGTCAAAGCCCTCAGCCTCTCCCTCCTGGGGGTTCTAACAGTAATAACCGTCTACCTTTTCGCCTCCTACGACTTCTACGTCTTCGATATCTCGGTGGAAGGAAATGGAGTAGTATCGAGCGAAGAGATATTGGAGGCTTCGGGGGTCGAAGGTTATAGCGTCTTCTTCATCGACCCCCAAAAGGTGGTTACAGCGGTGGCATCTTTGCCTGATGTGGCGGAAGCCGAGGTAGGCTATCGCCTGCCTAACCGCCTGAGCATAAAGGTTCGAGAACGCCAAGCCTACCTTATCTGGCTATCTGGAGAGGAATCGTACTATCTAGACCGCGAGGGGTTTGTGCTCTCCCCTCGCGCCCAAACTAGTCTCTCCCTCACTCTCAAGGATCTGGGGGGCGGCTCCCTACGGGCCGGGGACCGCATCAACCCCCAGATCCTTGAGACCGCAAATATCTACCGTGCGCTTCTGCCCCAAGTTAAGAGTTTCGACTATTCCCAAACTTATGGGCTCGCCTTTACGACTGAGGAGGGTGAGAAGGTACGTCTGGGGACAGGGGAGGATGCCCAGGCCAAGGTAGCCCTGCTGTACGCCCTCAAGGAAGAGTTGAAAGAGAAGGGTATCAAGATCGTGGTCATCGACCTACGCTTCGATACCCCCTACTACACAGTCAAAGGCTGAACTTCGTCGGGGAGGATATCTGTGGAAGAGACCTTTGTGGCTCTCGATGTAGGCACTACCAAGACCTGTACCCTTATCGCGGAGGTGAAGGAAGAGGGTGGGCTGCGCATCGTAGGTGTAGGCATCGCCCCCTCCAGAGGCCTCCGCAAAGGGGTGGTAGTCAATGTCGAGGAGGCTACAGAGGCGATCGCCGCTTCCATCTCCAAGGCGGAAGATATCTCCGGCTATGAGATCGACCGGGTCTACGTAGGAGTGAGCGGGGGGCATATCTCCTCGGTGAACAGTCGTGGGGTGGCCGCCATCTCCCGGGGGGTGCGAGGCATCACCCTCGATGACATGGACCGGGCTATGGACGCCGCTCAAGCCATCGCCATCCCCCACAATCGAGAGATCATCCACACCATCCCCAGGGGTTACACCGTAGATGGACAGGATGGCGTACGAACCCCCTTGGGCCTCCAGGGGTACCGACTGGAGGTGGAGGCTCATGTAGTGACCGGTGCTGTACCGCCTATCCATAACCTTGTAAAGTGCGTCCGCGCCGCGGGGGTGGAGATCATCGACCTGGTCTTGGCGCCCATAGCGGCTGGGGAAGCGGTCCTCACCACGGCGGAGAAAGAGATGGGGGTAGTACTGGTCGATATCGGCGGTGGCACCACGGATGTCGCCATCTTCATCGATGGCAGCGTCTGGCATACCATGGTCCTCTCAGTGGGAGGCAACCACCTCACCAACGATATCGCTATAGGGCTGCGAGCCCCCTTCAACATGGCCGAAGAGATAAAGACAGAACATGGCCATACCCTCCCTGAGGTCATAGCCCCAGAGGAATCGCTCGATATAACCGCCTTCGGGAATGAACCGCGACGCTCCATCTCCCGACGGCGCTTGGCCCAAATAATCGAGGCCCGGGCTGAGGAGATCTTCGATCTCGTTTTCAAAGAGATAAAACGCTCCGGCTATGACGGCCTCCTTCCGGCGGGGTTGGTTCTCTGCGGAGGGACGGCGGAACTGGCCGGCTTGCGAGAGTTCGGCAGCCGGGCCTTGGATCTACCGGCCCGAGTGGGCAACCCCCAAAAACTGGAGGGGCTAGTGGAGACTCTGGAGAGCCCCGCCTACGCCACTAGCGTGGGGCTACTCCTCTGGGGCCTGAGACGCACCAAGGATAGGGAAATCGCTCCCCGGAGAACGAGCAACTTCTCGCGTCGTCTTCGGGGGTGGCTGAAAGCCCTGCTCCCCGGATAACACAAAGAAAGGAGAGAAGAGATGAAATTCCTGCCAGAAGCGAAGAGCTTCGCCAAGATCAAAGTGGTCGGCGTAGGGGGCGGCGGCAGCAACGCTGTGAACCGCATGATCCAAGAGAAGATGCAAGGGGTGGAGTTCATCGCCGTCAACACCGACGCCCAAGCCCTCCTCCTCTCCCAGGCCCCGAAGCGAGTCCACATCGGAGAGAAACTCACCAAGGGGCTGGGAGCGGGAGGAGACCCCGCTATCGGGGTCAAAGCCGCTGAGGAGAGCAAGGAGGAACTGAGAGCCTCCGTCCAGAATGTGGACATGGTTTTCATCACCGCGGGGATGGGCGGGGGTACCGGCACCGGCGCTTCGCCCATCATCAGCCAATTGGCCAAAGAGGAGGGCGCTCTCACCATAGGGGTGGTCACCAAACCCTTCACCTTCGAAGGGGTTCGTCGCCGGGATGTGGCCGAGGAAGGGCTGGTCAGACTCCAGGAGGAGGTGGATACCCTCATCGTCATACCCAACGACCGTCTGCTAGATATCGTGGATAAGAAAGCCTCCATCCAGACGGCCTTCTCCCTGGCCGATGACGTTCTGCGACAGGGGATCCAGGGCATCTCTGAGTTGATCACCGTTCCCGGCCTCATCAACCTCGATTTCGCTGATGTCCGGACCATCATGGCCGAAGGGGGAGCGGCTCTCATGGCTGTGGGGCGGGGCACGGGCGAGACCCGCGCCGCCGACGCCGCCCAGGCTGCGGTAGCCAGTCCACTACTAGATATGACCATCAACGGGGCTACCGGCGTGCTCTTTAATATCACCGGCGGCCCAGACCTGGCCCTCTTCGAGGTCTATCAAGCGGCCGAGATCATAAGNNATCGCCACCGGCTTCAACGGCGCGGTGCAACGCCAGGCTTCCCTACCCGCCTCCAATATCCGCGAGTTCCCGGTGCCCGCCTTTGACGGGAATAACCTGGACATCCCAGCCTTCTTGCGCCGCCATTAGTGAGGTGTCAATTCTGGCTCCCCCTCCTACTGTTGCCAGAAGGGGATCCAACCTTAAAATTCTAGGGAATTTTAAGGTTCAGGTATTGCCATCTGCTTCACCCTGTGATAAACTAGGGATGCTCAACCACAATATGTTGTAGCAGACGGGCATAGGACCCCTATATTTGGTATCGAAGGGAGAAAAACTGCCAACTACGAAGTGGAGATGAAAATGAAATGCCCCTACTGCTCTTCTGACGATTCCAGGGTCATCGATACTAGAGAGGCTAGAGGGCGTATCCGCCGTCGTCGTGAGTGTATCAATTGCCACCAGCGTTTCACCACTTATGAAATGATAGCCACCGTCCCCCTGACGGTGATTAAGCGGGATGGGCGACGCCAGCCGTTCGAAAGCGGGAAACTGGCTAGTGGCATACGCAAGGCTTGTGCCAAGCGGCCCATCTCCAAGGAGCAGGTTGAGACTCTAGGCGAGGGAGTGGAGCGCGGACTGTACGAAATGGGACAGCCAGAGGTGGAGAGCGCACTTATCGGTAGACTGGTCTTGGAGCGTTTGAGGGAACTGGATGATGTGGCCTATCTGCGGTTCGCCTCCGTCCACCGCCACTTCCCCGATGTGGACACCTTGGCCGAAGAGATTGAAGATTACAAAGAGTGGAAGAGGAAGGAAGAGGAACTAGAGGCCCAACTCCGACTGAGTTTATGATCTGGTGTCGTCCCGCGGTTCCTCAGAACGGCACCTTCTCTTTTTTTCTAAGCCCCGGTGAGGGAGAGAAAATGCCCCACGAAGATGTGGCCGTCGAACTGTCGGTCAACGCTATGACCGTCCTGCAGAGGAGATACCTTAAGCGAGGAGAGGACGGCCAGGTCACCGAAACCCCCCAGGAGATGTTTTGGCGGGTGGCTAAGAATATCGCCGCCGCCGACCTTCTATATGACTCTCAGGCCGATGTGGAAGCCACGGCGGAGGAGTTCTACCGCCCTATGGCTTCGCTGGAGTTCATCCCCAATTCCCCTACCCTGATGAACGCCGGTCGAGCGTTGCAGCAACTCTCCGCTTGCTTCGTCATCCCCGTCGAGGATTCTATGGAGAGTATCTTCGAGGCTCTCAAATGCGCGGCTCTCATCCACCAGAGCGGTGGGGGAACCGGCTTCTCCTTCTCCCACTTACGACCGAAGGGAGATGTGGTGAAGTCCACAGGGGGGATAGCCTCCGGCCCAGTCTCCTTCATGGAGGTCTTCGACGCGGCTACGGAAGCGATTAAGCAAGGTGGATCCCGCCGAGGGGCCAACATGGCCATCCTGCGCGTCGACCACCCAGACATCATGGAGTTCATCACCGCCAAGGAGGAGGGCGACCGGTTAAATAACTTCAATATCTCGGTGGGCCTAACCGAGGAGTTCATGCGAGCCCTCAAGGAAGGGGCCGACTACCCCCTGATCAACCCCCGCCATGGCCAGGTGGTAAACCACCTTCCAGCAAGGGAGGTTTTCGCCAAGATAGCGGAGATGACCTGGAATAACGGAGACCCGGGCGTCGTCTTCTTGGACCGTCTAAATGAGAGCAACCCCACCCCTCAATGGGGCGAGATCGAAAGCACCAACCCCTGCGGCGAGCAACCTCTTCTCCCCTACGAGTCGTGCAACTTGGGTTCCATAAACTTGGCCCGGATGTTGAAAGATAGCAAGGTAGATTACGAGCGGCTGGGACAGACGGTGCGCGCAGCCATCCATTTCCTGGACAACGTCATAGACCAAAACGAATACCCCCTGCCTCAGATAGAAGAGAGGACCAAGGCCAACCGGAAGATCGGCTTGGGAGTGATGGGGTTCGCGGAGATGCTCATCCGGCTAGGCATCCCCTACGACTCGGAGGAGGCGGTGAGCCTGGCTGAGGAGGTGATGGGGTTCATCCACACCACAGCCAAAGAGGCGTCGAGTAGCCTGGCTGAAAGGCGGGGGCTCTTTCCCCACTACCCAGGCAGCATCTACGACGATAGGGAAGGACCTCGCTCCTCCCCCTGGCAGGGCAGGCCCATGCGGAACGCCACGGTGACCACCATCGCCCCCACGGGGAGCATCAGCATCATAGCCGGGACGACCAGCGGCATCGAACCCCTTTTCGCCATAACCTACGTCCGCCATGTCCTGGACGAAGATGAACTGCTGGAGGTGAACCCCCTATTTAAGGAGATAGCCACCGAAGGTGGGTTCTACAGCGAGGCCCTGATGCAAAAGATCGCGGAGAGGGGCACCCTCCAAGGGTTGGAGGAGGTACCGCCCTCGGTGCAAAGGCTCTTCGTCACCGCCCACGATATAGCCCCGGAGTGGCATATCCGCCTCCAGGCCGCTTTCCAGCGGCATACTGACAACGCCGTCTCTAAGACCATCAACTTCCCCCATGAGGCCACCGTGGAAGAGGTGAAGAAAGCCTACCTTCTGGCTTATGAGTTGGGCTGTAAAGGGCTCACCATCTATCGGGACCGCAGCCGAGAGAGGCAAGTCCTCTCCAAAGGGCCCCAGAGGAGGCTTACCCGCACGCCTCGACCTCGGCCCGAGGTGACCCGGGGCACGACGGAGAAGGCGGTTGTGGGGTGCGGTCAGACCTTATACATTACTATCAATGAGGATCAGGCCGGGCTCTGCGAGGTCTTCACCCAGATGGGGAAATCGGGGGGCTGCATGGCCTCCCAATCGGAGGCTATCGGCAGGCTCATATCGCTGGCCCTCCGCTCCGGCGTGGAGACCAAGGCGCTCATCAAGCAGTTGCGGGGCATCCGCTGTCCGGCCCCCAACTGGCGGGAGGGGCAGATGATCCTCTCCTGCGCCGACGCTATCGGTCAGGCGATGGAGAGGTATGTCAATTCTAACGGGGTTCAACTCTCGCTCTTCGAGGAGGGGGAAGCGCCGCGGAGCCTCTTGGGTATGTGCCCCGAGTGCCCCGACTGCGGGGCCATGGTGGAATTCGTAGAGGGATGCCTCGTCTGCCCCGCCTGCGGCTACTCTCAATGTGAGTAGGGCGAGGCCCCAGAAACTATCGGCTCATCACCCAAGGATGGGCCTTTTCCTTTGACAGCCCTCCTCTCTTCGTGGTAAAATCCCCACTGCGTGAAAGATATCACAACCCAGACAGTTAAGGTCTGCCATCTGGGATCAACTATTTGGAGGTGCATATTCGTGAACATCGTCGTCTGCGTAAAGCAAGTGCCGGATACGGCGAGCAAGATAAACGTAAAGGAGGGGATAGTTGATACAGAGGGGTTGGAATCGGTCATCAACCCCTATGACGAGTACGCCATCGAGGAGGCGCTGTTGATCAAGGAGCGGCTCGGCGAGGGGAAGGTCACCGTCATAACCGTGGGCCCGGAGCGAGCCAAGGACGCCCTCAAGAGCGGCTTAGCCTTGGGCGCCGATGAAGCCATTCACCTCATAGATGAAGCCTTCAAGGGCTCGGATCCCTATGCTACCGCTTTGCTCTTGGCCAAAGCCTTAGAGAAGATCAACTACGATATAATCTTCTGCGGTAAGCAAGGGGTGGATGAAGACCACGCCCAGGTGGGGATCGCCTTGGCTGAACTATTAGACCTGCCCCACGTCTCGGTGATCGTTAAACTCGATATCTCCGAAGATGGAAAGAGAGCCATAGCCCACCGCGAGGTCGAAGGTGGAAAAGAGGTGATAGAGACCTCCTTACCTGCGGTCTTCACCGCCCAGAAGGGGCTGAACGAGCCCCGCTACCCCTCCCTCAGGGGGATCATGGCGGTCAAAAAAAAGACCATCGCCGAATGGGGCGCCCAAGAACTGGGGGTGAGTCCCCAGGAGGTAGGAAGAGAGGCAGCCAAGATAAAGATGGTGGAGGCGATGACACCACCAGGAAGAGAGGCAGGAAAGGTCTTCCAAGGGGAGGAACCGGGCGAGATGGCGAGAAAGGTGGCCCACCTCCTGCAGGACGAGGCGAAAATCTTGTAGCGCCTTTTCCCAAAACTTTATGAGGAGTGGAAAGATATGTCTAACGACGTCTTGATAGTAGCCGAGGTACGAGAGGGCGAACTGAAGAAGGTCACCCTGGAGATGATAGGCAAGGGGGCGGAGATCGCCCAGGAGTTGGGAGGCGCCGTGAATGTGGTGCTGATGGGCTCCGGTGTCTCACCGTTAGCCGATACGGTAGGCCGTTACGGTGTCCAGAAGGTCTATCTGGCCGATGGCCCTGCCTTAGAGAACTATACATCCGAGGGGTACACCAAGGTCCTCACCGACTTAATCAAAGAGGCCGACCCTGCCGTCGTCCTCCTAGCCGCCTCGACGCGAGGCAAAGACCTGGCTCCCCGAGTGGCAGCCAGGCTGGCGGTGGGCCTAGCCTCTGATTGTACAGGCATAGAGGTCCAGGACGGCCGCTTGCTCATCACCCGGCCCATCTACGCCGGGAAAGCGCTCGCCAAGGTGGTGGAGGAGACCAGGCCCCAGATGGCCACCATACGGCCTAACATCTTCCCGGCTCCAGAGCCTGACATCTCTTCTATGGCGGAGGTGGAGAATATCTCCGTGGATACGGGCGACATCCGAGCCAGGGTGATCGAGATGTTGAAAGAGACCGGGGAGCGGGTGGAATTGACGGAGGCCGACATCGTCGTCTCCGGTGGGCGAGGGATGAAGGGGCCAGAGAATTTCGCCCTTCTGGAGGAGTTGGCCGACGTCCTGAGTGCGGCGGTGGGAGCCTCTCGCGCGGCAGTAGATGCAGGCTGGCAGGACCATAGCCACCAGGTGGGCCAAACGGGGAAGGTCGTAACCCCTACCCTCTACATCGCCTGCGGCATCTCCGGGGCCATCCAACACCTGGCAGGGATGAAGACCTCCAAATATATTGTGGCCATCAACAAGGACCCTGAAGCCCCCATCTTCAAGGTAGCCGACTACGGCATCGTCGCGGATCTCTTCAAGGTGGTGCCCGTCCTCACCGAAGAGTTCAAGAAGATAAAGGCGGAGGGTTAGACCATCGATCCGCTCTTCAACTGAATGCAGTAGGGCAGGTTTCTTACCTGCCCTGCTACTTCTCAGAGCCCGAATTCGCCCGCCCCTTTTCAAGAGGATCACTTTGGTGAAGGGAGGAAAAAGAAAAGGGCCGGAGTGCTCCCCGGCCCGTTCTGGCAAGCCTCCGACCCTACGGCCTGAACTCGATGTGTCCTTCTTGTATGACTATGGCCTCTCCTCAGCTTCACGGGAGATTGAGGGGCGTCTAGAACGGCGGCTCGCCCTCTCCTGCCTCCACCGGCACCATCGACTCGGCGATTTTGATGGCCTCGTTAACGGAGAGCCCCGGTTGCCATGACGATACCAGCATAGTGAAGGCGAAGCCATCGTGCTCCCACACCATCGTGGCAACGGCTCCCGGCCAACTTTCTACCCACAGGGCTTCGGCCCCACCTACCATCCCTTTGACGACCTTTTCGCCGAGTTCCTCTGGCAGGCCGAGGGCAAAGGGCGGCTTTCCTTCATCGGTCAGTCGAGTCTGCATCAAGTCGATACAGCGGACCATGCCATCGTCCTCGTAGCGGAGACCCACCGAGTTAGGACCCCCAACCTCAGCGCCCACCAGAGTCAAGCCTGCTGGCACATAGATTGGCACGTATATGTGGAAATCAGCCAGACGCTGAGCCTCGGGAAGAGGCACAAAGTTGTGCACGGCTTCTTGGGTCGGGAGAGATGTCGGCGACGGCTCCGACGCAGGCAACCACACGATGCGGACGATACGCTCGATCCCCCCCTCAGCCAGGGCCACCAGCCCGCCGGGATAGAAGGCTATACTGGCGACTTGCAGTAGGCAGAGCAAGGCCAGGCTAGCCAGGGTCAGGCGCCAAGCGGGCCGGAGTGGGAATAGCCGGGCAGCCAGCCGTTCCAACCACGCCAACGGCGGCCGCAAGGTCAGACGCTCTTGCAAGCGAGCCCAGGCCTGGGGCAAGGGAGCCGCATCGGCAGCCACGGCTTGTAGGGACCTGCTGAGGCGACGCTGCGTCGCCGCCAGGCAGTCCATCTCCTTCTGACAGAAGGCACACTTCGCCAGATGGGCCTCGATCATCTTTCGCTCGGAGGGGATGACTTCACCGTCCAGATAGGCCACGAGCAGTTCATTCACTTCTTGGCACTTCATAATCAAGCCTCCTGTTGGTTGAAAGGGGTTTAGCCAAAGCATCCCCTGTTTCCCTTTCCAGTTCCTTACGCAAGGTTCTGAGAGCCAGACTGAGCCGTGATTTGACCGTTCCCAGGGGGATGTCCAGGATATAAGCGATCTCGGAGTAAGCCAGTTCCCAGTAGTAGCGCAGGATCACGACCGCCCGCTGCTTCTCGCTCAACCTGCTCACTGCTTGCCGGACCACTTCCTCCTCTACCGTCCGGCTTTCAGATGACGGGGAACGGCTGGCTAATGACGAAGGAGAAGATTCGTCTAACGAGAGGAAGGGGGGAAGTCGCTTGCGCCGTCGATTGAGGCAACGATTGACCGTGATGCGATGCAGCCAAGTGGTGAAGGCTCCTTTGGTGGGCTGAAAGGTGTGTAAGGATTTATACACTTGGATGAAGACCTCCTGAAGCACGTCCTCCGCCTCATTAGCATCGCCCAGCATCAGATAGGCGGTCTTGTAGACCAGGTTTTTATACTTTTGGAAGAGGGCGGCGAAAGCCTCCTCATCTCCGCTTTGACTGCGACGGATCAGATCCATCCACGGCGCTCCTGTAAACTCTCACTCTAATAAATTATACACCGCTCCGAGCCCAGAAGTTCGCTAGATAAGGGGACTATCTCGTGATTTCGTCAGATAAAGATAGGGCAGATTCCGTAATCCGCCCTATAACTAGTCCACAGTCACCCAGGTTCGTGGTGTTTCGTGGTGTCAGATGTTACCATCTGACACCTTACGATTTACAAAGCGATATCTTTCGTCCGAGACAGGCTCGAATGCTACATTCTTGTCCAGCGCCACACTACCGCGCCCGGCGGTGGCTCTGGTGCCCCTTCCCGCCCGGGTAGTATGGGCGCCGTCACTCTCTCCCAAACGGGCTTCTCCAGGTACTCCCCCATCACCCTTCGCCCCTCCTCTATCATCTCTCCGCTCTTGCTCAAATCCCATACCGGGAGGCCAGCGAAGGCCTCGAAGACCACATGATGCAGGATGACCTTGCCCGCGCACTCCATCAGGTCATCGAGGAGTTGCTGATACATCATAGTGGAGATGGCCCGGTTGACGATGTTGAAAACTCCCCTACTGTGCGGCATCTCTTGCCCAGCGTAGCCCACGTTGATGGCGTAGACCTCGGTGGCCCCCTTCGCCGCCGCGATGGAGATGGGCACATTGGCCACCACCGCCCCATCGACCAACTGGTGACCGGCTAGAAGCAGGGGTGGAAAATAGGCGGGGTGGGCAGCGCTGGCCATCACAGCATCCACTATATCCCCCTCGGGCTTCTCGCCCCAGAGGTACAATATGCCCCAGTTCAAATCGGCGGCCGTAAGGTAGAGTTTCACCTTAGTGATGTCCGAGAAATGGCGGACCCCCTCAGGCAGATACCTCTCCACCATTCTGCGCAGTCTATCACTGGGGAAGAGGCCATCATAGCCACCAATGAAGCGCCAGGCCGCAGTGAGAGAGAGGCTCAACGAATTGCCGGGGAAGATGTCCTCCTGCTTAACGGAGCGCCAGAGGGTGGCCAGCGACTGGGCTCCCTCCAGAGTGGGGTCTGTGGCGATGAAAGCAGCGTTCATCGCTCCCGCCGAGGAGCCCACCAGGATCTGGGGGCTAATCCCCTTCTCGAAGAGGGCCAAAAGTGCCCCCACCTCCAAGGCTCCGCGACTGCCCCCTCCACTGAGCACAAAGGCTATCATCACCCACCTCCCCTGGTATCTCTACCAGGCTATTCTAGCCTCTCTCGCCCTTTCTGTCCAGAGTTGCGTTTGCCCGCTCTTGCTGCTCATGGTGAACTTCTTGATATGTGGTGTCACAACTTGCCTGTGCCATTGGATACATTATCTAATGCACCGTAGCCGTCAAGACTTCGTGCAACTCAATAGGGCAGGTTTCACCCGTCCTGGCATCGTTGGGCCAGGGAAACCTGCCCTACTGGTAATCCACAGTCAACCAGGTTCGTGGCCTCAGATGTTTACACCTCGGTTTAGAAAGCGTCGTCTTTCATCCGAGACAGGCTCGGACGCTACATTCTTGCCCAGCAGTTCTCGCCTACCATCCCTACCCTATTGTTCCCATGCCTATCTCTTCTCCTCAGCCTGACGTTTGCTCCACTCCTCTCCTTATGATAGACTCTAAGAAGATAGAGATCATCGAGGGGACATGAGTCTGAATTGGCAAACTATCGCCGAGGCTAGAGGTAAGGTAAGCAAAGAGACGGGGACGGTAGTCAAGGATTGGGGCGGCCGGATCCCCGTCGCTTTGGCCTACCCCAATAGTTACTATCTGGGCATGTCTAGCCTGGCCGTCCACGTGATCTATCAACTCTTCAATGGGCAGCCGGGGATAGTTTGCGAGCGGACCTTTTTCACCAAGGGGCAGCCGATCTCCCTGGAATCCCAGAGGCCTCTCATGGATTTTGCCGTCCTGGCTTTCACCCTCTCCTTCGAGATGGACTACTTCAACTTGGTGGAGATGCTCCGCCAGGCCGGCATCCCTCCCCTGGCCGAGCAGCGAGACGAAAGGCACCCTCTCCTCCTGGCTGGAGGGCCCTGTGTTACCGCCAACCCCGAGCCCCTGGCCCCTATTTTCGATGCTTTGGTCATCGGCGAGGGGGAAGAGGTGATACCAACCTTGGCGGAGACCCTGCGGCGAGAGGTGAGAGCCCCACGCCTAGAACTACTCCGCCAATGGGCCATCATCCCTGGCCTTTACGTGCCCCGCTTCTATCGGGTAGAGTACGATGGACTAGGAATCGAGATAGAACATGAGCCCTTCGCCCCCTACCCTATCAAGAGGCAATGGGTGCGCGATCTAGATGCCCATCCTACCACCTCTGTCATCCTCACGGATGAGACCAAGTTTGGAGATATGTACCTCATAGAGGTATCGCGAGGGTGCGGACGAGGGTGCCGCTTCTGCCTCGCTGGGTTCTCTTACCGTCCCTTTCGTGAGCGAAGCGTGGATCTCCTTTTAGATCAAGCGAAAGAAGGTTTAGGCTACCGGGAGAAGATTGGGCTGGTGGGAGCGGCTCTCTCCGACTACTCCCAGATCGACGCTCTAACCCCAGGGCTTCGCCAACTGGGAGCCCAGATCTCGGTCTCCTCCTTGCGTGTCGATTCCCTATCAGAGACATTGCTTGAGGCGCTAGTTGAAGGCGGGACTCAGACACTCACTATAGCCCCTGAGGCTGGCTCGGCGCGTCTCCGCTCCTGTATAAACAAAAACATATCAGAAGAGGATATCCTAGAGGTTACTCAAAGGGCTAGCCGTCGTTTCCCCCAACTGAAATTATATTTC
The DNA here is from genome assembly GCA_002366595.1 of Anaerolineales bacterium UBA3082. Lineage (GTDB taxonomy): Bacteria > Chloroflexota > Anaerolineae > UBA7937 > UBA7937 > UBA7937. The sequence goes on along the minus strand of DFBK01000015.1, from coordinate 27,258 downwards.
ATGCTTGGCTTGCCCGGCGAGAGAGAAGAGGATATAGAGGCTCTAGTCCGCCTAACCCAAAAGATCAAAGAGCGGTTCTCCGGCCATCTCATCGTGAGCCTCTCCCCCTTCGTCCCTAAGGCCCAGACCCCCTATCAGTGGGCTCCTATGACCCCCTTGCCCGTCCTGGAGGCTCGTCTTCGTTATGTCAAGCAAACTCTCTCCTCCATCGAGGTTCGAAGCGAGAGCGCGGCTGAGGCGGCTATACAGGCTACCCTAGCCCGAGGAGATAGGCGCGTGGGGTGGGCCCTTGCACGCACCAAGGGGAAATCGCTCCCCGCCTGGAAGCACGCCTTGGCTAGGCAAGGTTTAGCATATGAGGTGTTATTAGAGGAACGCCCCCGCGGCACCTTGCCTTGGAAGGTCGTCGATAATAGAGTAAGCAAGGAGTACCTGTGGCAGGAGTGGCGGAAGGGGATAAAAGCCCAGAACACCCCTCCTTGCCCGCTGACTGACTGCCTGAAGTGTGGGGCTTGTGATGAGGTCTTTTACGAAGCAAAAACTGTCACCCCTCCTCGATAAGCCTTCGTCAAGCGAAAGCGGAATGATCCGGCATCATAAGGGAGGAGTCGTTTACTATACCTTCCCCCATCTGGGCTGGGGGGTTAAACACGCCATCTTCACCCGCCTGGGAGGTCTCAGCCATCCTCCCTTCGACGGGCTTAATGTGGGCCACCTGGTAGGCGATGAGGATAAGGCGGTGGAGGCCAACCATCGTATCATCTATGAGACGCTTGCTCTCAGTGCAGAGGAGGTAGTCACCGCCCGTCAAGTACACAGCCATTCGGTGGCCGTGGTCGG
>DFBK01000015.1:0-26375 GCA_002366595.1 Anaerolineales bacterium UBA3082 | reverse complement strand
GGGACTAGCCTTGATGCTCCGCTTCGCCGATTGCCTGCCTATCCTCCTCTACGACCCCCAAAAACGGGTCATAGGTCTGGGCCACGCGGGCTGGCGGGGTACGGTGGGTCTATTGGCCCAGCGATTAGCCGAGACGATGAGGGAAGAGTTTGGTTGCCACCTGGCCCAGGTGAGAGCCGGTCTGGGCCCGGCCATCGGTCCCTGTTGCTACGCCGTGGGAGAGGAGGTAAGAGAGGCGGTGCAGGCTGTTCTGTCCGGCTCCTCCGGAGCAGTGGTGGAAAGAGCGAATGAGGTCTATCTCGATCTCTGGGAGGCCAACCGGTGGCAACTGAGGCAGTTAGGCATAGAAAGGATAGAGGTAGGCAAGATCTGTACCGCCGGTAACACCGCTGAGTTCTTCTCCCATCGCGCCGAAGGAGAGCGAACGGGAAGGTTCGCTGTCTTGATGCTCCTGCAAAGCGAGTGGGATGAGCAATGAGAAGTGGAAAAGAGAATCGAGGGCTGACCCCATCCCTTTGCGGCGCTTGCTCGACCCCGTGCTTCCTAAACAAGACGAACTACATAGGTAGAGGCTGGAGAATAGTTTTGACCAGCGGATGGAGTAAATATAGAGGCTAATAACTTTGCAAGCCCTAAGGACTCTAAAGAAGGCTTACCCCTAAGGAGATGAGCGTGCCAGAGAAGGTAGATATCGCTGCCAATCTGGAGAGGGTGCGGGAGCGGATGGCCGATGCGGCCCACCGGGCCGGCCGAAACCCGGAGGAGATAACCCTGGTAGCGGTGACCAAAACTATCGAGCCGGCCATGGTAAAAGAGGCCATAGCCTTGGGGTTGAGAGATTTTGGGGAGAATCGCGTGCAAGAGGCGGAGTGGAAGGTCCCCCTTTTGCCGGAGGCCACCTGGCACATGATCGGGCACTTACAACGAAATAAGGTCAAGAAGGCGTTGCCTATTTTCGATCTGATACACTCGGTGGATAGCCTCCGGCTGGCTCAAGAGATCGACCGGCGCGCTACCCGCATCGGTGCGAGCGTTCCCGTGTTACTAGAGGTAAACCTCTCCGGCGAAGCCACAAAATATGGCTTCCGCATAGCTCCCCGCGTGACGCAAGGGGGGGAGAAAGAGGCCTTCTTCTCTTACGTAGAGGAGATCCTCAGATTGGCCTCTCTCCAGGTGAGGGGGTTGATGACCATGGCTCCATTGGTCGCTCAGCCGGAGGAGGCTCGACCTTGCTTCCAACGACTGCGAGGGTTGCGAGAGGAACTAGAAGAGAGGTTCCCCCAGGCGTGTTGGAGAGACCTCTCTATGGGGATGACCGATGACTTCGAGGTAGCCATCGAGGAGGGGGCCACGATGGTGCGCATCGGGAGGGCTATATTCGGAGAGAGGAAGGAATAGCGATGAACGACCTCAAAGGGATTACCTTATCATTCATCTGCACCGGGGTGATGGCTGAAGCGATGATAAAAGCCCTCTCGGACCAAGGGTTGAGGGAAGGCCTTGCGCACCGTCCTCTCCCGTGCCGTCTGGACAGCCTATCAGAAGTCCAAATACCTGGGAGGGTTAGGCGAAATGATCTACACCCTTAAACTCATCAATACGCTCTTCTACGCTTTTTCTCTAGCCATTCTCATCCGGGTGATCCTCTCCTGGGTTCGCTTCGACCCCTATCACCCGGTATCGGTCTTCATCCATCAGGTGACCGAGCCCATCCTAGCCCCCATCCGCCGCCTCCTTCCCCCCACGGGGATGATAGATTTTAGCCCCCTGGTAGCCCTCGTCCTCCTACAAGTAGTCCAAGCGGTTCTCCAGCAACTCCTGCTCTCCCTCTACTGAGAAGGGTCAAAAAGATAAGCGTGAGCGAGAAAGCCATTGGGTTAGCGATGCAGGAGAAGGACGGCTCTCTTACCTTCCCCGTCCGAGTGGTGCCTAGAGCCAAAAAGAACGAGATCGTGGGGGTGGAGGGAGGGGTTTTAAGAGTACGGATAGCGGCTCCACCGGTAAGAGGGAAGGCCAACGAGGTATTAGTCGAATTCTTAGCCCAGGCGCTAGGGGTAAGAAAGCGGCAGGTGGAGATAATAAGGGGACAGAGGGCGAGGAATAAGACCATAAGAGTAAGAGGTCTGTCGGAGAGAGAAGCGAGGAAAAAGTTAAGGAACCTCATCGCTTCCTAGCCCGTCTATATAGTGAGGTCAACGGTGTATCTCTTCAAGAGGCATAATCTGGGAGTGATACTTGCTATCTTGCTACTGGCGGTGGCAGCCGTGGTTTCCTGCCAGGGCGAAACCCCTCCCTTGACGAATCCTCCGACTTTGAGCCCCTTGCCGACCCTGACCAGCAGGCCGACTTTGCAATCCACACCTTCTCCTACAGAGGCGATTGTGATTCTGACCCCTCGACCTGATGCCCCCTGTATTTCCGGCGAGCAGGTTGAAGAACAAGCGCGCAAGGCTCTGGCCAACTGGCTCGGTATCTCCAGCGAGGAGATCGAGGTGGTGAAAGTTGAAGAGGTAGAGTGGCCAGACACCAGCCTGGGCTGTCCAGAGCCGGGTATGGTCTACGCCCAGGTCATCGTGCCAGGATGGAGGGTGGTGATGAGGGTGGACGATGAGGTGTATGAGTACCACTCTGGCAGAGGGCAGGGGGTGCTGTGTGATCAGGAAGGCCATCTCCTATCTGTCCTGCCATCTCCGACAGCGACGCCCATCACCGTTCCTAGCGCGCCAACTCCCACCCTAGTGGATGTCTGTCCCATGATGCCCGTGTTCCCCCATGGGATAGCGTGTCCCACGCCGTCGATGGCCCGTCACCGATAAAGAACCACCCGCAGAAAGAAGACCAGAGCCCGCCCTCAAAAGGGCGGGCTCTTCGCTTCTCTGCCGCCGGAACAACTACTTCTTGGGCTCTCCCTTAGCGTAAAGTCGTATTTGCACTCCGCCTAACCAGTGAAGCCTTCTGGCGCGTCGAATGTGACCACCATCACCGCACATGCGCCGCACCGTGGGTCCTCACACAAATAGAGAAAGGGAGCCGCCAGGGAAAGCCGTTCCCCTTCCTTTTGAACACTTAACGCGGTGGCTAGTCTAGGTACTCCTCGTTGATGATCCAGTCCAGCACTTCGGGGATGTCGACGCGGCTCGAATACCCCACGCCTGCGCAGTTGTAGTTGGTCACATAGGAGTTGACCGCCAGGACGGTATCCGTGCCACCCAGCAGATCGGGGCCGCCGGAGTCGCCAAAGCAGGTGCCGCCCTTCCCGCCGCCGGGGTTCAGACTGAGGCGCATGAACTCGCTGGCGTGCACGAACTTGCCGGAGACCAGTTGGCTCGGGGCGTACAGGCGGACTCTCGGTCCTGTCCATCGATTGTACGGAGGAGGTTGTGGCACATCTTTCCCAGGAATTTGGGCTTGATACTGCACGCCATAGCCCACAAAGTCAATGTCGGTCTTGTTCTTCAGCGTATCCACCAACCCCGCGGCGGGGAGAATGGCACACCTGCCGACATCCGCACAGGTGACCGGCTCATCCAGGACGATCACCCCTACATCGCGATAGTCGAAAGCGGGGAGCCCCTTCCCCAGGCTGCCGGTGCCGTAATCCGGGTTGGTGTAGGGGATTCCCTCATAGGATGTGGTACCGCCAAGGGGATATTCACCAGGGGGATCATCCCAGACAGCGGCTATCGGACCCTCCTCGAACCAGATCCTCGCGGCCACAGCGCCGTCCGTGCAGTGCCCGGCTGTCAACACGAGATTTGGTGCAATCAGGGCCCCGCTGCAACGCCATGCGGGCACCTGTGAGCCGTCGGGCAATTCTACGTCGAACACCAACAGGCCCACATAGGGATGCGCGTCGCCATCCGGCTCCCCGTTGGTTATGGCGTAGGCGATGCCCACCAACGCCACTGCCAGGCCCAAGACGACGGCCGCTACGATTAGAAATCTCCTCGTTCCTTTCACCTACTTTCCTCCTTCTAGACTCTTTCCCTCAACACTACATAGTCAAACCATTCTCCCGCCCCACCACCTCCTTTCAGACAGGGAAGATGCCAGTCTCCAAGACCAAGAAACCGACCGGAACTTCGCGGTCGGTTACGCCACCGGCTCCGCCTAGCCCTGGGGCGTCCAATACTCCAGACTAGGCTTCTTCGCCCCCGCTATATACTATCCTTCCGCAGGCGTGATGGTACTTTGGTACTATAGCAAAACCATTCTAACAGAAAGCGCGCCCCCTGTCAAGTAGGATGAGCCACATTTAAGGCAAAAGAATGCTCTATGGCCTCCAGGCCGGGCCCTGCTCCGCCTCGGCGCTATCGGTCAAGTTCACGCGGCCCGTTCCATCGACCCCGATGAGGTATAGGTCCCAGTTGCCATCCCTATAGGCGTAGTAGATTATCTGGGAGCCATCGGGCGACCAAGAGGGCCCGTAATCGTCGACGGTGTGGTCGTTGGTCAGATTCCGTTGCCCGGCACCATCGGCGTTCATGATGTAGATCTCCATGTCATCATCCCGGTAGGACTCAAAGGCTATCCTTGTCCCATCGGGAGACCAGGCGGGCGAGGTATCGGTGGCCTCATTGGAGGTGAGCCTCGTCTCCTCCCAGTCATCAGTCGTGTCCATCACGTAGATCTCCTTGTTCCCATCCCGCTCGGAGACGAAGGCTATCTTCGTCCCATCAGGAGACCATACAGGCGCGTAGTCCGGCTCCTCATTACGAGTCACCCTCGCTTGCTGCGACCCATCGGCATCCATGATATAGATCTCCCAATTGCCGTCGCGACGGGAGGAGAAGACTATCCTCCTCCCATCGGGCGAGAAGGAAGGGCTGGAGTCCGGGGCTGGGTTCTGGCTCAGGTTAACCTGTTTCGAGCCGTCAGCGTTCATAAGATATATCTCCCTGTTCCCATCCCGTTCGGAGACGAAAACAAGACGCCCGTCATAGGACCAAGAGGGCCAGGTATCGTTCACCTCGTTTTTGGTCAAGGGGGTACGGTTCGAGCCATCGCTGGCCATGAGATAGATCTCCCAGGTGCCGCTCTCCTCCTCCCAAAACATATAGGCTATGTTCTGGCGGGGAGGCGGTGGCTCGGTGGGAGAAACCCCTGAGGCGGCAAGGCTCGTAGGAGTCGTTACCGGCCCTCCCTGACCCCCTTCCCCACCAGTAGGGGGTTGTAAGCGCGAACGTATTGACCACAGGAAAAGCAGGATCACCAGTAAAGCCGCGGCCACTGGCCAGAAGAACCTCTTTAGGCCTAGCCCTCTTTTGCCAGGCCTTACCTCCTTGATCAAGGATCCCCCAAACTCCTCTTCTTTACCCAGCCAAACCCTCAGTAGTTCCACTTGAAAGCGATAGGTATGAGGAGCCATGCTCACCAGAAGCCCTCGCTCCACCAAGCGATGTAAAGCCACCCTTAACTCTTCCGGAGAGAGGCGTATCCTCCTTCGCTGCAAGAGGTAGCACACTTCCTCCTCCAGAATAAGGCCCTGGATGCCTCGCATAGCGCCCAGAGCCGCCAGTGCCACCCGCTCCTGGGGAGAGGAAGCGGCAAGAAGGTGCTGTAGGTAACTTTTGCCCAAGGCCATAGTCTCTGGCACCACTTCGTCAACATCCTGGATGAGCACCCAACCCTTGGAAACGCACCGCTCAAAGAGGGCGTAGCAGAGGAGTTGAACGAAGTAGGGATGGCCGGAGGTGAGGGCTAGAATCCGTTCTTGGGCTTCATAATCGTAATCGAGGATCCCTGCGCCAGGCTCGGTGATAAGCCGCCGTGCCTCCTCGCGATCCAGGGGGCCCAATCTCCATACTAGAGCCTGGGAGAGCATCCCTCCCGCGGGCCCCTCCCAGGTCAAAAGAAGATTTAGTTTTAATGAGGTTAGATAGGAGAGGAGTTCGGCCTGAAGCGCTGAGTCACCCCCTCCCCAGAGATGAAAATCATCCAGAGCCAAAAGAAGGGGCTTTCCTCCCACGGCTTTGGAGAGTCGAGGGAGGAACTCCTCCCCGAAATAGGAAGCCTGGCCTTCGAAACTAAGCAGCCCAGGGAGGGGAGCCTGTAAGGACAAGGCGATCTCTTCTGGCAGGCTCTCAGTCATAGCCAAGGCTATCTGCCAGAGGAGGCGATCCAGCCGAGACTCGGCCATCTCCCCTAGCAGAAACACCATATAGTTAGAGCCAAGATGGGCGCCCAATTGGTGAAGGGAAGAACTCTTCCCAATGCGATGGGGGCCTTGCACTATCAAGAGTGGTTGCCCCTTATCGAGACTACTCTCTACCCAGTCCAAAAGATCGAGCCGTCCATAGAAATGGGAGGCTTCAACAACCGGCTTATCTATCACATACGGGTTGGCGAAAGGGACTCCTTTGCTCAAGACGACCTACCCCTTTAGATAGAGGATACGCTCGCAGTTGGCACAGTGGACTAACTCCTCACCGCGAAGCACCCTGGTCACTTTGCTTGTGGACACCGCCACTCCACACCCTTGACATACGCCGTTTTGGACCAAGGCCACCCCCTGCCTCCCCTTCCGACGGCAGAGATCCTCATAGGTGGCCAAGTCCTCGGGGTCGATGGCCGCCTGGAGGCTCTCTCTCCTCTCCCTCAGGAGGGAGAGCCGGGAAGATAATTCAGCCTGCTTCTCTTTCAACCCCGCCTGTTCCTCCCTCCACTTCATCTCCAGCCTTTCCAACCCCTTCTTCTCCCTCGCCAAACGTTCATCCGCCGTCTCTAGTTGGCTCATGACCTCCAAAGTCTCATCCTCGACTTCCACCTGGCGCCGTTTCAAGAGTTGCACCTCTTGCTCCAAGCCGGTTAGTTCCTTGGGACTCTTCACCCTACCGCTGTAGAGGGTCTTCTCGGAGGCCTTCCTCTTCTCTATCACCCCGTCTAAATCTAGTTCCAAGTTCCGAAGCCGCCTCCGCAACTCCGCTTGCCGTTCCGAAGCCTGAGCCAGGCTCTCCCGTGCCGAACGGAGTTCCTCACTCTCCCCCAGACCGCTCTCTACAACACGAAGGCTTCGTTCCGCTTCATCGATCTCCAGATCGATCGCCTGCAAATCGTAGAGCCCCCGAACCCTTATACCCACTAGAAGGTCTCCCCTCTATACCACGCTCTACCTCGGGCGAAGAGGCGGACCAAAAGCAACCCCACAAGGAAGCCTCCCAGGTGGGCGAACCAGGCGATGCCACCCACCCCAGGCATGCCCAAAGAGGCGAGGCCGCTGAAGAGTTGGACCACTATCCAGAGGCCGAGAACAAGAACCGCTGGCACCCTCACCAGACGCACAAAGTAACCCAAAGTCACCAGGCTGACCACTCTGGCCCGGGGGAAGAGGATAAGATAGGCTCCCAAGACACCGGCGATAGCACCACTGGCCCCTATATTCGGCACCGGGGAATTGATGTTCACCGCGATCTGGGCAGCGCTGGCTCCCAGGCCGCAAAGGAGGTAAAAAAGAGCGAAACGGAGATGGCCCATCGCATCCTCGACGTTGTTCCCGAAGATCCAAAGGTAGAGCATATTGCCGATGATATGAAGCCATCCACCGTGCACGAAGAGGGAGGTGAGAAGGGTCAAAGAGACCGCGAGATCGAGATTATGGGTCACATCGTAGGGGATAATGGCTGCCGCCCCCACGAAACCCTCTAAGGCTTGGGGGGAGGGCAGGATGAGTTGGTAGATGAAAACCACCACATTAGCGGCGATGAGAAGGACGGTAACCAGAGGAAAGATCCGAGTAGGGTTCTCATCATATAAAGGTATCATCTCGTGAACCATTCTACTACAAGAAGGCGTTGGATACAAGGCAAGCCCTTGATTTAGGAGAAAATAGGCGGTAGAATGACCCTCGTATGGAGACCTCACTCAAGACCACGGTGGTGGTGCCCACTTACAATGAGAGCGATAACATCGGGATACTCGCTCAGGAGATCCTCTCCCTACCCGTCCAGTTGGTGATCGTGGACGACAACTCCCCCGATGGTACAGGAGAGATAGCCGACGAATGGGCAAGGAAAGACTCCCGCGTTTCCGCCCTTCACCGCCCGCGCAAAATGGGACTGGGAACGGCTTACATCGCCGGTTTCAAACATGCGCTCTCTTTGGGAGCCGACCGGGTGGTCACTATGGACGCCGACTTCTCCCATCACCCCCGATATATCCCCAGACTGTTAGCCCGATCTGAAAGCGCAGATTTGGTCATCGGTTCACGATACGTTGACGGAGGGGGCACCCTCAACTGTACCCTGGCCCGAAGGGCACTCAGCCGGTCAGCCAACATCTTCGCCCGCCTAGCCCTAGGTTTGAGGGCCCACGATTGCACCGCCGGTTTTCGCTGTTACCGCCGAGAGGTGCTGGAATCGATAGACCTGGATACCATCTTCTCCGATGGCTACTCCTTTCTCATAGAGATGCTCTACCGGTCTCAGAAGATGGGACACGAGATCGAAGAGGTGCCCATCATCTTCGAGGATAGACAACGTGGGGCCTCGAAGATCTCTCGGGGTGAGATCCTCAAGGCTCTACATACCGTCATCCGCTTGACTCTGACCTCTAAGTAGGAGGAAGGTTGGAGAGCATACCTTGTAACCTATGCGGCGCCACCGATAGCGAGGTCCTACACCCAGCCACCATCTCCGAGGAAGCCGAGCCTCCTCAGGAGTGGTTCCGGTGCACCAGTTCCGCCTATGGCAAGCACCCCCCTATCGTCAAGTGTCGCCGATGTGGCTTGGTCTACACCAACCCCCGATTGGAAGAGAGGGAGATCCTTCACGAATACGAGTGCGCCATAGATAAGACCTACCTCCAGGAGCGGGAGGGGAGGATACTGACTTTCCGGAGGAACCTAGAACCTCTCCTCAGGCTAGTGCCCCCCCGTGAAGGGCCGCGCCTTCTGGATATCGGATGTCACATCGGCGTCTTCCTGGAGATCGCCCAGGAGCAAGGCTGGGAAGCTTGGGGGGTCGAGCCTTCCGCCTGGGCGGCGGAGCAGGCTCGGGCCCGGGGGCTACGGGTAACTACAGGTACGCTGAGGGAAGCCCGATTTCCTGACCAGTTCTTTGACCTAGTAACCATGTGGGATGTGATAGAGCACCTCACCGACCCTTTAGCCTCGCTACAGGAGGCTTACCGGATCCTCGCTCCAGGAGGGATCATCTGCATCCACACCATCAACATCGAGAGCCCCTTTGCCCGGCTTATGGGCCACCGTTGGCCTTGGCTGATGGAGATGCATCTCTACTATTTCTCTCCCCAGACCCTAACTCAGATGTTAGAGAGGGCAGGCTTCCAGGCAATCGAGATGGTCACCCAAGGCCGCTATTTACGCCTAGGTTACCTCCTCTCTCGCCTAGAGCCTTATGCCGGGGTGTTGGCCCAAAGCCTGGAAAATTTGACCAGGAATTTGGGGCTCGCTCACCTCCCCATCTCCATCAACCTGGGCGACCTCTTCACCACCTTCGCCCGTAAAGGAGAGCAGAAGTAGTTCCCTTTTGGTTGTAGTGCTTTTTTCCCATTGCACGCCCCTTCTAACCATAGTAAACTGTATAGGGAGATACTCCTTATCGTCAGAGAGTGGTAAAGATGATCCTGCGCTCCTTGGATACCAAACGGTTACTGGTCATTATCCTTTTCATCTCCATCTTCGTCATGTCCACTCAAGGGATCGGGGATCCGGACTTCTTCTGGCACCTGCGCACCGGACAACTCATCTGGGAGAGACGATCCATACCCCGAGAGGACCCCTTCTCCTACACCGCTAGAGGGCAAGCATGGGTGGCCCACGAGTGGCTGACGGAGACGATACTCTTCGCCCTCTACTCCCTGATCGGCCAAAGGGGGCTGATTTTGACCTTCGCCCTCCTCATCACCTGCACCTTCATCCTGGTCTACCTCCAATGCGAGGGGAGGCCCTGGCTTGCAACCTTTGTAGTCCTTCTGGCCGCCCTCACCTCAGCCATCTCCTGGGGCGTCCGCCCCCAGATGCTCTCTCTCTTCTTGAGCGCCCTCTTCCTCTATATCCTAGCCAGGAAAGAGAGCCACCTTTGGCTCTTGCCCCCGCTCATGGCCCTCTGGGTCAACCTACATGGTGCATACCTCCTGGGCTTGGCCCTGCTCCTACTCCACATCGTCGGGGAAGGGGTATCCTTATTAAGAGCCCCAAAAGAGGGAGGCCACCGCCTGAAGAAACTCTCATTTGTCTTCCTCCTCTCTGGGGCTTTCACCCTCATCAACCCCCATGGCTGGCGAATCCTCTCCTACCCCTTCGCCACCTTGGGGAGCCAAGCGATGCAGGCCTACATCATAGAATGGTTCTCCCCCGATTTTCACCAGGCACAATTTCAGCCCCTGGCGATCCTCATCCTCCTTACTTGGCTCACCCTCTCCCTCTCCCGATCCCCCCTCCATTCCCAGGATATGCTCTTTCTTCTGGCCTTCGGCTATGCAGCCCTTCGCTCGGGACGCAATGTCCCCCTCTTCGCCGTGGTTGCGGCCCCCATCCTGAGCAATCAACTGGCCTCCCTCTGGGAAGGCTCGTGGTTTCAAAAGCGCCTCTCTCAGAAAGAGCAGACCAGACCAAACCTTCGCCTGTGCGCCTTGAACTGGTTCCTTCTCCTCCTCATCCTCTCTGCCGGCTCTTTCAAGGCCGCTCTTTCCCTCCAAGAGAACGAGAGCCTTCAACGCCAGATCTTTCCCGTGGCTGCGGTCGACTATCTGAAGGAAGAGGGCCGGCGTGGCAATATCTATAACCTCTACCGGTGGGGAGGTTATCTCATCTGGCGGCTCTACCCTGAGGAGCAGGTCTTCATCGACGGCCGAGCCGACGTATATGGGGATGAGTTCATAGAGGAATACCTGGAGGTATATCGGGGGCGCAGGGGGTGGCGGGATATTCTAGAGAAATACAAGGTCGATCTAGTGCTCATAGATAGAGATAGCACTTTTGCCACTCTATTAACCGAAAGTCCGAACTGGCAGCAGGTCTACGCCGATGAACTGGCGGTCGTCTTCGTTAGAGAGACTCAAGGAGATTGAAGATCTAGGTCCTGATAAGCCTCGCTAGTATAGTTCGATGATTCGAGACCGGAGAAGCCCTGTGAAAAGGAGTTTTCGCCGAACTATTCTTCTCTTCTTGGTTTTAGCCTACTATACCCTCTTTGGTGGAACTTCCGTTGGAGTTCGAAGCCTCCCCCATCTCTTTTGTTCGCACCTCCTGCTCATTCTGGTGCTGCTTGTCTGGACTCTCCCCAAACTACTCAAGGGCATCAGCATCCCCCAAAGCCCCATAGATTTGCCTCTTATGATCTTTCTTCTGACGGTTGTGGCTTCTTTCGCTCTGTCCTCGGATGGTCGATTGAGTCTAGGAACCACCCTGCACTTGGTCTCCTTGGCCTTGCTCTTCTACTTTCTTTTGGATATGCTGCTCCAAGGATGGTCAAGCAGCGACCTAGCAACGGCTGTTCTGATGACTGGGGGAGTGGTGACCATGGTAGGGCTATGGGAACTTCTCCTATGGCACGAATCGTTGGGAAACGGACTGAGCGATATACGGGGTTGGCAAACGACTTTCCTATCGCTAAGTACCCATGGAGATCGGATCACACTGGGACTAACAAATCATCTAGAGATGTTTTTTGTTCTCGCAATCCCTTTGGCCATCTCCAGGCTGGTGGCAACCCCCTCTCGTTGGACAAAGCTCGCCCTTTTAGCCTGGTTTGGAGGTACAGGGATCCTTCTCCTCTCAACGTTCTCCAGGGGATGGCTCTTGGGCGTGGGTGTTAGCCTGATAACCATGAGCCTAACCATGATCTGGCCCAGGTTGGGAGAGCCGCTTCAGAGTCTACGGCGACTGGAAAGAACTACTTGGGCTCAGATCGCCCTTTTGACAACGAGCGGTTCAATACTCATTTTGGCCTCTTATGCCACAGCTGCCTGGCTCTTCCGCATGAGACTCCCAATCGACCCCCTGCTTGTACGAGTCAACCTCTGGGCGAGTGGCTTTAGAATAATCAGAGGGTTTCCCTTACTGGGGACGGGACCTGGCACTTTCGGTTGGGCGCTTCATGTGATAGGGGATCCAGCTGGCGTGTTCAGCGACCGATTCTTTGAACACGCCCACAGCCTCTTTATGAATGTGGCAGTCGAGACTGGGCTGACAGGTCTCGTCGCCCTACTTGCTCTGATGGCTACGGCTACCCTCGCCTGTGCAAGGCTCTGGATAAAGGAGAGCCAACGCTCGCGTGATCGAATCGGGGGAAGCGACCCCTTCACGGTCTGGCCCATGCTAGCCGGTTTGACGGGTTTAGTAGCCTGGAGTCTCTTCGATGTGCCGGCCGCGGCCCCGTTCAGCGGAGTGTATGCCATAGCCTACCTAGCGGTCGCCATGCAGCCTCTCTCTCGACCTGCAAGACGCTGTTCCCGGTGGTTTGCAGTGGCCCTCTTCCTTTGCATTGTGGGAATTGCACTCTTGCTGATTCCCATTGATATAGCACATTACTATCAATCAAAAGCTCTAGAGTCGGTGAAACAAGGAAACCTCACCCATGCGGTCGTCCTCCTCGACAAGGCAGCGGTGTTGGATCCGAACTGCGGTGTCTATCCATTTCAACGAGGGATCGTGTTCGGACTCCTGGCCGTACAGACCGGCGACGCGGAGAAGACGCAAGCGGCTATCTCTGACTACGAGACGACGATTTTGCGCGGAGATGACTTCGCGGAAAACAACCTCCAGTTGGGCTGGCTGGCCTGGAGAGCCGGCTGCCCCACCGAGGCTCTCGCCCAGTTGCGGCGGGCTGCGCAACTGGCTCCCTACAACTCCCGCTACCACCTTGGATTGGGCTACATCCTTGAGGAACTAGGAGATGTCGAATCGGCAGCTGATTTCTACGCTGCAGCGATCGCCCTTTCTCCGGGACTTATTCGAAGCGGCTTTTGGCAAACCACTGCCTTCAGGCGGCAACTGAAACCGGACTTGATCACCAAAGCGGTGGCCCTCCTTCCCACCCTGCGACCTGGGGATAACTATGATGATCAGTTGTGGATGGCCACTCTGGCTTATTATGGCGATGACTTGTCCTCCGCGACTGGCTTTCTGAATGCCTCCCAGCCCACGCCTTCCTATTATCTACTGCGAGGGAAAATCGCGGAGCAACAAGGAAACTGGGGTCTGGCGCGCACCCATTTCGATGAGGCTCTCCAAACAAGGCCCACCTTTGGCGCGGCATACTTGGAGCGCGGCCGGCTTTACGCGCGCCTCGGTTCTTTAGAGCGTGCGCAAAACGATCTGCATACCGCCGCTGCTTTAGGGGTTGCAGACGCCGATGTGGCCCTCGGCCTGCTGGCGTACCAGTCAGGAGATATTCTCCAAGCCATCTCGAATTTACAGGCCGGTCTCAGGCCACCTTGTCCCTCGCTTCCTCCAGGTTACCTGTATGCTACTAACGTATGGCATAGGGTTAGCCTAGAGGTAGAATTCGCTCCTGACATAATTAGATGTGCCCCCAGAGACGAACTCATACCCGCTTATCTGTACCTGGCTAAGGCCTACGGGCGGACAAACCAACCGAACAAGGCGGCCGAGATTTGCCAGTGGCTAGGCTCTTTCTATGCGCCTCCTTATATTCAGCAATGGGCTCCTGGGGAACTCGCCGGGTCCTCTTGCGAAGAGGCAGGTAACCCTATGCCTAGCTACTAAGGAAATCTGCAGGGGGTATTCGTTAAGGACCTAGAGCGGCTGTTGCAACCGCTTCCGATTCCGCCAGAGGGAAAAGGCCAGAAGGAGCAACGCCAGGGCCGCGAGGTCACCTAGACCATAACGTAGGCTAGCCACCGCCGCCATGAGGACACTGGCCCAGAATATGATACCCCTGGAATCAATGAGCACCAGAAAACAGGGTACCAGAAGCACTAGATCGTAGACAAGAACATAGGGAACCAATGCCAGATAGATCAGGAAACCCAAAGCCGCGTCACAGTGGGAAATATTAGGTCGACGCCACCACCAGAAGGCTAGGAGACCCATCCCTGAAAGGGTCACTATCAGTTGCAGTTGCCAGGGAAGGAAATAAAGCCTACCCACAATTGATACCGAACGATCATTGGAAAGGAACCATTCCGTCACATATCTGAACCAATTGGGCGCTGACCCCATTGGACCAGAGAATAGGGAAATCCCTAAGACCACCAGACTCCCCAGGGTGAACCCGAGAATGATCCTCCACTTTGCTCTCAATGCTAACGCTCCCACTACCCCGATCATCAGATGGGGCTTAAGCAGGCCCAAAGACAAGACGAAACCACTAACCAGATCTCTCCCATTCTTTCCCAGTCGGTAGGCCACGACGAGGATCAAAAGGATGAACGGGCTCACCTGGCCCATGAAGACGGCCACAAAGGTCACAGGCCAGATCGCGAACCAAAGAGCGGCTGCCGCCGCGCGTGGGCGGGTAAAGTGCGGAAATGTCATGGCTAACAGGTAAACAGCCGCCCCCATAGCAAGGTAGAGCAAGGCAACCCATATGGTAAGAGCCAGTCGTGGTGGCAGCATCGAAAGGGGGACCAGAGCCCAGGGCAGGAAGATGAGGTAAGGATAAACATATTGTAGAGGCCAAACGTCTTGGACGGTCTCTGCGGGCAGTCCGGCTATCAGGGCCTTAGCCGTAAAATAATGCTGCCAGAAATCTTCCCCTGCAGTGTAGATCAAAAGAAAGGCGACCTCTCCAACCAAGGCCCCGAGGCCAACAGCCCACAGTATCTTGTTCCACCTTGTCTTGTCGTCAGGCCTTCGATCGGAAGGCAAGAAGAATCTCATACCGGTCCCTTTACCACCTACTATTCACAGGCGCTCAGATTTTACCATCTTTTGCCTTCGGTCTCAACTATTTGCCATTCCTAGCCTTGCGGTTGGTTGTGTGGTAAACTGTGGGCCAGATACCTGAGGAATCTGTCTGGTGGCAAGATCGATTCAGGGGTGGAATCTCCATGAGCGCCTCTAGAATGCATGCTCCTTCTGCCAGTGCTGACAATGTGCTATTCCTTCTCCTCCTGGTCATTCTCTTCCTACTGCAATCATACCTCATCTACTCCCTCTTCACCTCCAGAATCCCCAGCGGCAACGATTTCTACTCCCGTTGGAGAGGCACTAGAGCCTTGCTGCTAGAGGGCAAAGACCCATATTCCGAAGAGGTGACTCTGGAAATACAAAAGGGTATGTATGGGCGGCCAGCCAGAGGAGATGAGGATCAAGTGGCTTTCGCCTACCCCCTTTATGTCTCCCTGTTCATCCTTCCTTTAGCCTTCTTGCCCTATCCCCAAGCACAGGCCCTCTGGCTGAGCGGCTTAGTTTTCCTCACCCTGGCCGCGGTGACCATAACCTTGCGAACCTTCGATTGGAAGCCCTCTCCCGCTGGGCTCCTCGCCTTGTCCTTATGGTGCCTGCTCCTCTACCCCACCGCTCGTAGCATAGTTCTGGGCCAGTTCACCATCCCCGTCCTAGCCTTGGTGGCCTTGGCCCTTTGGGCTGTGGAGCGAGACTGCGATTTTCTCGCCGGATGCTCGCTAGCCCTGGCCCCCCTGATGGCTAATATCACCCTCCGTCTCACAGCGGATCCTGAATCTGACGCTTACTACTCGAGGATACAAGACGGTGCCATACAGACCGAAGAAGCCATCAAGTTTCTACTGGAGGGGAAGAATCCTTATGTCGAGGATTACGACAAGACGGGGGTAGCAAGAATTACTCTTCCAGAGGTCTCTCCAAACCCAGCCATCTATCACTACGTTTATCTCCCTGGCACCTTCCTGCTCTCACTGCCATTCTACATAGGATCTATGAGAATATTGGGGTGGTATGACCAACGCTTGGTACATGCCTTAGCCTTCATGATAGTGCTGCTTATGCTTCCTCAATTGGCAAGATCGACCGAAAGGAAACTCAGCCTCCTGGTGGCTGTCGGACTGAACTTCCTGCTGCTGATTTCACTAGCCTTTGGCATGAACGATGTCCTAGTCCTATCCCTGCTTCTACTAAGCACATATTTGTTTCAGAGAGGATGCCACCTCGCCTCTACCATTCCTCTGGCTTTGGCCTGCGCCACCAAGCAGGTGGCCTGGTTTTTCTTGCCCTTCTATTTTCTCCTTCAATTCAACGGCTCGTTCTGTCTCGGGGAGATAGGCTCCCTTATCAAAAAGACCTATCCCTTCTTCTTGACTTTTGCCCTAGTGGTGCTTCCCTTCTTCCTCTGGAACCCAGCAGCCTTCATCGACGACACCTTCAGTTATGTCTCGGGCATCTCTCCTACCAGTTATCCTATCAGGGGCTTCGGCGTAGGCGCTCTCCTTCTAGCCTGTGGAGTCATAAAATCGAACACGGCTTACTTTCCCTTTTGGATCCTCCAATTGATCTTCGGGTTACCTCTCCTCATATATTTGTTGAGAAAGCAATTGAAGGAGAATAACGTTTCGCGGTGCTGGCTTGGTTACGGCATCTTTCTCGCCATAATGGCCTTTCTCTCCAGGTACTTCCATATCAATCACCTAGGATATGCCATAGCGGCACTCTCCATCGGCCTCCTCGTTGATCTACCGTCCATCACCACGCCAGCAGGTGTTGGAAAGGGGACGCAGACATGATAGACTTTTGATGATCCTTGGGGACACATGGAAAGTGTCTCTCCATCGGCTGGCCTCGCTAGCTTAGGCGGGCCAAGACTTATACCACCGATGTGAGGTTCATCCAGCAGGAGATCGAGTCGTGGGACAGAAGATGATCCAAGAGATAGTCGAGGGATTGTCATCTAGGCTCAAGGGGTGGGACCCAGCCCTCCGGTACTCCCTGACCATCTTTCTGACCATGCGCCTAGTTCTCTCCTCACTGGCGGCTCTGATTCTATGGCGGCTGAAACCACCCACAACTCCCGACCCCCTCCTTCGCCCCTACCAAGGGGTGGAGCCCATTATCGGAGGCTGGGCCGAACTCGTTCTTGGCGTCTGGCAACGGTACGACACCCTTTGGTATCTGAAAATAGCCACCCATGGTTACTCCCTTGAGGATGGAAGCATCGTCTATTTCCCCCTCTATCCCCTCCTCATTAGAGCGGTGGGAAAGGTCTTCCTGGGCAACTACCTGCTCGCCGCCCTCATTATCTCCAACCTGGCCTATATCGGCCTACTCTTCTACCTCTACCGGCTCACGACCTTACTCTTTGAGGAGGAGACGGCGCGACGAACGGTAGTCTACTTGGCTATCTTCCCCACCGCCTTCTTCTTTCTGGCCGGGTATACGGAATCTTTGTTTCTCCTATTTACTGTGGCTGCCTTCTGGTATGCCCATCAAAAAAGGTGGTGGCTAGCGGGGATTTTGGGGTTTCTTGCTTCCCTCACCCGTCTGCAAGGGGTGATCCTTATCCTGCCTTTGGTGTACCTCTATTTCACGAGGGAAAGGCGAGTGAGGCCCGCTATTTTGGCTCTGCTCCTCATCCCTCTAGGGACAGCGACATTCTTGCTCTACCAGAACTCCTTGGGAACCTTTCTTCTCGATGCCTACCAAAATCAGCTATACGCCCAATTCGTCTTGCCTTGGGATAACATCATAGCCACGGTACGGAAGATCCTCTCGCCATACGGTAACTACATAAACGTCCTTAACCTGATAACGACCTTCCTCTTTCTGGCGATGACCATAATCTCTCTCCGTGCTCTACCCTTGACCTACAGCCTTTATATGGCCCTCACCATGCTTGCACTGCTCTTGCGGCGGACGGCTGGCCAGCCTCTAGTGAGCATGTCCCGCTATGTCTTGACCCTCTTCCCTGCCTTCATGATCTGGGGCCGTTGGGGAGAAAACCCTTGGGTAAACCGACTGATCGTCTATCTCTCTTTCGGCCTTCTCATATTCCTGTGCGGTCAGTTCGCTTGCTGGGGGTGGGTAGCCTAAAAGGCTAGGGTATACAATCTTGACTGTCAGCCTCATCGCTCTAGTCCTCACCTCCCTGCCCTAGCCCCCCAGCATAAGCCCTCTGGCTGAGCGCCTTGGTTTTCCTCACCCTGTCACGGTGCTCATGATCTTGCGAACCCTTGATTGGAAACCCTTCTTCCATCGGTTGGTCGCCCTTGCCAGGAGAGGGTATAAATGTTATACTGAAAGGGTCAGCGCGTTCCCGGTAGGTAAAGATAGGAGGTGGGAAGGTGTCCTTACAGGATCCCGTGGGAGAGAAGATCAAAGTTATGATCGTCGACGATCACCCTCTCTTCCGGCAAGGGCTGCGTCAGGTCCTAGAGAAAGAGGAAGATTTGGGAGTGGCGGCGGAGGCGGCCGATGGCTTGGAAGCGCTTCGAGTGGCCGAGGAGACCCAACCCGATGTGATCCTGATGGATATCAACCTCCCCTCTATGAACGGTTTGCAGGTCACCCGAGAGTTGAAAGGGAAGATGCCAAAAACGGCGGTAATCATGTTGACCGCCTACCACGATGAGGAGCAGTTGATCCATACCATGAGGGCTGGAGCGGCCGCTTATTTCCCCAAGGAGGTCACCCCCCAGCGGCTGGTCTGGGCCATAAGAGAGGTGAGCCAAGGCCGATATGTGATCGAAGAGAAGAGCCTGACGGAGAGGGAACTCGCCGCCTGGCTGATGAAGCAACTGGAACGGCTGGCGGTGCTAGGTATCCCGGAGGAGGATCAATTCACCCCCCTATCCCCGAGAGAGATGGAGATCCTGCAACACGCCGCCCAGGGAGAGAGCAACAAGGAGATCGCCCGTGCCCTGGGGATCAGCCAGCAGACGGTTAAGAACCACATCTCTTCCATCTTGCGCAAACTGCCGGCTCGGGACCGCACCGAGGCCGCGGTCTACGCCTTGCGCCATGGCTGGATCAGGCTTCAAGACACCAGAAGGGAAGAAGAATAGTCAGCCACACCATTTGAGGGGGCATGATATGGTGGAACAGCGAGAGATAGCGCCTCTCCAGCGGTTTCATACCCTGGTCGAGGAGACGAAGACCGCTTACGATCAGATAGAGAGAGAACTACAAGAGACCGCCCTACAACTGAAACAGACAAGTAGCGAGGTAGAAAGGCTCGTCCAACGAAACGCCCAGATCGCTAGCCGAGTGCGCCAGATAGAGATCAACCTGGAGAGTTGTCCCCGGGAGGATATCAAGGAAGCCTACACCGCGGCCCAAGATTCCCAGATGAGGCTCTTCACCATGAGGAGCCAAATGGAACGGCTGCAAAGCAAGGGAGAGGCTCTCCAAGCCCAGGCTGAGCAACTTCGTCGCCTCTTGTCCCTCGGCAGCCGTCCCGGGTATCCCTGGGAGATCCCTGTGGGAGAGGTGGCTCAGGAGATAGAAGAACCCTCCCCCACTCCTTCCAGTGAAAGCACTATCGTGCAGGTGATTGAGGCCCAAGAGAACGAAAGGCGGCGGTTAGCCCGCCAAATGCACGATGGGCCGGCCCAATCCCTGACCAACCTCATCTTGCAAGCCGAGATCTGTGAGCGGCTTTTCGACCTCGACCCAGAAGAGGCACGCGTGGAATTGGAGAACCTCAAGCAAGCGGTCAATGCTACCTTCCAGAACACTCGGCGCTTCATATTCGGCCTCCGGCCCATGATGTTGGATGACCTGGGACTCGTTCCTACCTTAAGAAGACACATCCAAGATTTCCAAGAGAAGAGCGGGCTCACCATAGATCTCCATATCATGAGCGAAGAGAGGCGGCTAGCCCCCCATCTGGAGGTGACCATCTTCCGGGTGATCCAAGAACTCCTCAACAATGTTGACCAACACGCCCAGGCCACCCATGTGGATGTCACTCTAAACCTAGAGGGAGAAGTGGTAGCGGTAACCGTGGAGGATGACGGGGGCGGCTTCGACGTGGAGGAGACCTTGGCCGCGGCCAAGGTCTCGAAGAGCGTGGGGCTGATTACCATCCAGGAGAGGGCGGAGATGCTGGGGGGCGAGATAGAGATCGACAGCAGTGTAGGTCGAGGCACCAAGGTGAGGTTCGAAGTACCGGCGATAGAGCCATCTTGTACATAAAGTATCCCTGTCCCAAAGGGATCCCGTCCCACAGGGATCCCGAGGGATGGGAAAGAAACCTTAACCAAGCCTTAACCCAAAACGCCTCCAAAGCCCTTGACCTTTTCCCTGTTCTGGTGTATAGTAAGTTTGTATAAGTCGCTACTCGACTAGGAGAGGGCCTCCAGGGATGCTTGCCCTCCCACGGGGATCCTCTAAGGACACCGATTGGTACTATTATCCTATTGTCATTGACCAAGGTGTGCGGTAGAATAAGCGTAGAACTGGGCGAAGGGCCTGTACCTTAATAAGTTTCAGAAGTTAGGATATCGCCCCGAAAAGGCCACCTCTCCGTCCCACGGGTCCCACAGGGATCCCGAGGGAGATCCCGAGGGATGAGGTGAGGGAGCGAAGCCACGGGTCGGCAACTGGAAGGGAAGCCGGGTTTCCGAAGGCAGTGTCTCGGCTAGGAACTGAGGTTCCCAGTCCTTGAGGCTCGCTCCCTCGCAGGCCAGGGGGCAGGTTCTCTTTATCAAAAATATAGTATGAAAGGAGGTGAGAAAGGATGCATCCGATTACCTACTTCTTGACCTGGTTGCGGTCAAGGGAAAAGGGTCAGGGCTTGGTCGAATATGCGTTGATCTTAGTTCTGATAGCCATCGTCGTCATCGCGGTCCTGGCGGTCGTGGGGTCCGAGATCAGCGTCATCTTCGAGCAGATCGTTTGCGCACTCCGAAATGGCGACTGGGACGCCACGGCCAAGACCTGCAGCGTGCCGACATTCTAAGCATCGATCAATGACCACCCTTGTCCAAAACAGAGCCCTATCGACCCGGTATCGATAGGGCTCTGTCTAGTAATGCCTTCCTGTGAGAAGGGCCACTCGGCCGGTGAAAGCAGCCCAGGCTATCCCTTATTCTACCTTGTGATTGATAATGTAGTGAGGACCCCAAAATGCCAAATCTCTGGAAGAGGGAGAGAGGACAAAGTCTCGTCGAATTAGCCATAATGTTGCCTATCCTTCTCATCATCCTCTTGGGGGTCGTAGATTTCGGGAGGGTCTTCTATGCCTATGTAACCATCACTAACGCCTCCCGGGAGGGAGCCCGATATGGCTCTCTCCACTCTGGTGCGCCCATCGGGGACATCAGAAACCAAGTTAGGCAAGAGGCACAGCCCTTGCTAGACGAAGCACTTGATGACGATATTCCCGTCGAGCCGCAGTGCTGGCCGGATTGTGATCCACACGCAGATACGATCACCGTCACCGTGCAATTTGACTTCGCCACCCTCTTCTTCGGCAACTTGCCCTTGGTGAAAGAGTGGTTCCCGGCAGACGGGAAAATACCTATCCGCAGGCAGGCAGAAATGCCCGTCGCTCCAGCACCGCCACCATGATGTCCCAGAAGGCGGCGCCAATGTTCTCTTGGCGGGTGAGGCTAATATGACCTGGCTACAAAGAAGAAACAGAGACCATTTCCCACAGGGATACTTTCGTACGGTTGGAAAGAGAGGCCAGGCTCTAGTCGAATTCGCTCTCATCCTCCCCGTTTTGGTATTGATACTGATGGGCGTCTTCGATTTCGGGCGTGCCTTCTTCGCCTACAACGCCATCTCCAACGGAGCCCGGGAGGGGGCTAGGTATGGAGTCATCCATCCCGCTGCCCGCGATGGCGATGGCCTCCCGCCCTACGACCCCGATACCATAGAGGAGCAAGCGGTGGCTCAGACCATTATCCTAGATATGGATGAGATAGATGTCCAGGTGGTTCCCGACAGCCCATTCGATCGTGGCGAACCCATCACCGTCACCGTGACTTATGACTTCTACGCCATCACCCCGTTAATCAGCCAAATCATCGGGAACCCGCTGACCTTGCGCTCCTCGGCTACCATGATCATCGAACAACCGCCAGGCCCCTAGGGAGCGAGCAGGCCTTATTTGAGTGCGGAGGTGCCATATGATGAAGAGACCGCGCCATAATGATGAGAGGGGCCAGTCCATGGTGCTCATCGCCCTGGCGATGGTGGGCCTTATCGCCTTCCTGGCCCTGGTTATCGATGGGGGCATGGCCTTCGCCGCTCGGCGTCAGATGCAGAACGCCGCCGACGCCGCTGCCCTGGCTGGTGTCCGTAAACTCTTCGCCCTCTACTATGGGCCTCACACAGCCGCCGACGAGCAGGCCATCTACGATGCGGTCATCCAGTATGCACAACAGAATGGCGTGGATGACCCCGCGGAAGTGGAGGGCTGGTTCATCAACGAGAGCGAAGCGCATACCGGGACCAACCCGCTGCCGGGCAATGGCGGCATCCCCGCCGATGCCCTCGGGGTCGAGGCGACCACCGCTACCTCCTTCCCCTCTTTCTTCGCCGTGGTGATAGGCCGAAACGAACTCGGTGCCTCTGCCCTGGCCGCCGCCATTCTGTTCGAAGAGCCGGGCGGAGGTGATTATGCGGTATGGGCTGATTCCCACGACCCCACATGCGGCCTGGACATGACCGGGTCGTTCGTTGAGATAATTGGCTCCGTACACAGCAATAGCGATGCCCACCTTACGGGGAGTGATGTGACCGTCAACGGAGCGGTGGAATATTGCGGAGACTGCACCGGCTGCTCCACCGCAACCGATTACCTCAACCCCTGGTCCAGTGATTGGTGCGACCCAGCCGCTCCCCTCCCCCAGCCCTGGCAGGCGCTGAATATTGACATCACTCGCTTCGCTAGTGGCGATCTGCGTGCGATAGCGGAAGCGGACACTGACCCGGATTGCCAGGGGACAATCGGAGGAGAAGAGCAAACCTCTTGCTACCATTCCTTTAGCGGCCTCTTCAAACCTGGGCCAACCGATGATCTTTTGCCAGATGGCCTCTATTATGTTGAGGGAAATGTGCACATCAAGGGCACCGATCTGCCCTCCGGCGAGGTGAATATCACCATCGTGGCCACCGGCACCATCCGAATGGAACAGATGGGGGCCAACGATATCATTGCCTACTCCGATCTGGACGGCCAAGGCCCAAAGGACTTGCTCCTCTTCTCCAATCAGGATAGCGGTTGCAACCCTTGGGTCATCGACATCTCAAGTAGCGGCACCAACTGGGAGGGCATCATCTTTGCCCCCGATGGCACAATCTCGATCTCTTCCTCTGACGTCACAACGGTCAGCGGTGCCGTCTGGGGCTATGCGGTCAATTTGTCTGGCAGTACTCAGGTCGTAACTTGGAGCCCAGACTTCTGCGGGAACGTCATCTCTCCCTCAGTATTTCTCATTCGCTAGCGGCCAAAGCGTAACTTAGACTCAAGGCTCCTGAGCGGAGGTCGATACATATTCATATCTTCAAGACGGATGGGATAAACCGGGTAGTCCTGGGGGCCACAATCACCTACGCCATCGAGATCACCAATGCGGGAACGACTATGGTGAGTGGCCTCTTTCTTCAAGAGTTCCCCTTCGAAGGTCTAGGGTCGGCTTATGTCGCGGTGATAGTCCCTCAGCCCGAGTGGGAGGAGATACCTCCAAGCCTTTGGGGGGGATATCCAAACCCAGACGACTACCCCGATGCTCTCACGCTCTCTCCTAGTGCGACTATGACCGTTACCTTCACCGTAGAATTGGCGAGCATTGCGCCCTATGGAAGCCAGTTGATCAACAATGTACAGTTGACGGAAGTGCCGGATGAGACCTCGCCTGAGAATAACCGCCCTACGGATAGAGACATCGGGGCCCCAGGGTTCAATTCCTCCCCCCTTCCTCTGGGCACGAGGGCCTATCCTACGACCGATTGGCTAGTCCCTTCTTCCTATTGCCAAGAAGCGGTTTTTCCGATAGAATTAGAGTAGACAAAACAGCAACGATTTGTACCATTGCATCCTATACCGCGGAGGTAGAAAATGTTACGCCGAGGCAGGCTTCTCATCTTTCTGGGACTCATCCTAGCCATCGTGGCGGCCGGGGGCACCTACTACATCTTGCAACGGGGAGTCGGCCCCGCCCCAGAAGTGGAGATGCGTACGAAACCGGTCCTCATAGCCTTACAACCTATTGAAGAGCGCGCCGATATCCCAGTGGAGGCGGTGGGGACAAAGGAATGGCCCGAGGAGTCCGTCCCTGCCAATGCGCTGAACAACCCGGCTGATGTGGTGGGGAAGGCGGCCATGGTACCCATCTTGGAAGGCCAGATCATCCGTTCCGACATGCTCATCGACAAAGAAAAGGTCTTAGAGGAAGGGAGTTTTGCTGCCTTCGCCATCCCCGAGGGTAAGGTAGCCTTCGCCGTCCCCATCGACAATATCCATAGCGTAGCCGGGGCTATTCAAGCCGGTGACTTCGTAGATGTTTTGGTAACCATAACTTTCCAGGTGCAAAGGCAAACGGGGGTAGTAACAGAGGAGGGAGAAGAGGGGCTGGAAAGTGTTCAAGCCCTAACCACCCAACTCGCCCTGCAAGATGTAGAAGTCCTGAGGGTGGGGGCTTGGAATGTGCCGCCTCCGACGGAGGAGGGAGAGGCCGCTATTCCACCCCAAGACTTCCTGACACTGTTGGTCAGTCAGCAAGACGCGCTGGTCCTGAAATACGCTCGAGATGACCCTAACTTCAATGCGGACTTCGCTCTGCGGGGTGTGAAGGATCACACTATCGTGAGTACTGAGTCGGTAACTCAGGAATATATCCTCAGGCGCTTCAAAGTGACCCTCCCCGCGCCCCCACCAACTATTGGACCATAGGCCAGTCCTGCCTGGCCCCTGGCCCAAGTTGCCTGCCCCAGGGTATGCCAGGCCGGGCTGACAGATGGCAAGTCAGAGATGGAACGAGGTGCGAGATCAAATGGCTTCCTTACAGCATCCCGTCCCATCCCAGAGGGATCTCCCAGGGATACCCGGGACGGGTGCCAAGGGACAGGGATCCCGAGGGATGGGAGAAGAGAAGAGAATCAGGGTTCTCATCGTTGATGATATCCCGGAGACGCGAGAGAACCTGCAGAAACTGCTTCAATTTGAGGGGGATATCGAGGTTATAGGGACCGCCGCAGGTGGGGCCGAGAGCATCGAGATGGCCAAAGAACTGGGCCCCGATATCGTCCTCATGGATATCAACATGCCCGACCTGGATGGCATCACCGCCGCAGAGGCGATCCTCCAAGTCAGCCCTCATACCCAACTTGTAATGATGTCCGTGCAAAGTGAGGCCGACTACCTCCGGCGTTCCATGCTGGCGGGAGCCCGCGAGTTCCTCACCAAACCGTTCACGAGCGATGAACTGGTGACCGCTATCCGTCGGGTTTATAGGTTGCAGCCCCGGATAGAAGCGCCGCCCCTCATCCAGCGCGCCCCGCCTCTCGAGGAGGTCTCTCGCCCCCCCCAGCCAGAGAAAAGGGGGAAAGCGATCGCCCTCTATAGCCCCAAGGGAGGCGTCGGTTGCAGCACTATCGCCACCAATTTGGCCATCGCCTTGGGAGAAGAGGGCAAAAAGAAAGTGGCCTTAGTGGACTTCAGCCTCCAGTTTGGCGACCTGGGGGTGCTCTTGAACCTCCAACCCCAAAGCACCATCGCCGAC
Organism: Anaerolineales bacterium UBA3082; assembly: GCA_002366595.1. Classification (GTDB taxonomy): domain Bacteria; phylum Chloroflexota; class Anaerolineae; order UBA7937; family UBA7937; genus UBA7937. The sequence continues at coordinate 809 of DFBK01000015.1, read as the reverse complement.
TTAGTGCCCCATATCGAGGAATTGGACGATATTCTCTTAGACGAGGTGATGCAGGCCCACTCCTCCGGCGTCAAGGTCCTCCTAGCACCTCCTCGGCCTGAGATGGCGGATCTGGTGGCCCCTGAGCATATGAGGAAGATCCTGGCCCAATTGAAGAGCATCTATGACTATATTATTGTTGACACAGACTCATCCCTTTCCGACTTGATATTGACAGTTCTGGATGGCTCCGATAAGATCCTCCTAGTAATCGCCCCAGATATACCGACCATCAAGAACGCGAGGCTCTTCTTCGAGGTGATGGAGGCTTTGGATCACCCGCTGGAAGATGTAATCTTGGTACTTAACAAGGTGGATCGCCGAGGTTCCATCCAGGAGGAGAATATCGAGGCTAGCATAAAGCACCCCATCGCCTCCCGAATCAGCAACGACCGCGAGGCCGCTCTCGCGGCTGCCAATCAAGGGATACCCCTACTCATCGGCCAAAAGAATAGACCGATCTCCCAAGATATCTTGGCCTTGGCCCATCAACTGAGAGAAGAACTAGAGAAGGTAGAGAAGGCTATACCTGAGGAAGCGGTGTCGGAGCCAAGGGGTTTAATAAGACGGATTTTCCGCTCCCCCGGGATCCGGTAAGGATAAGCGAATCATCGCTTCCTTACAGGATCCCCATGAGAGGAAAGAGAGGAGGCCAAACAGTATGTCGCTTCTCAGAAGGATCGAAAGGAACCAACAGAGTTCGCCGGAAGCCGCGCCTTCGAATTTGGAGGGGTTGCGCGTCAAGCGGCGGCTTGCCAGGCCCGCTCGCG
>DFBK01000038.1:16897-37937 GCA_002366595.1 Anaerolineales bacterium UBA3082 | reverse complement strand
TAGCCGGTCCTCCTCTTGGTGAAGATTATCCCACACGCATTCTACCAGAGGAAGATCGGCTTCCATCATTATGCGCTCAAATACCTGGTAACGATGTGTTGGCCAAGTACTTGAACCGCTTGACAGATTTGCCATATTATGCTATACTTTTAACTTAAATAGATTCAAGGTCGAGTCAGGGGGAAAAGGGGGTGATGGAATCAAGGTTATTAGGGTATTGAAGGGTATCACATCAAAAGGAGGAAAAAGATGTTTAAGAGAGGATGGTTACTACTGGCTAGCTTCTTAGTCGTGCTAACCCTCGTTCTGGGGGCTTGTGCGCCAGCGGCTACACCGACCCCTACCCCTCCAGAGGCTACACCGACCCCTACCCCCCCAGAGGCTACACCGACCCCGCCGCCCCCACCGCCTTCTGAGCCGCTGATCATCGGCACCACCGACAGCGTCACCGACCTAGACCCGGCAGAGACCTACGACTTCCACACCTGGGAGATCTTCTACAACGTTGCAGAGGGGCTGCTCACCTACATCCCTGGCTCTACAGAACTGAAACCGGGGTTGGCAGAGGCTATGCCTGAGGTGAGCGAGGATGGTCTGGAGTGGACCTTCAAGCTCCGACCGGGGATGGTTTTCCCCGACGGCACCCCCGTAAATGCCGAGGCCGTTAAGTGGTCCCTGGACCGGGTGGTGAGGCTGGAAGGAGACCCCAACTGGCTGGTTTCCGCCTTCCTAGACCATGTGGAGGTTATCGACGATCTCACTTTCAAGGTAGTGCTCCAGAATCCAGTTGGCTTCTTCCCCTACCTGACGGCGGTTACCCCTTGGCTACCCGTCAGCCCCAACTGCTACTCCGAGGATGCTTTCGATAGCGATAGCACTTGTGGCGGACATGGCCCCTACAAGATCGTCAGGTGGGAGAGGGACGTGGAGATGGAGTTGGAGGCCAACCCCGACTACTATGGTACGCCTCCTGTATGGCCTACCATCATCGTCAGGTACTTCGCCGATGCCACCACCATGAGACTAGCCGTGGAGAATGGCGAGATAGATGTGGCTTGGAAGACCCTACTGCCGACGGACTACATAGACCTGGCGGCGAATCCAGACCTCAACATCATCGAGAGTCCGGGAGCGTACATCCGATACATCTGCCTCAACGCCACAACTCCACCGTATGACAATGTGATAGTGAAGCAGGCCCTCTCTCTGGCCATCGACCGGGATGACATCGCAGAGACGGTCTTCCTGGGGACGCACCAGTCCCTCTACAGCATGGTGCCCATGGGGATGTGGACCCACATAGACGCTTTCCCCCAGCGCGACCTGGATAAGGCCAGAGAACTCCTGACCGAGGCTGGATACAGCGAGGATACCCCCTTGGTCATGGACCTCTGGTGGACTCCCACTCACTATGGGGATACGGAGGCCGATGTGGCTACCCTGCTGAAGGGCCACCTGGAGGAGACCGGGATGATCGAGGTCAGCCTCCAGAGCGCCGAGTGGGCCACCTACACCGATTACTTCGGCCCGGGTACCATGCCCGTCTTCCTCTTGGGTTGGTATCCCGACTACCTCGACCCGGATAACTACACCTGGTCGTTCGCGCAGTCCGAGGCCGCCGATGACCTGGGAATCTTCTACGCCAGCGAAGAGATGGATGCGCTCCTAGAGGAGGCGCAGATGGAGACCGATATGGCCAAGCGAGAGGCTCTCTATGAGGAGATCCAGGAGCTCTGGACCACGGAGGTCCCCACCATCCCCTTCACCCAGGGCTCGCTCTACGTGGTCACCCAGAAGAACGTCACCGGTGTCACGCTGGCTCCCTACATGCTCTTCCCCTACTTCTTGCTCTCCAAGTAGCGAGCGGTACCAAGTAGCACCATCGTGAATCGGGAAGGGGTCTTGATGGAATATCAACCGCCAAGACCCCTCTCTCTACCTTCATAGTGAGTTGATAGAGGGTCTTTCAGTCAACTTGCGTTGTCTCCAAGGATAGACTATCCTTTTTGTGTCATAGCCATGATCTATATCGAACACCGGTTGCAGTAGAAGGGGCATGAGAGGTGAGATCTTTACGTGCTTACATAATAACCCGCATCTCGTTGACTATACCGATGATCCTCGTCTTAGTTACCTTGGTCTTTGTCATATTGAGGGTTATGCCGGGTGACCCGGTACGGGCTACCATTCGGCCCGGATCGGCTCCAGAGTATATCCAAGAAATAAGACATGACCTAGGATTAGACAAACCCCTCTTCTTGAACTTCCGAGGGAGTTGGGCAGAGGCACTTTCCTCAAGCGTGGTCTTGCGTGATGGCCCCGGCGGCGATGAGGCTCCGGTGCTCATATTAGAGGAGGGCAAGAAGTTGTCCATCACCGACAGGGTCACCACCCCTGAGGGCGACTGGGTGCGGCTTGCCTCGGGTGCGGGCTTTGAGGGTTTGATCTCTCCCCAGAGGTTAGATTGGCTTCGTCGGGTCAGCGCCGGGGTGAAGGTCTTGGAGGAGACCACCATCGATGATCAAAGATGGTTGCGAGTAGAGATACCCGGGAGGGAGATAGAGGGCTGGGGCCCCGTAGCCGAACTCAAAATAAGGAGGAACATCCTCGATGCCCAATATTTCAACTATCTATTCAGTTTGCTTCGTCTCGATCTGGGCACCTCTATCGCCCCCGTGCGGGGCAGATCGGTGATGGGCGACCTTAAGGCGAAATTCCCTGCTACCCTGGAACTCTCTATCTTCTCCATGATCATCACCGTGCTCATCGGGGTCTTCAGCGGAGCCTATGCCGCTCAGAAGAGGAGGAGCGTGGCCGACTACGGTTTCAGGATCTATAGCATCGTCATATATGCCTTGCCGGTATTCTGGTTAGGGTTGATGTTACAGTTGATTTTTGGGGTCCGCTTAGGCTGGCTCCCCGTCTATGGACGGATAGGTACCCGGATGGCTCCTGAGACCATCACCGGACTCTTCGTCCTGGATAGCATACTGACCGCCAACTCAGCCAGCCTCATCAGCGCTATCAAGCACCTCATCCTTCCCTCCCTCACCCTTGGTTTGTACCTCTCTGGCATCTTCACCCGCCTGACCAGAGGGAACATGCTGGATGTCCTCCAGCAAGATTTCATAACCGCCGCCAGGGCCCGAGGGCTGCCGGAGAGGGTCGTGGTCTACAAACACGCTTTGAAGAACGCCTTCATCCCCATCCTCACCATGATAGGTTTGCAATTCGCCTTGCTTCTGGCAGGCGCGGTCCTCACTGAGACCACCTTCTCCTGGCCGGGGATGGGACGCTTCCTGGTGGACAGGATCGCATATCGTGACTTCCCATCGATCCAGGGAGGGGTGGTATTCTTCGCCCTACTGGTGATGGCTGTTAGCCTGATAGTGGATATCATCTACGCTAGGCTTGATCCCCGTATCCGATACTAAGAGGTGGCCAAATGGAGAGAGCGGAGAAGGTTGGTATTTTCGGGCGGTTCCTAGCGGCTACCAAGTGGTATGGGGCTGAAGGGTATATGACCATGGTGGGAGGCCTCATAGTCTTTGCCATCATCACTATTAGCCTTCTCTCAGCCTTCTACCCTGGGATGGCTCCCTACAACCCCGAAAAAAGCGTTGGCACCCCCTTCTCCAGCCCCAGTGCCCAGCACCTCATGGGGACCGATAATTTAGGGCGGGATATCTTTAGCCGCATCATATATGGGGCCAAAGTGGTGATGACGGTTGCTCTCCTCTCCTTCGCCTTTTCGGCGGCGGTCGGCATCCCGGTGGGCCTTCTCTCTGGCTTCCTGGGGGGGAAGATAGATAGGGTGCTATCCCTCATCATGGATAGCATCTACGCCTTTCCCGGCCTCATCTTGGCCATCGCTATGGCTGCCATGCTGGGCCCGGGTGTGATCAATATGTCTGTGGCTATCGCCGTGGTCTATATCCCCACCTACTTTAGAATGGTTAGGGGGCAGGTTCTATCGGTGAAAGAGGAACTCTATGTGGAAGCCGCTAGAAGCCTGGGGGCCAAGGCGACTACTATACTACGCCTATATGTCTTCCCCAATGTCATCCCTTCGGTGGTGGTCATCTTCTCGGTTAATATCGCCGACGCCATCCTCACCGAGGCCGGATTGAGTTTCCTAGGTCTAGGGATCGATCCTTCCCTGCCGGACTGGGGGTATGATCTTAGCCGGGGCAAAGCCTATCTGCCAGGAGGCTATTGGTGGATTATCACCTTCCCAGGGATGATGATAGCGCTGGTGGCTCTGGGGTTTAGCATGTTAGGTGAGGGTTTGAACGAGATCCTGAACCCCCGCCTCGTGGAGAGATAAGAGGCATGGCTGAGATTCTATTGCGGGCCGAGGATCTAGAGGTTTACTACGCTACCCGGGCTGGGGTGGTGAAAGCGGTGGACAGGGTGAGGTTTGAGATGGGGAGGGGGGAGACCTTAGGGTTGGTCGGGGAATCCGGGTGCGGCAAATCCACGCTGGGTTTCTCCATCTTGAGACTTGTCCCTCCACCGGGCAAGATTGTGGGGGGAGATATTATTTTCGCTGGCGAGAATCTGCTGGAGAAAGACGAAGAGGAGATGAGGAAGATCAGGGGGAGCAGGATCTCTATGATCTTTCAGGATCCCATGACCTGCCTCGACCCCCTGGAGAGGATTGGCGATCACATCGTGGAGACCATCACCACTCATGATCAGGGGATTAAAAGAGCGGAGGCTTGGAAGAGGGCGGAGGAGATGCTCGATAGGTTGGGGATAGACCCCTCTCGGCTAGAGGATTACCCCCATCAGCTCTCCGGAGGCATGAGACAGCGGGTCATGATCGCCCTGGCCCTCATCCTCAATTCGGAATTGGTCATCGCCGATGAGCCCACCACCTCGTTAGATGTCATCGTTGAGGCCCAGATATTAGACCTCCTGAAGCAATTAAAGGAGGATTATGAATTGACCCTGATGCTGATCACACATAATATGGGGATCGTTGCTGAACTGGCTGATCGGGTGGCGGTGATGTATGCAGCCAAAATGGTGGAGGTGGCCGAGGCCCTACCCCTCTACGAAAAACCGATGCACCCTTATACTCAGGGTCTTCTACGTTCTATCCCCAACATAAGCCTCACGGAACAGGTGTTGGCTACTATGCCCGGCTCTCCACCAGACCTCATACGGCCTCCCTCGGGCTGCCGGTTCCATCCCCGCTGCCCTTATGTGAAGGACGAATGTAAAGAGATAGAACCGCCGATGAGAGAGGTGGAGAGAGAGCACTTGGTGGCCTGTCATCTCTACTAGAAGGGGGGAGATGTCCGAGAAATTAGTTGAGGTCCATGACCTGTTTAAATGGTTCCCGGTGCAGAAGTCGTTCTTGGAGACCCTCTTGGCTCGCAAGTTGGATTACATCCGAGCGGTGGACGGGATAGATTTCGAGGTTAGGAGAGGGGAGGTCTTCGGGCTGGCTGGCGAGAGCGGTAGTGGAAAGACCACCACTGGGCGGCTAATCCTGCGCCTTATCGAGCCTACAAGGGGGGGGATCTTCTTCGATGGGAGGAATGTCCTGACTGTGAACGGTGAGGAGATGCGCAGGCTTCGTCAGCGGATGCAGTTGATCTTCCAAGACCCTTACGCCTCTTTGAACCCCCGCATGAAGATCGGGACGGCGATAGGGCACGGCTTGGAGATCCATGGTATCGCCAAAGGCCAGAGGGAGAGAGATCTGGTCATTCAGATGATGGAGAGGGTTGGCTTGACCCCTGCGGCGACCCTGTACGAGAAGTATCCCCATCAACTCTCAGGCGGACAGAGACAGCGAGCGGTGATAGCCAGGGCTTTGATCTTACACCCAGATCTCATCGTCGCCGATGAGCCCATAGCCATGGCTGACGTATCGGTAAGGGCCCTCATCCTTCATTTGATGATGGAGTTAAAGGAAGAGTTCGACCTCACCTATCTCTTCATTACCCACGATCTAGCCACAGCCAAATACATCTGCGATAGGATCGCTATCATGTACCTGGGGAAGATAGTAGAATCAGGACCTCTGAGGGAGGTCTACTCCCATCCCCAGCACCCCTATACCGAGGCCCTCTTATCCGCCGTGCCTGTTCCCAACCCCAGAGCCCGACGGGAACATATCATCCCCAAAGGCGAGATCCCCAGTCCTATCAACCCTCCCTCGGGCTGCCGGTTCCATCCTCGTTGTCCCTACGCTATGGAGATCTGTTCGAAAGATGAGCCCAGGTTCGCCGGCACAAAGGATGGCCATCTGGTGGCTTGTCATCTGAGAAGATAGTTCATATAGAGCCGCTCCTCGATTCAAGCGGTACCGCTCCTCCAGGCCATGGTAGGCACCCAGGGCTCCGATCCCCATGATGCAGAGAAAGAGGGCGATGGCCAGAAGGATGAGCGCTATATACCACCCCCGGCTGGGGGAAGCGGCCTTCCTTTCTATCTTTTCCCCGCAGCGAGGACAGAAAAGATCATCGGCGGCGATGGTCATGCCGCAGCGGGCACAGAATAGTGGCTCCTCGGGCCAAGAATAGGGTTCCAAAGGTTCATTCCTCATATTGAGCGATGCACTCCCCTCCAGGTCCTAAGAGACGAAGGATAAAGGAACCCGATGCACCTATCGGTATCTCACGCCGATACGGTTGCGCGGGGCTTATAGTTATAGTCTCACGATGGATCTCTTGACCGTCCAGGAGGAGAGAGACCGTGTCCCGTTCCAGGGAGGTGGTGACTACCCCCAGAACCACCATCCCCTCCCTTACATCGAGGTTAAGCGCCGCCCTCCGGTTGGCAAAGTCTAGCCCTCCCGTTCCCCAGAAGGGGTACCAATATTCGACCCATTCCTTGGCCTCTCCAGGCGCTAAAGTGGTATATTCCCAGAAGGTGGGGGTGGCGCCGCCCCAGATCTCGAAATATTGGCTGCCATCGTCAGTGTAGGTATCGGTATCGGGGAAACCGCTCCCCATAGCGAAGAGTTTCACCCCCGGTGCCTCTTGGCGGGGGAAGATGCGAGCCACGCCTAGATCGGTCTCATGATTGTAGGCCCCTACGAAATCTCGGCTCGGTTGGGGGATAAAGAGCCCAAGATGATTTGCCCAGTTGCCGTACCAACTCATATCTCGCTCCTCATAGATCGGCCAACTCATCGTCTCGCCCACTTGGGGGAGGCTTGGGTCTCCGCTGCCATGAACGATCACCTGGGAGGTGGGGTAGATGAACCTCGTCTCTGGAGATACGCTCTTGCTCCCCAAGGTCAAAAGGGCGTTGCTCCAAAATTGATACCGCGCTTCTCTTGAGGTAGGGTTCTCGATATGAGGCTTGAGGGTGAAGTAAGCCCTGCCCGGGAGAAGAGATATATCGATCTTCACCCTCAACCTATCGGTTTCGGTATCCCAGAGGGAGAGGGTGATGCCTCCTTCCTTATACCCTATCGAGTACTCCCAAGGCGTTCCCCACTCGTAGCCATGCTCATCTGTGGGGAAAGCCCATTCCATCCCCCCCGCGGCCAACCACCAGTTCTCCTCCCTAGAGAGAGGGCCCCAGTGGGAGGGTTTTAGCACCGAGTTTTCATAGAAGAGGTTCTGGCCGGTAGGCTTGAAGAGACATCTGTAGATCCGCCCCCCTAACTCCGGAACTATAGTGAGTCTTAGATATTCATTCTCTAGGATGATCGCTTTGAAACTCTTGGGGACCAGGGTATGAGAGGCTGATTCGTAGGCGGCCCGGTCCAGCCATAGGTAGGGGATCCCATATTCGCTATCAAAAGCCTCACGGAGGTAGGCTTCGTAAGGGTAGGAGGGGATGGTGAGCTCGGTTTCCTGTACGGTGACCTGAGCGGCGGGTGGCGTCGGTTGGGGGGTGACTGTAGGAATCGTCGTAGGTGTAACCGTAGCCATCTCCACACCAGTGATCACTACCTCCGCCTCTATCTGTTCCACGTTCCCTTCTTCATCGTAGGCTCGGCCTAAAACAAGGTGCTCCCCCGGAACGGAAGAGGTATCCCAGAGGTAAAAGAGAGAGTCGCCAGGGGATTCGTAAACAATGGCTTCATCGATGAGAAGTTCGAGCCTCTTCACCCCTTCGTTGTCCCAAGCGGTTAGCCTGATCTCCAGTTGTGTACCCTCCTCGACTTGGGCGGGCAGGGAGGAGAGGCTCAGGGTCGGGGGGGCTATGTCCTTGAGTTCTCCTCGCAGGGTTTCCTCTTGATCCAAGGTGAGTTCTCGTTCGAAAGGCTCATACCCCTCCTTCTCTACCCGCACTCTATAGGTCCCAGAGGGGAGTGTGAGGGTGAGGGGCGTCTCTCCCTTAGGAGTCCCATCGACCGTGACCGTAGCGCCCCAAGGGGAGAGGTAAATCTCCAAGGTAGCCAGGGCCGCAGCGCTTCTCGGAGGTGTAGAGGTGCGGCAGGAAGCGAGCAGGAAGAGAAGAGACAAAAGGATCTTTCCTCGCATCGGAGGCGATTATAGCCCCTTTCCTTCCCCCTGTCTAGTTGACCCTTTAATAAGAGATGGTGTACACTCTTCTTGAGATGTTCAGAGAGATCATGAAAGCGGTAGGAGAGGAGTTCTCGGGACTGGCTGCCCATCGGTATGTAGGGGAGATCATACAGTACCATCGCCTTCAGGCCAGCCCCGGTTACCGGCGAGCGGCGGAGCACGCCTACCAGAAGTTGTTGGATTTCGGTTTGGAGGCGGAGATCCTGACCTATCCGGCCAGAGAAGGGGTCACCTTCTGGGCTCAGCCCTCTTTCCAGGAGTGGGAAGCGAGAGAGGGGGTATTGCATCTCCTAGAGCCGGAGGCTCGGAAATTAGCCGACTATCGAGAGATCAAACTCTCTCTCATCCAAAGGAGCGCTCCCTTCGAGGGGAAGGCGGAAATCGCGCTCTTGGAGGATGGGTTGGAGGTGAAGGAGTACGAAGGGTTGAATCTGGAAGGCAAGGTGGTGCTCACCAAGGGCGATATGAGGAGAGTTCACTACTTGGCTGTGGAGAGGGGAGGGGCGGTGGGCATCATCTACGATGGGATAAAGGAGTTACCCGGCCTGGAGCGTCGCCTCGATAACGCCCTAGAGTACACATCTTTCTGGTGGTATGGAGGGGAGAGGAAGTGCTTCGGCTTCGTGCTCTCACCCCAAGAAGGGGAGCGGCTCCGACGATCGATCAAGAGGGGATCGGTGGCTAAGGTTCGGGCTAAGGTGATAAGCCGGTTCTGGGACGGCAGCCTAGAGGTGGTCTCAGCCCTTTTGCCAGGGGAGAGCGATGAGGAAGTGGTAGTAGTGGCTCATCTCTGCCACCCTCAATGGTCGGCCAACGACAACGCTTCCGGCTCGGCGACTCTCCTGGAGGTGGCCCGTACCCTGCATAGACTAACCCTTAAGGGCAGACTCAAGAAGCCTAGGCGGAGTATCCGCTTCCTTCTGGTGCCGGAGTTGACCGGTACCTACGCTTACCTTGCGGCTCATGAGGAGAGGCTACCCAAGATGATCGCCGGCCTCAATCTGGATATGGTGGGAGAGAGCCAAGAACTTTGCGGGAGCACCTTGGTGGTGGAGCGGCTTCCTGGATCCACCCCCGCTTTCTCAGGGGACCTCTTGGAACGGCTGCTAGAGGCGGTGGCCAAGGATACCTCAGGGTATGCTGGGGCGGGCACTTACCCCTCCTTCCGGTATGGGAGCACCCCCTTCTCGGGAGGCAGCGATCATATTATCCTCTCCGATCCGACGGTGGGGATCCCCTCTCCCCTTCTCATCCAATGGCCGGACAGGTTCTATCATACCAGCCTCGATACTCAGGATAAGGTGGATCCCCAGATGTTGGCCCGAGTGGGCAAAGTGGCGGGCACTTACGCTTATTTCTTGGCTCTGGCCGGGCGCGAAGAGGCCACCTGGCTGGCCTGGGAGATGCTAACTCGTTTCAAGGAGAGGTCGGTGCGGCTAGTGCAGGAGGAAAGAAGGGCCGGGAGAGAATTGGTTAGGAAAGTTGGTCGTCTTCAAAACCAGGGGGTTTTGGGTTTACGTTCTCTCCGACGGCTAGCGGATATGGAGTTGAAGGGGTTTGAGAGCGAGCTCTCCTCTTTCACCCAGCGAGAGTTGAAGAAAGTTCCAGGGTTAAGGAGCCAGGAGGAGAAGCCCGCGGAAAACAAGTGGGAGGAGGAAGCCCGGCGGCTGGTGCCCCGCCGCCTCTACAAAGGGCCCATTCGTGTGACCCCCTACCTTCGACGCCTGAGTTCTGAAGAGCGAGAGAGGTGGTGGATACTGGAGCAGAGGTATGGCAATGCCTTGTGGTATCTCTTGCCCCTTACCCTATACTGGTCCGACGGAGAAAGAACCCTGCACGAGATAGTCGACTTGGTGGAGATGGAGACTGGGAAAAGGGCGACCCAACTTCTGGTTACCTACTGCCGCACGCTAAGCGATCTGGATTTGCTCCACCTACTGGAGAGATGACCTTTTGGTTTGTGGCACCAGCGATGCTATAATTTTTGAGGCGAACGGCTCTTAACTTTGAAGGAGAAACCCTCTAGGTATGTATCTTCGCCCCGAGAGAAAGGGGAATCCATATCTCCGGTGGTCGCTCATCGTGGCTATCATCGTCGCTACGGTGGGACTCTACCTGGTCAAGCAGAGGCCAGAACTAGTGGGTCAGGAACCGACCCCCCAGGTCGTAGAGACGGCGGAAGAGCACCTAAGGAGCGGGGACGCTTTCTTCGCCCAAGGCGAGATAGACAAGGCTTTGGCGGAGTATGAGCGGGCGACGGAGATCGACCCCGAGAGCGCCACGGCTTATGCTCGTTGGGGGAAACTTCTGGCTATCAGGCGGCGGTATTCGGAGGCTGTGGAAAAGAACAAGAAGGCTGTGCAGTTGGACCCCGGGGATGCCGAGGGGTACGCCCTCCTGTCTATGGCCCTCGATTGGAACAAGGAGTACGATGAGGCTATCCAAGCGGCGTTACAAGCCATAGAGATCGACCCTGGATATGGAGAGGCCTACGCCTATTTGGCTGCTGCCTATGCTGACAAAGATCGATACAATGAGGCTTTGGAGAACGCCCAGATAGCCATCCAGTTGGATGATCGAAATTATGTGGCCCACTTCAACTTCGGCTGCGTCCTGGAAAGGATGGGGAACTACCGCCAGGCGATCGCTGAATATAAACGGGCTACGGAACTTGCGCCCCATTTAGGATACCTCTTCATCCGCTTGGGTAAGAACTTTTGGGCTTGGGGTGATTATGAACAAGGCATCGCTCAACTCCATAAGGCTGTAGAGGCGGACCCCAAAGATCCAGAAGGGTATGACTTCTTAGGTTTTCTTTACTTCGGACAGGAAGATTATGAAAGGGCCTCGGCCTTCTTTCAAAGAGCGATAGAGGTAGATCCCCAGTTTGCCAACGCCTATGGGCACCTTGGTCTCACCTACTATGTCCAACGCAAATATGAGGATGCGATCTACAGTTTCGAGCGGGCCATAGAGTTGGGCGCCCAATCCGCCGAATACTACTACGCACTGGGTTGGTGCCACGTCTTCTTTGAGGAGTGTGAGAAGGCAGTCCCCTACTTTGATGCCGCGGTCCGCCTGGATCCCAACGCCCAGCCGGCCTGGGAAGGGTTGGACTACTGTGAGACACAGGGAGAAAGAGAGTGAGGTGCCCATGAAGGTAGTCGTTTGGAAGAGGGTCTGGAGTACCTTCTCCTCACCGCCGAGGGTTTAAGCCCCTGGAGGAGTCGTCCTGAAGCCTCTGGTCTTCAAGTCCTATTGTCGGAAATGCGAGAAATAACTAAATATTTGGATATAAAGAGAAAATAACCTCAATTTTATAATGCAATACATAAATAACTCGCTTCTAACTTATTTCATTGCTCCTGAATGGGTTTGCACTTTTGCAACTTATCGGTTATCATATAGACTGTTAGCACTCTTAATTTGAGAGTGCTAAAAGTATGCGCAAGGACCAAAGCCCTGAAGAGGGCTTTGGTGGGGAATCTTTACTTACTATTAGATGGAGGAGGATAGAATGGCACTTAAACTCAAGCCCTTGGGCGATCGGGTTATTGTGGAGCCCATCGAGAGAGAGGAGACCACAGCCGCGGGCATCTATCTGCCCGAGACGGCGAAGGAGAAACCCCAGGAAGGGTTGGTCATCGCCGTGGGCCCTGGCCGTCTCTTGGAGAACGGCAAGCGTGCGCCCATGGGGGTGAAGGCCAAGGATAAGGTGATATTCGCCAAGTACGCTGGGACGGAAGTGAAATTGGATGATAAGAAACTCCTCATCCTAAAAGAAAACGATGTCCTGGCTATAGTCAAGTAGTCCAAAAGGAGGAAAGTTATGCCTAAGCAGTTGGTATTCTCAGAGGAAGCGCGTACCAACCTCAAGAAAGGGATGGATATACTGGCCAGCGCGGTAAAAACCACTTTGGGGCCTAAGGGGCGGAACGTAGCCTTGGATAAGAAGTTCGGGGCCCCTACCATCACCCATGACGGGGTGACAGTGGCCAAGGAGATCGAACTGGAGGAGCCCTACGCCAATATGGGAGCGCAGCTCCTCAAGGAAGCGGCTACTAAAACCAACGATGTGGCTGGCGATGGCACTACCACGGCCGTCGTCTTGGGTCAGACCATCGTCACCGAGGGGCTCAAAAACGTGGCCGCGGGTGCCAACCCCATGATCCTTAAGCGGGGGATCGAGAAGGCTACCAAGCAGGTAGTGGAGGCTATCAAGGCCCAGGCAAGGGAGTTGAGGGAGAAAGAGGAGATAGCCCATGTGGCTGCTATCTCCGCCGCAGATGGGGAGATCGGCGAACTGATCGCCGAGGTGATGGACAAAGTAGGGAAGGACGGGGTGATCACCGTCGAGGAGTCGAAAGGTTTGGCCTTCGAGAAGGAGTATGTGGAAGGTATGCAACTCGATCGGGGGTACATCTCTCCCTACTTCATCACCGACCCAGAGCGGATGGAGGTCGTCTTGGAGGAGCCCTATATCATAGTTACCGACAAGAAGATCTCGGCGGCCACAGACATCGTCCCCATCTTGGAGAAGTTGGCCCAGGTAGGGAAGCGAGAGGTCGTGGTCATCGGGGAGGATGTGGATGGCGAGGCGTTAGCCACCTTAGTCCTCAACAAACTGCGAGGCGTCTTCGCCGCCGTGGCGGTGAAGGCCCCCGGCTTTGGGGACCGAAGGAAGGCGATGCTTCAGGATATCGCCATTCTCACTGGGGCTACGGTGATCAGCGAGGAAGTGGGCCGCAAGTTGGAGTCAGCCACCATCAACGACCTGGGTCAGGCGGACAAGGTGATAGTCACCAAGGATGATACCACCGTCATCAGTGGTAAGGGCGAGGAGGCGGACATCAAGGGCCGGATCGAGCAGATAAAGGCCCAGATCGAGACCACCACCTCCGACTATGATCGGGAGAAACTCCAGGAGCGGCTAGCCAAGTTGGCTGGTGGCGTGGCCATCATCAGGGTTGGTGCGGGCACTGAGGTGGAGTTGAAGGAGAAAAAGCACCGGGTGGAGGATGCGCTCTCTGCGACCCGGGCGGCCGTGGAGGAGGGGATAGTCCCCGGCGGTGGGGTGGTCTTGGTGAACGCCATCGAGGCGGTGGATCCAGGGGATGTGGCTGGCGATGAGCGAACCGGTTATATCATCGTCAAGCGAGCCTTGGAGGAGCCGATGCGTCAGTTGGCCGAGAACGCGGGCTATGACGGGGCCGTGGTCCTGGAGCAGGTGCGTCGCCTCCATAAGACGAAGAAGAACAAGAATGTCGCCTTCGATGTCTTGGAGGAGGACTACGGCGATATGTTCAAGAAGGGGATTATCGACCCGGCCAAGGTTACGCGGGCGGCGATGGAGAATGCGGCCTCTATCGGGGCCATGATGCTGACCACGGAGGCTCTCATCACCGACATTCCGGAGAAAGAGAAGCCGCCGATGCCACCGATGCCGCAGTACTAAGCCGGCAACACGCTAAGGACAGCGCAATTAAGCCCCTCTCCTGCGAGAGGGGCTTTTTCTTTCTGCAAAATCGAAGCCCCGGCAGATTTTACCACCGGGGCTAGGACCGTGCATTCCTAGACCAGGCTACAGTCTAACGACATTGGTGGCCTGGGGCCCCTTAGGGCTGCTCTCGATGGTGAATTCCACTTGATCGCCCTCTTGCAGGCTGCGGAACCCCTCAGCCTGGATAGCCGAGTAGTGGACGAAGACGTCCGGGCCCTCTTCCGGCGTGATGAAGCCGTAGCCCTTGGAGCCGTTGAACCACTTGACCGTGCCTTTGGTTCGCTCTTCCATTTGCCTTGTACCTCCTTTCCTACGATGTTTTGCAGGGCGGAGTTGGTTCGGGTGTTCATATAGAGAAAGCACCCGAACTTGGTAAGTCCGGGTGCTCCATCCTCTTGGTATGAAACTTGAACTTACTGCGTCCTACGATCACAAAGTATAGCACAGATGAGGGGTTCTGTCAAGTGGCGGCTTGGAAGGCGAAAAGGTGAGAAGGCGAGTGGCAGGTTTTTTTTCAGGGGGGATATAGGTGAGCGCTGCGGTCGGCGATGAGCAGTTGGACGCCGGAGGCCTCGGCTTGGCGGGGGAGGTGGTCATCGAGTTGGTGGGCAAGGAGCACCAGGCGGATGGGCTTATGGGCGTGGGTGCGGCGGTCGGGGGAGTGGGGAAAGAGGGCGGCGTACTCCTGCAGGCGGGCCAGGTCGTGGTGGGTGGGATAGCGTTTGACTTTGAGGAT
Source organism: Anaerolineales bacterium UBA3082 (assembly GCA_002366595.1). Classification (GTDB taxonomy): domain Bacteria; phylum Chloroflexota; class Anaerolineae; order UBA7937; family UBA7937; genus UBA7937. The sequence goes on along the minus strand of DFBK01000038.1, from coordinate 23,200 downwards.
ATAGACCTCCTTTTCTGTGATGATGACAGCGTCGGCGCGGGGCCGCCGATGGGCGACATACTTCACCGCGCGGCGGAGAGCGCGATGGAGAGAGCGCTTAGTAGAGTAAGCGGGAGGGCGCTTCTTAAAGCGCTCAAAGACGGCCTCACGGTCGATAGGGCCTAAGCGGGCCATGCGATGGAGTTCCCCATGCGGCACATATTCCCGATGGAAGGCGGTTATGCAGTTTTGCACCCAGCGGTGCCAGAAAGCGAACCGATCAGGATCGTAGGGCATGTCAACAGATTAGGAACGGATAAACGGATTTTCAGTGGCGTCAGCCTGCCCTGGCGATGGCAGGCCAGGGATGTTTCCATCTGACGCTTCAATGTGTGAGTGGTCTGTCAGGAGGTAACTCCTGACAGCACAAAAAGGTGTCAACGGATAGGAAACGGATAAACGGATTACAATGATAAGTATAGCACAGATGTTCTAGGTTGTCAAGGGGGATCACGAATGACGCGAAAGAGAGGGCGGGTAGATAAACCGGCGCGCGCTACTTGCCTGCTCTGCCATTCTCGTGCTATACTGAGAGAAGAACACGCCCTAAAGGTGTTAGTTTATCCAAGGCAGCAGGCCTGATCTGTAAGGAGTTTCCAGCATGCAAAACTTACTCAGCGAGCTAAAAGAACTACTCAAGAAAGACGAGCGGGTGATGGTTGAGGATGAGCTGTTGAAAAACAAGGCCATCGAACTCGCCCTCAAGTTGGATGAGAACCTCATTAGACTGCTGCTGTCCCATGCCCGGCTGCGGCAGCACTTCTTCACCGAAGTGGACAGCGTGCAGGTCTTCGATAAGGAGAAATTCGTCCAGTTTGTGAGCAACAAAGCCTTCCTGCCCGATTCCTACACCGCGTTCAAGAATAAGATCGGACTCACAGATGACGGCGGTGCAACCTACCTAAGCCGTCACCGTGACGTGGTACTGGCCTGGCCCTACAAGGACTGCGTGCTGGAGGGTGGACAGACTGAGGAGGATGCCAAGCGCGACGAGGTTTTCTGGAATGAGACGTTGGCTCCCGACGACATCGACCGCCTGCTAGACCCCAAGGTGCTCACCAACTTCCGACGCATTGACGCCAACGGTGAACACCCAGTGATGGAGATCGCGGATACCGACAACCTGATTATCAAGGGCAACAACCTGCTGGCGCTCCATTCCCTCAAACGTCGCTTTGGTGGTAAGGTCAAGCTCATCTACATTGACCCGCCGTACAATCGAGGCAATGAAAGAGATGATTTTTTATACAACGACTCATTCAAGCACAGTGCGTGGCTTGTATTCATGAGAAACAGACTAGAAGTTGCCAAAGAGTTATTGATGAGAAGTGAGGGACTTATTTGGATCAGCATTAGTGATACTGAGGCACATTACCTGAAAGTCCTTTGCGATGAAGTATTTGGAAGGAGCAATTTCGTTGCAGACGTAATATGGAATTCAACAAAATCAGTAACTAATACTGCTGTAATTTCGGATGCACATACGCACAATCTATTATATGCAAGGAACATTGAATGGCTAAAAAAGAACAGGGAACTATTCAGGTTAGAAGCCGACGAAACCAAATTCAGCAATCCAGATAACGACCCAAGAGGAAAGTGGGTTGCTGACCCATTTCAAGTTGGTGGCCTTCGTCCAAATCAGAGATACCCCGTTACTAATCCAAATACAGGAAAAGTGTATTATCCCCTACCTGGTAATAGTTGGAAGAATGAAAAGAAGGTTTTTGACAAGTTGATGGAAGAAGAGCGGATTGTTTTCGGCGTTAGAGGGGAAGCAGGACCACAACGAAAGAGATTTTGGTCTGAAGCGAAGGAAAGAGGCAGGGTTACAACAACTTTATGGCACGACCTGCCAACTACCACTAATGCGACAAAACATCTAAAAGAATTGTTTGGGGAAAAGGTTTTTGAGAATCCTAAACCAGAAGGATTGGTAAGGAGAATCATACAACTATCTACAAGGGATGGGGATATCGTGTTAGATTTTTTCGCTGGCTCCGGTACTACTGCGTCGGCAGCAATGAAAATGGGGAGACAGTTCATTGCTTGTGAGCAAATGGGTTATATTGAACCGGTGACTGTTGAAAGAATTAAGAAAGTTGTTGCCGGAGAACAAGGAGGCGTTTCTAAAGAAGTCAACTGGCAGGGCGGGGATAATTTCGTTTACTGCGAATTGATGCAGTGGAACGCACGCTACGTCGAGCAAATACGCGCTGCGCAGACCACCGATGAACTCCACTCCCTGTGGGAAACGCTCCAGGGCAAAGCTTTCCTCAGCCACAAGGTGAAGTTTGACCAGTTCGATGAGCACGCCGAGGATTTTGCCCAGTTGAGCCTTGCCGACCAGAAGCGCTTTTTGCTGGAGGTCTTGGATAAGAACCAACTTTACGTCAACCTCAGCGAAATCGACGACGCCGACTACCAGGTGAGCGAGGAAGACAAACGTCTTAACCGGCAGTTTTATAGCACGGAGCAAAACTGATTATGCCCATTCTCAAAGAAGAACTAGACGCCCTATCCAAGTATGGCGTGCTCAAAACAGAGATGCCTGAGGTTATCACCGCTAACCTCAACCCAGCTTTCCTCTTGCGGGAATACCAAAAAGAAGCCCTGTCCCGCTTCATATTTTGCGTGACCGACTATCAGGAACGGATCAAGCCCACCCAACTACTCTTCCACATGGCCACCGGCAGTGGCAAGACGCTGATTATGGCCGCGGCCATCCTTTATCTCTACGAGCGGGGATACCGCAACTTCATCTTCTTTGTGAACAGCACCAATATCATCCAAAAGACCCGCGACAACTTCCTCAACCCTCAATCGTCCAAGTATCTTTTCGCCTCCGCACTTAGAGTTGACGCCCGCCGCGTCAAAATACAGCCCGTGGACAACTTCCAGGCCGCCAACCCGCAGGACATCAACATCCTGTTCAGCACCATCCAGGGTTTGCATTCCAGCCTCAACACGCCCCGGGAAAACGCCCTCACCTATGAGGATTTTGAAGATAAGAAGATTGTGCTCATCTCCGATGAAGCCCATCACATCAACGCCTTCACTAAAAGTAAAAGCAAACGCAGCAAAGAAGAGACCGAAAACATCAATACCTGGGAAGCCACCGTCAATCGCATCTTCCACGCCAACCCCGAAAACCTCCTGTTGGAATTCACCGCCACTGTCGAACTCAGCCACCCTGCCGTCGCAGAGAAGTATCACGACAAAACCCTCTACCAATACTCTCTTAAAGAGTTCCGACTGGATGGATTCTCCAAAGAGGTCAAAACCTTGCAGGCCGACTTGCCACCGCTGGACAGAGCTTTGCAAGCCATCGTCGTGAGTCAATACCGCCGCAAAGTCGCCGAGACCAACAAGCTTCGTCTCAAACCCGTTGTTCTCATGAAATCAAGATTCATCTATGAATCAGAGGAGTTTGGAGAGACGTTTCATCAAGCCATCGAGGGTTTAACAGCAGCCCGGTTACAAAAGATCAAAACCACAACCTTGTCCCCCATCACCCAGCGGGCCTTTGCTTACTTTGAAGAGCAAGACATCTCCCTGGAGAATCTAGCTCAGGAAATAAGAGTAGAGTTCGCTCCGGAAAAGTGTCTATCCGTGAACTCGAAATCGGACAGCGAAGAGAAACAACTCCTCGTCAATTCGCTGGAAGATCCCGACAACGAAATCCGCGTGGTCTTCGCTGTGGATATGCTGAACGAAGGCTGGGACGTGCTCAATCTCTTTGACATCGTGCGCCTCTACAACACCCGGGATGCCAAGCACGGCAAGCCCGGCAAAACCACCACCGCCGAAGCGCAGCTCATCGGGCGTGGGGCGCGTTACTTCCCCTTCCAACTCACGCCGGAGCAGCCGCGCTACAAGCGGAAATTCGATGAAGACCTGGATAACGAGTTGCGCGCACTCGAAGAACTCTACTATCACAGCGCCCACAATCCCCGCTACATCCAGGAGCTCCACCAAGCGCTTCGAGAAACCGGCATCATGCCCGAACACCCGCCCCGGCAGCTCCACCTCAACATCAAAGAGAGCTTCAAACAAAGCAGCTTTTGGGAGAACGGCCTCATCTTTGTCAACGAACGGGTCCGCAACGATAACGCCGATGTCTTCGCCATTCAGGAGGCGCTCACCCCACTGCGTTACACCTATTCCCTGCGCACCGGCTACTCCGTGGAAACCGCTATCTTGGAGGACCTCACGGTTGAGGATATCGCGGGTGCAGAGACCCGCACCACCACGTATGCCCTCCAGGACTTAGGGCGCCATCTGCTTCGCGTCGCGTTAGCCAGACTGAAGTTCTACCGGTTCGATAATCTCGAGGCCTACTTCCCGCATCTCTCATCCATCAGCCAGTTTATCAGGTCTAAGGATTACCTGGCTCAGATCGAGGTAGACGTGACCGGCACCCCGGCACAACTGACGTCCTTGAGCAATCAAGACCGACTGGGCATCGCCTTGTACGTGCTACAAGAACTTGCTGCCGCCATCAAGCGCGGCACGGCGACGCACATCGGCACCAAAGAGTTCAAGCCAGAGGCTGTCCAGCACTGCGTCAAAGAGAAAACCCTCAACGTCGATGTCACGCCCGGCGCGACCACCGGCAAGGGCATTGGCATGCGGACCGATGAGAAGTTTAGCGCAAACCTGAGCCAGGAAGATTGGTACGTGTACGATGAGAACTATGGGACAACAGAGGAAAAAGCGCTGATCAAATTCATCCAGAACCAGATCGACACCCTGCGCCAGCGCTACACCGACATCTACCTGCTGCGCAACCAAAAGCTTTTCCAACTCTACAACTTTGCCGATGGATGTCCTGTTGAGCCAGATTTTGTCTTGTTCCTGACGGAAAAGACCACAGGCAAATCTTTGGTCTATCAGCTCTTCATCGAACCCAAGGGCGCACATCTCATTGTCAACGACCAGTGGAAGGAACACTTCTTGAAGCAAATCGAGGCCGAGCACAGAATCCCCGTCGTGTTTCAGAACAGGGATTTCAAGCTTGTGGGACTGCCGTTTTATAACGAGGAATTGAAGAAGCGAGAGTTTGAGGAGAAGTTCGAAAGCGTCCTTATACAAGGCGAGTAGGTTGACCAAAGGCCACTGCATCGTGCCAGCACACTGTCCTGCGCGTAGATGGGCATAAGAGAAACGTCGCCCTAAAGGGCAACGCTACGTTTAGGCCAAATGGGCAGGTATCCTTCGGCGTGACTCAGGATAGGTGGAAACCTGCCCTATGTTATTATAAGTGGTGGTGTAATGTCTATAGACCTCGGTACCACCCCCTAGGAGAGTGATTCTATCGTCTAGGATGATGGGAGGCAAGAAGAGGATATCTTTTTCCTCGGGATCCTGTAAGGATGGCAACTGGGGTTGACCTCCCTCAGAGCCTCAACAAGGCTCTTCCCTCCCAAACCATCATGAGAGAGGTCGTATTTGTAGTAGTAGACCCATTCAGAGGCTTTGAGCATGAAGTCTTTTCCCACGGGATCCCGTAGGGAGAGGTCTTTGAAGCCCCTCTTCTCTAAGCGATAGAACTCCTCATCAGAGGTTCGGCCCAGAGGCCGAACCCCTTTTCTTCTCTGGTGTCAGTTGCACCAAACGATGAACTGAGGCATAATTTGGGTAGGAGGTATGGAGATGGAGAGAGGTTCTGGACCAAGATACTCTATAGTGGTTCTCGTCGTGGCCTTGGGTATCGTGGCCGCGATCATTTGTGGAGGCCTGGTTGGCGGCGCGGCTGGATACTGGGTTGCTCGCTCACAACCGACCCCTTCCGTTCCCACACCGGTGACCATAGCCCAGCCGGAGGGACAACCCACCTATCTAACCCTCACCCAAGATTCAGCCCTAATCGAAGCCATCGCCATGGTGAAACCAGCCGTAGTTACGGTAATCAACACCCTTCCGGCCAGTCAGACCTTGTTCGGGGAGGTGATCGAGCCCCAGGCCTCTGGCTCCGGGGTCATCATCGATGAAGAGGGTTATATCGTCACCAATAGTCACGTGGTGGAAGATGCCGAGCGGATAGATGTCATCTACGCCGATGGCTCCAAAGAGGAGGCCACTTTGGTGGGGGCCGATCGCTACTCGGATCTGGCGATCATCAAAATCGAAGGGCCGCTTCCCGCCGTGGCGCAACTAGGCGACTCTTCCACCCTCCAGCCTGGCGAGCCGGTGGCCGCTATCGGCAGCCCCTTAGGCGACTTCAAGGGGACGGTTACCGGGGGTGTCATCAGCGCCTTGGAT
>DFBK01000038.1:0-16878 GCA_002366595.1 Anaerolineales bacterium UBA3082 | reverse complement strand
GGCATCAACACCGCCATCGTAGGGCGCAGCGCTTACGCAGGCACCGTGGCTGAAGGGTTGGGGTTCGCCATCCCCTCCAACACGGTGAAAGTGGTGGCCCAACAATTGATCGAGAAGGGGGTTGTGGAGCGGCCTTACCTGGGCATCGAATACACGGCCATAACTCCTCGCCTGGCCTCTGCCTACGACCTGCCTGCGGATCACGGGGTCTATGTGCAGCGAGTGGCCTCCGGTTCCCCTGCTGCCGCCGCAGGGCTCCAAGAGGGAGATATCACCACCGCTATCAACGACCAGACCATCGATGAGGATAACCCCCTCACCAACGTCTTATGGCGGTTCCACGTGGGCGATGAGGTTGCACTCACCATCCTCCGCCAAGGCGAAGAACTAAGCGTAGATGTCACCCTCACACAGCGCCCATAGGAGCGAGGTTTCGGAGGAGAGGAACCCCAGGGAGGGGCCCATCGGGGTTTTCGACTCCGGAGTGGGCGGACTCTCCATCATGCGGGAGTTAGCGCAACAACTCCCCCACGAAGATATAATCTACTTCGCTGATACCGCCAACTGTCCCTATGGGCCCCGTTCTCTGGAGGAGATAAGAGGGCTAACCCAGGCTATTAACTCCTTCCTCCTGGCCCAAGGTTGCAAGATCATCGTTGTAGCCTGTAACACCGCCTCGGCAGCGGCCTTGTACCATCTGCGAGAGAGGTTCGAGGTCCCCATTGTGGGCATGGAGCCGGCCCTGAAGCCCGCCGCCCAGGAGACGGAGACAAAAGTGGTAGGCGTTATCGCCACCCAGGCCACCTTTCAAGGCGAGCTCTTCGCCAGCCTCGTCCAGCGGTTCGCTAGTGGTGTTACGGTGTTGGAAGGGGTCTGCCCAGGCCTGGTAGAAGAGGTAGAAGCGGGGAAACTGGACGCCCCCCAGACCGAGGCCATCTTACGTCACTGCCTAGAGCCCATGCTAGAAAAGGGTATCGATGCTTTGACCCTGGGCTGCACCCATTATCCCTTCCTAATCCCCATCATCAAGAAGATAGTGGGCCCCCAAGTCAAGATCATAGACCCCAGCCCGGCCGTGGCTCGCCAAACCAAGCGAGTTCTGGAGCGAGAAGGGTTACTCAACCACACCCCCCGCCGCGTCCGCTACACCTTCTACACCACGGGCAACCCAGAGACCTTCGCCACCTTGCAGAAGAGGCTGACAGACCTCCCAGGGGAGACGAGAGGGGTACACCGGGGCTAAGACAATTCCATCATCACTCTGTAGAAATCGGCCCCGGGGCAACCCCAGGGCCTTTCTTCACCTCCTCGTCGTGAGCCATGCCTTGCCGTGACCCCTATTTCCTTTTCCTCTTCCCCCCCTTGTTGTTTATCCGGGCCAAGGAGGCCACCGTGTCCCCTTCCCTGAGTTTCATCATCCTCACCCCCCGCGTGGCTCGCCCCATACTACTGATATTGTCCACCGTAGTACGTAGCACCATCCCCTCCGCCGAAATGAGGGTTACCTCATCCCCCTCTTTCACCACCCGCGCATCCACAACCTTCCCCACATCTTTCAACCTCCGCACATCCATCGTCCGCACCCCCTTGGCGTACCGCCTATAAAGGGGGTACTCGCTTAAAGGTGTCCTCTTCCCGAAGCCCCTCTCTGTCACTACCAGGAGGTCAGCCTTGGGGTCCACCACATCCATGGCCGCCACCCGGTCGCCCTTGGCCAGTTTTATCCCCATCACCCCACTCGCCGCCCGTCCCATAGAGGGGATATCCTCCCCGGAGAAACGAAGCGCCTGCCCCCGCTCCGTAACTAAGATTATCTCCTCGCCCCCCTCCGTCAGTTTCACCCAACCCAGTTCATCCCCCTCTATCAGGGTGAGAGCAATCAGACCACTGGCGCGCACGGAAGCGAACTGCTCAATGCTGGTCCGTTTCACCCTACCTTTCTTGGAGGCCATCACCAAATAGTTCCCCCGCCCGAAATCGGAGACCGCCAGGGCCGCCGTCACTTTCTCTTTAGGACTCAAAGAGATGAGATTGATAAGGGGCAAACCCCTGGCCTGCCTGGTAACATCGGGCATCTGATAAGCCTTCTCTTGGTAAACCTTCCCCTGGTTGGTGAAGAAGAGGATGCTGTCGTGGCTCTCGGCCATAAAGAGGTGCTCGACCGTGTCCTTCTCCCGTCTCCCCATCCCCAGGACGCCTCTCCCTCCCCGCCTTTGACGCTTGTAGGTGCTGGCTGAGACCCGCTTGATGTACCCTCGCTGGGTAATCGATATCAGAATGTCCTCGGGAGGAACCATATCCTCCTCGCTGATCTCCGCCTCCGCATCGGCCAGTATCAGAGTCCGCCGCGGGTCACCATATCTCTTCTTCAGGTTCCCAAGTTCCTCCCGAACGAGATGCAGTATCTTCTTCGGGTTGGCCAAAAGGTCCTCTAAGTAGGCGATCTTCTTTATCATCTCCAGGTACTCTTCGTCGATCTTCCGCCGCTCCAGCGCCGCCAATCGCCTCAACTGCATATCCAAGATCGCCTGGGCCTGCGCCTCTGTCAACTTGAAACCTCTCACTAGGTTATTCCGCGCCGTCTCCGCATTCCGAGAGCCCCGAATGGTCTTTATCACCGCATCCAGATTGGCCAGAGCCGTCTTCAGCCCCTCCAGGATATGGGCTCTTTCCTTGGCCCTCGCCAATTCGAAATGGCTCCGCCGGGTCACCACCTCCTGCCGGTGGCCCAAGTAATGTTGCAACGCCATCTTAAGGGTGAGGATACGCGGCTCCCCATCCACCAGGGCCAACATGTTCACCCCGAAGGTGTTCTGCATCTGCGTATATTTGAGGAGTTGATTGAGGAGTTGGTCGGGCTGGGCCCCCCGCTTCAACTCGATGACGATGCTCATCCCCCGCCGGTCGCTCTCGTCCCGCAAATCCGAAATCGCCCTTATCCGCTTATTGCGAACCAGAGCCGCGATCCGCTCGATCAGCCTCGCCTTATTCACCTGATAGGGGAGCTCGGTCACCACTATCCGATACCTCCCCCCGCGCATCTCCTCAATGTGGGTCTTGGCCCGCACCACCACCCTCCCCTTCCCCGTGGCGAAGGCGTCCCTTATCCCCTCCACTCCGATGATGAGCCCGCCCGTGGGGAAGTCCGGCCCTTTCACGAACTGGAGCAGGTCCACGGGGCCGATGTCGTCCATCTCCTGGTAGTGGTCGATGAGGTAGATGAGGACGTCGCAGATCTCGTTCAGGTTGTGAGGAGGGATGTTAGTGGCCATCCCCACCGCTATCCCCGAGGCTCCCGCCAGAAGGAGGTTGGGCAACCTCGAAGGGAGGACCATCGGCTCCTCTAGCGAGCCGTCGAAGTTGTCCACCCAATCCACCGTCTCCTTATCTATGTCTGCCAGCATCTCTTCGGCGATTTCCGCCAGCCGAGCCTCTGTATACCGCATGGCCGCCGGGCTGTCGCCATCCACGGAGCCGAAGTTCCCCTGCCCATCGACCAGGGGGTAGCGCATTGAGAAATCCTGGGCCATGCGGGCCATGGCGTCATATACCGCCGCGTCCCCGTGAGGGTGGTACTTCCCCAGGACCTCGCCCACGATGCGGGCGCTCTTCTTATAGGGCCGGTTATGCCTCATCCCCATATCGTGCATGGCGTAGAGGATACGCCTATGCACCGGTTTCAACCCATCGCGGGCGTCCGGGAGCGCCCGAGCCACAATCACGCTCATGGCGTAGTCGAGATACGACCCCCGCATCTCCTCGTCTATGTCAATCAACTTCACCGTGCCGATTTCCATACCCCTCTTCCCTTGCTATGCCTTAGGTACTGGCGGGTATCCCCACGCCTATTCATTATATAACAAGGCAGGCCAAAAGGCCATTCACGACAGGTACTGCCCGCAATTTGCAGATAGACGGGAAACCCTGAACTTTATCTCTTTGGCTACATTGTACTCCCCGCGAGGCAGGCTGGCACGCCTTGCCTGCCCCCTGGCCCAAGTCGTACCAGCACGGGCTGGAACGTGGCACTCCAGGGGGGCAGGGCATCCGCACATCCGTTGGGGCTCTGTGAGTTACTCCCTAGTAAGGCGAGGTCGAATCCGTCTTAGCAAGCGCCTGAATAGGAGGTTAAGTTGTGGCTGTGGTAGGCCCCCAGGTCGAACCGTTGGGGTCGGAAGGACCCTCGCTTGATAGGCCAGTAGTGGACCCCTAAGTAGGGGATAGTTTTCCCTTCCTCGTCTGTGGTCTCTCCTAAGGTCACTTGGATCTCTCTGCTCTCCCCCCAGCGGTTGAGGGTCAAGGTTATCTTCTCCCCTGGCCCATGCTCTAAAATCAGATCTCGAAGGGGGTGGTCTTCATCGATCTCCAGGCCATCCACGGCGGTGATTATGTCGCCCACCTTGATTCCGGCTTCCTCGGCGGGGCTCTCCGGCTCGACCTTGGTGACCAAAGCCCCTTCCACTGGCTCCCCCAACTTCAAGTGGGGCAAAGGGAGGGGTTCAGGGAAAGGTATCTCCCCCCGCTCCTCTGGGAGAGGCGTAGGGGAGGGCCCTCGCTCTTCCCAGCGAGCCACTAGATAGCCAGCGATGCCGCCGGCAAAAGCGCCCACTACCGCTGCCGCCACCAAGGAGCCAGCCACGATCAAGGCCATCGCCAAGATAACCTTATCGTTGGTCATCCTTGCCGTACCTTCTTGGCTGAAAGGCGATCACAACAGCGACCTCCGACGCAAGATCCAGAGGGCCAAGAAGCCTAGGGGGATGGGCAGCCAATAGGAGATGAGGCGGAAGATGAGGACAGCCATGGCAGCCGCTTCCTGAGGCACAGCCAGACTGGTGTAGATGAGGGCCAGGGACCCGTCGGTGACCAAAATGCCATCCGGCAGCATGGAGATGGCTCCTGCGTAGTTGGACACCGTGTACCCCAACACCACCATGCCAGGGTGGATACTGAACCCCAGGGCGGAGAAGACAAAATAGAGGGTGAGGATATCGGCGAAGAGAGTCAGAGCTCCGAAGGCGAAGGCGGCCAAGACCCCCAAAGGGTTATTTCGGGCCAGCCGCAAGCAGGCGTAGAGGCGGTTGACAGTCGCTCGCAGACGGGCTTCGCCAAAGAAGCGCCGACGGACGATGCGCCCCCAGAAGCCGCTGATTTTTCGGTAGAGGGAGAACAGCCCCCTCTCCAACCTCTTCCGCTCTCCATAGAGGCGTATCAGGTATATTATACCTCCCAGGACAGCGGCTACGACGAGGGCTGAGGGTACCATCACCCGCCAGGTGACCCCAAAGTGGGTGGCCAGGTAGAGAAACCCGAAGATCAAAGCAGCCAAGAGCACCAAGGCGCTGACGATATATTGCAAGAGGAAGATAATGGAGACGGAACCCAAGGAGAGATCATTTTTCTTCAGGTACCGGTACCGGACATACATGCCCCCTACGCCTCCGGCTGCCAGGAGGCGGTTTATGGAGGTGCCTGCGAAGGTGGCGGCCACGGTGGGCAGAAGTTCAATCCTCCGCCCCAAGAAGCGGGCGATTAGTTGGGTGGAAAGGGCCACTCCCAGATAACGGAGCATCTCGGCTGCCAGTGCCAGGATGATAAACCCTCTATCGGCCCTCTGTAGGAGGCTCAGGCCGCCTGTGGTTCCACCTAGCCTCAGGAGGAGGGCCAGAGTAAGAAAGCCCATAAGGGTTAAGAGAAGCACCTTCTTGTAATCTACTTTCACCTCTGGCAAGGAGACCTCCTTCAAATTCCTAACATTAAGCCGGCAATAGTAAGATAGATGAAAAGCCCGGTGGCGTCAACTAAGGTGCTCATCACTGGTCCAGATACCACAGCGGGGTCTATCCTCAATCTGTAGGCGATGAGCGGTAGAAGAGAACCAAGGCTATTGGCCCAGATTACGATGGTCATAATGGCGGTAGCAACTGCCAATGCCAAGGTGGGCGTCGTACCCCAGGTGAGGGCCCGTGCGAAGGCCACAACCGCCATGGCTAGGCCGAGGAGGGCACCGGTGCGTACCTCATGCCAAAATACCCTCCATAGATCTCGGGGCTCGATATCGCCCACAGCCAGGGCTCGGGTGATAGTGCTCGTAGTCTGCGTGCCTGCGTTCCCCCCGGTGCCGATGAGCAAGGGCACGAAAAAGGCTAGGGCTACCACGGCATCAAGTTGGGCTTTGAAATGTCTGAGGACGGAACCGGTTAAGGTCTCGGTTACGAAGAGAAGCAACAGCCACCCCATTCGCCTCTTCGATACCTCGAAGATGCCAGTAGCGAGATAAGGCTTCTCCAAAGGTTGGGCTCCCCCTAACCTCTGGATATCCTCAGTTGCTTCCTCTTCCAATACATCCAGTATATCATCGATGCTGATAACGCCAAGCAACCGCTTCTCTTCATCGACCACCGGCAGGGCCGTTATGTCGTACCTAGCCATAATTTGGGCGCATTCCTCCCTGTCGGTTCCCACTTTCACCTGGATCACATCAGGGTCCATGATCTCTTCGAGGCGAGTGAGGGGGTCAACGATGATGAGTTGACGAAGGCTAACCACCCCGCACAATTTGTTTCGGGCGTCCACCACAAATAAGTAATGAGCCGCCTCCGTCCCTGGTGCCCACCTCCGCACGGCTTCTAAAGCCTCCCCGGCGCTCATCTTGCGCTTGAGAGCCAGAAACTCCGAGGTCATCAACCCCCCAGCGGTGTCATCGGGGTGGAGGAGCAAGGGCCTAACCTCCTCTGCCTCCCTCATGCGAGCCAAAAGGGCCTGGGCCTTCTCGGTGGGAAGATCTCCCAAGAGGTCTGCGGCCTCGTCCGGTTCCATAGCGTCCAAAATGGGACTCAGGGTGCGGGGCTCCAGTTGGCCTGCCAACTCAGCAACTTCTTCATCTTCCAGTTTTTCGAGGATATCAGCCGACTCTTCCGCGTCCAAACGAGGTAGAAGGTGTTGCTGGCGGGAAGGGGGTAGGTCTCCAAATACTTCAGCCTTGTCGGCGGGCCGCAAGGCCTCCAGGAGGGCGATAGCCCCTTCTAGATCATCGCTCTCTAGATAAAGGCGAACTTGTTCTGTCAGGTTGGCAATCTGAGTCCTCTCCATCGGCCACCTCCTTTCCCCCCAAAAATAATCAGGCGCTGCACAGTAGCGTGCAGCGCCTGAGGTACCATCTTCTGGCCTAGTTCATGGAGCAATGCCCTCTGGTTTGCAGGCCATAAGGAACCAGAGCAGGATCGCTTCTCCGATCTTACTCCGGCCTGGACGCGCTCGCTTCCTATGCTTAGATCTATGACCTTCCACTTTTACCGTATAAAATTATACCACACTATTGAAAGTATGACAATGCTCATACGTTGACAGGGGGAGCCCCCTCTGTTAGAATTTTGTATCGTTATGAAAGGCGCTAGATTTCTCAGCGGAGCCATACTTCTCGGCCTCTTGGTCTTTCCCTGGGCTTCAACCTCCGGGGAGGAGGCGGCCACCCTTACCCTGGTTGGTCGGGTGGTCAATACCCAGGACGCCGCCGTAGATGAGGCAAAGGTGCGCGTTTTCGTCGGCGGTGAGGAGACAGAAGTGGCCCACACGGACGCGGACGGCTTCTACGTCGTGGAGTTGACGCTGTCCCAAGCGCTGATTGAGGCAGAAACGGTGGCTGTCGAGATCAGCAAGCCGGGCTTCCGCACCACCCGCCAGGGCTTTGCCCGGCAGGAGTTCGCCTGCGCTGGCGATCACTGCCACGCTCGCGCCCCTGACGTCGTCTTGCCCCGCGTCTTCAACCCCGCCTTTTTCCTTGCCACAGCCATCTTCATGGTGGTCTTTGGTCTCATCTCGCTCAACCTCTTACACGAAACGATCGCTGCCCTCGTGGGTGTGGCAGCCATGCTGGGGATGAGCTACTTCATGGGCACCTCCAACTCCGACTTCTGGATCATCAGCTTCCACCGGGCCATCAGCTTCATTGACTTTGACGTCATATTCTTGCTGATGACGATGATGATCTTCATGGCGGTCACGAGCCAGACAGGGATTTTTCAGTGGTTGGCCTTTCAGACCTTTCGCCTAGCTCGGGGCAACGCCTTTTTGGTCGTGGCCATCCTCATCTCCATCACCGGATTCATGTCCACAGTGTTGAACGACACGACGGTGATGCTCCTGATGGCGCCGGTCAGCATCGAGATCGCGTTGGTGCTCAACATCCACCCGGCAGCCATCGTCGTGCCTGAGGTGCTGGCCTCCAACATCGGCGGGGCGGCCACCCTGATCGGCACGCCACCCAACATTATCATCGGATCCTACGTTGGCCTGGGCTTCAACCAATTTCTGGTCAACATGTTCCCCATCGCTCTGATGAGTATGATCATCTTGCTGGGGATGAGCCGGTGGCTGTACCGAACAGAGTTCGACCGAGAGAGCAAACCCCCTTCCGCTGCCCTCATCGCGAAACTGGAAGCCGACGCTCGGATCACCGACCCAACCCTGCTGCGCAAGTCGCTGCTTCTCTTTGGTGCCACCCTGGTCCTATTCTTCGTTGGTGACCTGTTCCAGATGCCACCGGTCGTCGTCACCATCCTGGGTTCCACGGCGCTGTTACTGTGGGTGCGGCCCGATGTGAGCCATATGTTGCGCGAGGTGGACTGGACAACCCTCGTCTTCTTTATGAGTCTCTTTATGATGGTGGGGGGTATCCAGGAAGTTGGACTGATCCAGCTCATCGCCGAGTCCGTCAAAGGCATAGCCGGTGACAGTTTGCTACTGGCTACGTTGTTGATCGTCTGGGTTTCGGCCATCTTCTCGGCGATAGTGGCCAACATCCCCTTCACGGCGGCTATCGTTCCGGTGACGGTCTTCCTGACGCAGACGATTCCCGGTGCAGAGAACAACGTCCTCTATTGGGCGCTGGCCCTGGGGGCAGGGCTAGGGGGGAACGCCACCTACATCGGCTCGGCGCCCAACATCGTCGCGGCAGGCATCATGGACCGGGCCGGCTTCCGGCTCAAGTTCGAGGACTTTTCCCGCGTCGGCGTGCCTGTCACTTTTGTGACCATCCTGGTGCCGACGCTGTGGATTCTCATCCGCTACTTCTGGCTAAGATTCTAGGGAGAAGATCATGGGCAAGATCCTTTGTGCTACCCGGGGAGGGGAGGATAGTTGGCGAACCCAGGATGAGGCTATCAAGTTGGCCAAAAAGCGGGGCGATGAACTAATCTTCCTCTATGTGGTGGATATAAGTTTCCTGGATAAGATCGCGGCGCCTATGGTGATTGATGCGGAGAGCAGCGTGGAGAAACTGGGTGCGTTCCTCCTGGCTATGGCTCAGGAGCGCGCTCGAGAAAAGGGTCTAGAAGTTCAGGTCGTCATTCGAGAGGGGAAAACCCGGGAGGAGATCAAGGCGGCGGCGAAGGAGTTGGGAGTGGATACCGTGGTCTTGGGTCTTCCCGCCGAGGGAGGGGTCTTCCGAGAAGAGGCGATCCGGGCCTTCGCCCGGGAGATAGAGGTGGAGACGGGAGCGGAGGTGGTACTGGTCTAGCCACCACTTTAGTACCGTTGACTAGGCGGTTGGAGTGAACTATAATTAAAGCCATGAGGGAGTGGATGGTACGGTTTAGACCTAAGTACGGCTCTGCCCTGAAGTGGCTCTTGCCCGGTATGCATGTGAAGCGGTGGCTCCTTCTCCTCTTGGGAGGGATTACCGTTCTCAGCCTGGGGGTAGGGTATATCTTAGTTGAGATTTACCGCACTTGGATTTTCCCCCCCATCTTCTATTATCTCACCTTACAGTTCATCCCCCGTCCTGGACGGGCTCTTCTCTTTGGGGTGCTGGGCCTAACTGCGGTAGTCATGGCTATCGTACAGTTGAACAGGTCTCTCCTCTCCGCCTTCCGTTCTCCTGGAGACAGCCACCTAGTGGATATCATCTACCGACACAGGCACCGGAGCCGAGGTCCCAAAGTGGTGGCTATCGGCGGGGGGACGGGGCTCTCCACGCTGCTCAGGGGGATGAAAGAGTATACGGAGAACATCACCGCTATCGTCACCGTGGCCGATGATGGGGGGAGTTCCGGCCGCCTGCGGCGAGAATTGGGGGTCCTGCCCCCTGGCGACTTCAGGAACTGCATCGCCGCCCTGGCCGATGCGGAATCGTTAACCACGCAACTGTTTCAGTACCGTTTCAGCGAAGGGAGGGGTCTCAACGGCCACAGTTTCGGCAACCTCTTCATCGCCGCTATGGCTGGGGTGACCGGGAACTTCGAGCGGGCTATCCTGGAATCGGGGCGAGTGTTGGCCATTCGGGGGCAGATCTTCCCCTCCACCCTGGAGAACGTGACTCTCTGTGCTGACCTGGGTGAAGAGGAAGCCGAAGGGGTGATGCGGGTGGAGGGTGAGTCCCAGATACCCAAGGCCGGGAAGCCTATTGAGCGGGTATATCTGGTTCCCGGCGGAGCTCCCGCTTACCCGGGAGCGGTGAAGGCGATCCTCGATGCGGATCTTATAGTGGCCGGGCCGGGGAGCCTTTATACTAGTGTCCTTCCCAATTTGCTTGTCCCGGGCATCGTTGAGGCTTTGCGAGCCTCTCGGGCCCTGAAGGTGTATGTCTGTAACGTGGCCACCCAGAAAGGGGAGACGGACCATTTCACCGCTGGTGACCACATAAAGGCGCTGGAACAGCACGTAGGGAGAGTCTTCGATCATGTGCTCCTAAACGATAATTTGGAGGTCCCGTTCCCCTCCCATCTGACCATCGAGATCGTCTCTCCCCAGATACATCCCGCCCAGGAACTCCGAGTGGTTGCCGCAGACGTGGTGGATGGAGAGAACCCTTGGCGCCATGACTCAAGAAAATTGGCCCGGGTACTATTGGGCTTATACTATAAGGAGCGGAATGAGAGCAGGTGGTCGGGTTCCAAGAGAGAAGGTGGTTGAGAAGAGAGTGGGTTACTCTTGTAGAGTGGTTGTTCTAGCCCACCACTTAGGGAGATAGGTGGTTGATTGTGTTAGGGTATGGGGATGAGGGACAAAGTCTTTCATCCCTCTTCTCGTTGCAGGGGACGTAGCAGAAGGGATAGATGTGCAGGAGAAAGTGAGTATTCTCGGTGAGCAACGGGATGCTGCCCAGCGAGGCGGATCTCCAAGGGTGGCCTCCGGTTTTCCTCTTCGGCGGCCTGGTGGTACTACTCTCCGCCCCGGTGGGCTTCGTGCCCCGCATCCCAGCGGAGGTCATCTACCCTTTGGAGCGGCTGGGGGGAGCCATGCGAGGAGAAGAGGTAGAGTATAGGTGGACTAATCAGGAGGTTGGCTCTCTCGGGCGGCGAGGAAGAGAACGATAACCGCCACAACCCCCAGGACGAGGAGGGCATAAAGTTTGTATAGACCCGGGGGGAGAAGCAGAGCCAGTCCGCCGAAGGAGGCGCAGAGGAGGTAGAAGAGAAGAACCACCCGACGGTGGGAGATCCCCATATCCAGCAGGCGGTGGTGGAGGTGTCCCCTGTCGCCGCGCAAGGGCGAACGACGCTGCCGGAGGCGGTTCACGATCTGCCAGGCCACGTCCAAGATGGGGATCCCCAAAACCAAAAGCGCCGTGGCTGCTTTAGCCCCACCGATGATGGAAAGGGTGCCTAGAGCGAAGCCCAGAAAGAGGGCTCCTGAGGTGCCCATGAATAGCCGAGCGGGGTAGAAGTTGTAGGGGAGGAACCCCAAGGCGCAGCCGGCCAAGGCTAGGGGGAGGAGGGCGATGCTCACCTGGCCCAGACGATTGCTATGGACAAAGAAGATGAGGGAGGCGATCACCGTGATCCCCGCCGCTAGGCCGTCTAGGCCATCTAGCCAATTAACGGTGTTCATCATCCCCAGGAGCCAGAAGAGGGTGAAAGCGATGGCGAACCAGGTGGGGAAGCGGATGAGGCCTCCGAAGGGGCTGGCGATCTCGTAGATGACGGTGCCGGAGAGGATGGCCACCCCTGCGGCCAGGAACTGAGCCAGGAGTTGGGGCCAGGGCGAGAGTTCCCGCTTATCATCGTAGATGCCTACCAAAAGCACCACCAGAGAGCCGACTATCACCCCGGCCAAGCGCCGGAGTTCGTGGGGCAAGTCGAGGCGAGCCTCGAGGGTTAGGGGCAGTAGGATCAAAGAGAGCCCTATGGCGATCAGGAAGGGGACAAAGAGCGCTACTCCCCCTAATTTTGGCGTTGGCGCCTCGTGCAAATGCCTGGGCTCACGAGGGTAGTCTAAGAAGCCAAAGCGCCGCGCCACTCTCTCCACCAAGGGAGTCAAAAAGAGAGCCAAGAGCAGAGGCACGACGAAGATGGTCAGATAGAGCACGATCTACCTTTCTATCTACCGTAAGAAAGGGCAACCTTTGGGGGTTGCCCTCATTCTAGGGTGCTCGGTTTCTTCTATCAAGGGTTCGAGAAGCGAGCCAGTTCCACCCCTGCCTCAGCCAGGAAGTTGCGGGCTAGTTCATCGGGATACTCCCCGGCGTAGATCACCCTCTTCAGGCCCGCATTGATGATCATCTTGGCGCAGGTGTTGCAAGGCTGGTGGGTGACATACATGGTACCCCCGGCGATGGAGACGCCATGAAAAGCCGCTTGCAGGATGGCGTTCTGCTCGGCGTGGAGGCTCCTCTGGCAGTGGTCGTCTTCGATGATGCAACCCGCCTCCAGGCAGTGAGGCAACCCCTCTGGAGCGCCGTTATAGCCTGTGGTGAGGATGCGACGCTCTCTGACGATTACCGCCCCCACCGAGGCCCGGGGACAGGTTGACCTTTGGGCCACTTGCCGGGCTATCCCCATAAAATATTCGTCCCAGGTGGGGCGTATCTTGGCACTCATCTAATTACCCCGTCCCGAACTGCCTGTCCCCGGCGTCCCCCAGTCCGGGGACGATGTAGCCCGCTGGGGGGTCCCCCGGCTTCACTGGCTCACCCGTCAGGTGGTCGTCGATGGCCGCGATGTGGATATCCACATCTGGATGGGCCTCAGTAAGCCTTTTCACCCCCTCAGGGGCAGCGATGACACCCACGAATTTGATCCGCTTGGCCCCCCACTTCTTCAAGATATCTACCGTGGCCACCGCCGAGCCCCCGGTGGCTAGCATAGGGTCGAGAATTAAGCAGACCTGCACTGTAGGGTGGACGGGGAGTTTACTATAATACTCTACCGGCTCTAGGGTCCTATGATCTCGGTAGAGGCCGATATGCCATACCTCCGCCGAGGGCATCATCTCCCAGATCCCCTCCACCATCCCCAGCCCGGCGCGGAGGATGGGCACTAGCCCGATCTTCTCGGTCAACTGGTACCCCTTGGCTGGGGCCAGAGGGGTGGTGACCTCCACCTCCTGGAGTCCCAGGTCCGCCGTAGCCTCGTAGGCCAGGAGGCTCGATATCTCCCTGATCAGTTCCCGGAACTTCTTGGGCTCGGTATTCTTGTCCCGCAGGAGGGTCATCTTATGCTTGATAAGGGGGTGAGTGGACTCCAAAACTGGCATCTTGCCCTCCTTTATTAAAAGGCAGCGGACTGGTTTCCGCTGCCCTTTCCTCTCAGGCTTTCCCGGTGCGCTTGAGGAGCGCCTCCCACCGCCGATCCACCTCGGCTTGGAGTTCCTCTATGATATGTTTATTTTCTTCCTTGAAGAGGTGGCGGAAACGGCCTTGGGGTTTCAAGAACTCCTCGATGGGGAGTTTCTCCTTGGGCCGGTAGGTCAGTTTCCACTCTCCTCTCTCCACCTCGTAGAGGGGCCAGAAGCAGGTATCCACTGCCAGGCGCAACACTTCCATGGTCATATTGGTGGGGTGGCGCCAGCCTCGGTTGCAGGAGGAGAGAACATCGATGAAGGCCGGCCCTTCGGCCGCCACCCCTTTGCGCACCTTCTGCATCAGATCCCTCCACCGATGGGGAGAGGCCTGGGCGACGTAGGGGATACCGTGGGCGGCCACGATGGCGGTGAGGTCCTTGCGATATTGGGGCTTGCCAGGGATAACCTTCCCCGCTGGCGAGGTGGTGGTCCAAGCGCCATGGGGGGTGGCCCCAGACCGTTGGATGCCGGTGTTCATATAGGCCTGGTTATCGTAGCAGATGTAGAGAAGCCTGTGCCCCCGCTCCAAGGCCCCCGAAAGGGCCTGGATGCCGATGTCATAGGTGCCCCCATCCCCGCCAAAGGCCACGAACTTTATATCCCGCTCTTTCATCTTTCCCTGTTTCACCAGGGAGCGGTACATGGTCTCTATGCCGCTCAGGGTGGAAGCGGCGTTCTCGAAGGCGTTATGGATCCAGGGGATTCGCCAGGCGGTGTAGGGGTAGATGGTAGTGCTCACCTCTAGGCAACCGGTGGCCGTGGCCACGATGACCGGTTCATCGATAGCCAAAAGCACCTGGCGAACGATGGTGGGAGCGGCACACCCCGCGCAGAGGCGATGACCGGGAGCCAGCCGCTCTTCTCTCTTGGAAAGTTCTTTCAACTTAAGCGCTGTAGCCATCTTTTTCTCCTCTAAATCTTAGGCCGCGGTAACGACTTCTTGTTTGCCTTCCCTCACGCCCAGCCAGTTAACTAGGCGTTCGATCTTGTCTGTTTCGGCGATTTGCAAAAGATCGCAGAAGACACTCTCGATCTGATCAGGGGTGGTATCCCGGCCGCCGAGGCCGAAGATGTAATCAACCACCCTGGTCCTCACACCTTGAACCTGCAAGGCGGCACAGATCTCCATGAAGAGGGGCCCACCCAAAGCGCCGAAGGAGTCGGAGCGGTCCATCACTCCCACCACGGCTTTATCTCTTAAGGCTTCCACTATCTCTTGGCTGGGGAAGGGCCGAAAGCAGCGAGGTTTGAGTAAGCCCGCTTTTATCCCCCGCCCCCGCAGATCGTCCACCACGCCTCTGGCCGTTCCCGCCGTGGAGGAGAGGACCGCTACCGCTACCTCTGCATCTTCCAGCCTATACCCTTCTAACAGGCCGTAGGGGCGGCCGAAGGTTTTGCCGAACTCTTCCCCTACCTCTATCACCATCTCTTTGGCCCGCTTTATAGCCTCCGCTTGTTGTTTCTTATGCTCCATATAGAAGTCGTAGAAGTCCAAGGGGCCATAGGTGACCGGGTTATCGATATCTAAGAGGGGGTAGGTCGGTTGAAAAGGACCGATGAATCGCTTGACCGCTTCATCCTCCTCTATCTCTACCCGCTCCACGGCGTGGCTGGTGATGAAGCCGTCCGACATCACCATCACCGGGAGACGTACCTCCTCTCTCTCAGCGATCCGCACCGCCTGAATGGTGTTGTCATAAGCCTCCTGGGCGTTCTCGGAGAAGAGTTGTATCCAGCCCGCATCTCGTGCCCCCATGGAGTCGGAGTGATCACAATGGATGTTGATGGGGGCGGAAAGGGCGCGGTTCACCACCGGCATGACGATGGGGAGCCTGGTAGAGGCGGCGACATAGAGCACCTCCCACATGAAAGCCAGCCCCGCTGAGGAGGTGGCGGTCATCACGCGGCCGCCGGCCGCCGAAGCGCCGATGCAAGCGCTCATGGCGCTATGTTCGCTCTCTACAGTGATGAACTCCGTATCCACCAACCCATCAGCCACGAACTCAGAGAAGGTTTGGACTATGGAGGTCTGAGGGGTGATGGGGTAAGCGGCCAGCACATCGGGGTTAATCTGGCGCATCGCTTCTGCGGTGGCCGAGTTGCCGTCCAAAGCCATATATCTGCCCATATCTCCTCCCTATAGAGGGTTATTCGGTTTCCTTGACCATAGTGATCGCCTCGACCGGGCAGACCTGGGCACAGATGCCACAACCTTTGCAATGGTCCAGGTCGAAGCCTTTCATCTTCTCCTCTTCGACGAGGATGGAACAGTCGGGGCAATGGATCCAACAAAATAAGCAGTGGGTGCACTTCTCCAGATCGAGGACCGGGCGCTGGGCCCGCCAGGCACCGGTGATATATTCTACCGCGTTGCCCGCCTCTACGATCAGGCCCCCTTCAGGTATCTCCCGCCATCCCGCTTCCAGATCGACCACTTTATCCCTCCCTTACTTCGCGATAGGCCCGCTTAATGGCCTCCACGTTCTGTTCCGTTACTCGCGAGCCGAACTTGTGGCCGAACCTCTCGCGAGTCTTCTCTATCAGATCTTCCAGGGCTACGAAGCCCGTAGCCTTGACCAGAGCCCCCAGCATGGGGGTGTTGGTGATCTCCCGCCCTAAGGTATCCATAGCGATGCGGGTAGCGTTGACGGTGAAGACCTTTCCCCTCTTGAACCCCAACCGCTCTCGGATCTCGGCAGGGGGTTCTTCTGTATTTAGGATGAGGACACCCTCTTCCTTTAACCCTTCGGCGATGTTCACGCTGCCTATGAGAGTGGGGTCCAGGACCAGGACCACATCCGGTTCTTGGATCTGGGAATGGATATCGATGGGCTCCCTGCTCAGGCGAGTGAAGGCCCGCACCGGGGCCCCTGCCCGCTCTGGGCCGTAGTCCGGAAAGGCTTGGAAATATTGACCGCTGTCCAAGGCCAGATCAGCCAGCATCTTGCCAGCCGTGACTACACCTTGGCCGCCGCGGCCATGCCAGCGGATCTCTGTTAACTCGGCCATCTATCCTCCTTTCCCACAGGGATACTTTACGTATAGGCGTAAAAAAAGCCCCTTCCATCGGCTTGGGCAGATATCGTCATTGAGCGCCCAAAGAGCACACCACATATTATAGGGTAATAGTGCCGAAAAATCAAACGGTGGCTATTGAGACTGTTGAAAAAGTGGGATAGATCCTTTGGCAATCGACAATTTCTCCCACGGACGGTTAGAATTTGAACGATTGTAGGGACACAAGGCAGGAAGACACACTGCGCATCAACTTCTTTCCCACTCTGCTAAACGAGGAGGTGTTTTCAACAGCCTCATGTC
>DFBK01000065.1 GCA_002366595.1 Anaerolineales bacterium UBA3082 | reverse complement strand
CCGCCGGAGGTCCTTATGAGGCAGGTCCAAGATCCGCTGGTCGTTAGTATAGGAGTGGATAGTAGTCATCAACCCCTTGACGATCCCGAACCCATCGTTGACCACCTTGGCCGCAGGAGCCAAGCAATTGGTGGTGCAAGAGGCGTTGGAGATGATATGGTGCTTCGCCGGGTCGTACATTCCCTCGTTGACCCCCAGAACGATGGTGATATCTTCCTCCTTGGCTGGGGCGGTGATGATCACCTTCTTGGCCCCGGCCTGGAGGTGCATGGCTGCCTGAGGGCCGGTGCGGAAGACGCCCGTTGACTCCACAACGATCTCCACCCCCAGGTCTCCCCAAGGGAGTTGGCCGGGGTCGCGCTGGGCGAAACTCTTGACTTGGTGGCCGTTGACCACCAAAACTTCACCTTCGACCTCCACCCTGCCAGGGAAGTGGCCATAATTGGAGTCGTATTGGAAGAGGTGCGCGTTGGTGTTGACATCGAAGAGATCGTTGATGGCCACCACCTCCAGGGTTTGGGGATACTCCTCCAGAATGGCCTTCAAAACTTGTCGCCCGATGCGGCCGAACCCATTAATGCCCACTTTCACCTTCATACAGATCCTCCTTCTATAGATTTCTCTCTTGTCTTGCTAAGGTCATTCTGCGGGAACCCTTGCCCGCGGTCAAAAACATCTCTTCATATTGGTCGTAACGCACACACAAAAAGCAACTCTTGGGATTGTTGAGTGCCGCTAGAATTTTTGTGCGCTTGTTCCCTGCTTATATTTCCTAGGTCTTGCATTGGGACTCCTCCTCTGATACTAGACAAAGTTTCAGCCTTTCACCGTCCCGCAAAGGACGCTTCATAAAGGGCTCCCAGGTAGGGCTGTTGTAAATACGAAATACCTCCACAAAACAACCTGGTTCCAATAGTGCAGCCCAATAGTCATGCTTGTGCTTGCGCTTGTGATATTTGGTCTTAACCAACATTTCATGGTATCTAACCCTGACTGGCATTTCAAAGACAATTTCATTCATTTCCCCTCCTCTTCCCCTGGGCCTTGTATTTCTGCGCCAGCCATCTCTTGTATGACCAACCACTTATTATACCACATGCACCTTAATCATGTTGGTACAACCGGGGCCGCCATGAGGTATGCCCGCGGTGATGATGAGGATGTCTCCAGGTGAAGCCAACCCCTGCTCCTGCATAACATCAACCGACAAATCGATCACCTCGTCCGTGCTGGTGGGTTGCCGAACCACCACGGTTTCCACCCCCCAGACCAGGGCCAGGCGACGGTGGACCTCCTCTCTGGAGGTGACAGCGATGATGGGCGTCCGAGGGCGGTAGCGGGCTACCATGCGCGCCGTGTAGCCAGAGGCGGTGGTGGTGATGATAGCCTTGGCGCTCAACTCCCGAGCCATCTCGCAAGAGGCTTGACTGACGGCGTCAGTGACGCTGAGACAGGGCTTCGCTTCGAGATCGCCCAGGATGGAGTAGGAAGCGTTGCGGTCTGCCGTCTCAGCGATAGTGGCCATCGTCTCCACCGCTTTTACAGGATAGGCGCCCACCGCCGTCTCGCCAGAGAGCATCACCGCGTCGGTGCCGTCGAAGATGGCGTTGGCTACATCCGAAGCCTCGGCGCGGGTAGGGCGCGGGTGCTCCATCATCGATTCCAGCATCTGGGTGGCGGTGATCACAGGGACGGCGAATAGGTTTGATTTACGGATGATCTCCTTCTGCAAGATGGGCACCCCGGCCGCTGGAGTCTCTACGCCCAGGTCACCGCGGGCTACCATGATGCCATCGCTGACTTCCAAGATTTGGTCAAAGGCCTCCACCGCCTCGGCTTTCTCGATCTTAGCGATGATGGGGATGTCGGCGCCTTTTTCCTTGATGCGCTGACGCAGAGTCTGGATGTCCTCTACCTTTCTCACGAAGGAGAGGGCCACATAATCCACCCCTTGCTCTATGCCGAACGCCAGGTCCTTCTCATCTTTGACCGTCAAGGAGGGAAAACCCAACTCTACTCCAGGGACATTCACCCCTTGTCGCGATCTCACTCTTCCTCCAGCGACCACTCGGGTGAGGAGGCGCTCTCTCTGGACTTCTAATAGTTGCAGTTCGATCTCTCCATCGGAGAGGAGGATGCAGTCGCCTGGGGCAGCATGGGCCATCAGTTCTGGACAAGGGAGGCGTAGTTCCCTGAGACTCCCGGGGACGGGCTCAAGGGTTAGAGTCAACTCGCTATCAGGGACCAGTTCCACGCTGCCAGCAGTGATCTCTCCCAAGCGGATCTTGGGCCCTTGCAGGTCTTGGATGATGGCGATGGCTCGCTCCATCTCCTGAGCCAGACGGCGGATGGTAGCGATGCGCCAAGCGTGGACCCGGTGGTCGCCATGGGAGAAGTTTAGACGGGCCACATCCATCCCCGCCTGGATCATACCCCGCAAAGTCTCCTCATCCTCTGAGGCAGGGCCGATAGTGCATACGATCTTCGTACGCAGTATGGTGCTCCTTATAACCGGGACAACACCTGTGGACCAGATTTCGCCCTTCCAGGATAAACGTCCCCCTGATGATCTCGGTAGGTGATGAAGTCGTCAATCATGGCAGGCCACCGAGTCTATCTCTCATCGCAAACTCAAGAAGAGCCTTAGATAGTCTTTCAGGTGGCGGGTGATGAGGAAATTCTGCTGCACATGCTCCCGAGCCTTAGCCCCCATCTCCTTGGCTCGCCTAGGGTTTTGGAGGAGGTAGAGAACCCTATCGGCACACTCCTCGACGTTATTCACCAAGAAGCCATTTTCCCCATCGATGATCTGCTGGGAGATGCCCCCCACGTTGCCTCCTACTACCGCTTGACCCTTCCACATAGCCTCCGTAACTACCAATCCAAACCCTTCGCGGATGGACTTTTGGATTACCACATGGGAGAGGGTCTGTAAGGCGTTTACCTCCAAGTCGTTACTTCTTTCAAAGTATGTCACATGGATATCCGGGTCATCACCCGCGTATTCCTTCGTTCGTTTTAGATATTTCCACCCTTCTGGATCGTCACTGGCCATAGAAGCCATCAAAGCCAGCTGCACCTCGGGCATCTCCTCTTTCACTAGACGGTAAGCATCTATCACGCCCATGGGGTCTTTCCAGGGATCATAACGGGAGATCTGGCTTATGAGGGAACGGTCAAGGTCGATGCCCAGATCGGCAACCACCCTTTGCGCCTCTGCCAGGGGCAAAGGGGTGTTCTTGGGCGAGAGGGGATCGATAGAGGGGCGGATGATCGCCAGTTGTGGAAGGTATAGTCCCTCCCCCACATATTGCTCCATAGAGAATATCCCAGCATCATAAGACTGCAGGAAGGGGATGATGAACTGCCAAAAGGCTGGGTTGGGGTGGGAGGTATCGATATGGGAGCGCCAGATCCAGTGCTTGCTCCTTCCGGGACCGTGATAGTAGCGCAACCCGGCAGGCTGGGGATCATGGGCTACCACGAAATCATATTCCCCCTCCAAGGCTTCAGCGTTTTTCTGATTATACCTTCGCCAGATCTCCTTCATCTCCTCGGTCAAGAGGAGGTTCATACCCTGGAGGCCGTTGTGGAAAGCCTTGGTGACGTTGAAAAACTCGTCAGCCCCATGGATAACCTGCCACTCGGCCTCGCTACCAACGTCCCTCATGAGCGGTACCAGCGTAGACAGCATCTCCGCCACGCCGCCACCGAACGCGGTGGCGTTCACATGCAACACCTGCGCTCCTTTCAACGGCTCAGCCAACGCTCCAATGGCTGTAATCTCCTCATCCCCCACGATCGTCCGGTACTCATCTAGCGCTTTCGGCTCTACGTTCACGCTATGTAACATCTTGTTCCTTCCCGCCTCCCTGGCGACCCATCATTGAGCAGTCATCTTCCTCTGTAGAGTAGTACAAACAAGTTCGGCGCACGCTGGTGAGACAATCTCTTTGGGGCAGCAAGATGACAACCTCCGGGGTCGCTTTCCTCGGCGCCCTATCTTATTTCTCCCTTCAGCGAACCCGGAGGCCTATACGTGCACTCTGTGCTCGGGAAACCCCAACCTCTTTGGACAATCTCCAGAGCATACCCAGTGTGAACGAAGCAGGGTTGCTTAGATATAATATGGTGAGGCGAATTGCTAACGCGCGTTACAATCCCATCATACCACCATCGCTTGCCCCCGTCAACGAGGGGGCACCTTGAGAGCACGAAGATTCTTCCACCTTCCCAAGTAGTTATAGAGAGGCTAGATGGTGGTTACCTGGACTACCGCCACGGAACCGGGGCTGGCTCTTATGCTGGTGATCAACCCGCATTGGGCGTTCATGCTCACATGCTCTTTGTAGCCGTAGAAGTAGACCCTCTCCTTTCGCCTCTGCCCTCTCTCATCCTTTACCATCTTGTTGCCCTTTCCCCCAGGGATCCTGTAAGGACACCCCCCAGCGAGCACTACCGTCTCTGGGAAACTGGCCATCTCTCTGCCTCCTCTCATCTTTCTCTA
>DFBK01000040.1 GCA_002366595.1 Anaerolineales bacterium UBA3082 | reverse complement strand
GCCGGCCTTCTCCTTCCCCTGACCCTCTATCTCGTGGAGGTGAAACTGAGGCTGGACGACCCCACAGCGGTGGTGGGGATGCACGCCATCCCCGCAGTTTGGGGGCTTTTAGCCTTGGGGCTTTTCGCCGATGGACGGAGCGGCGCAGGGTGGAATGGGGTGAGCATTGGCGACTACTTGGGGGTCTCTGGACAGGGTCTCTCCGGCTACTTCGTGGTCTCCGGTTTCCAGCCCGATCCAACGCAACTCTACGCTCAATTAGTGGGGCTAGGGGCTCTTCTTCTCCTCTTCGGAGTGGTTTGGCTGGCTTTCCAAGGGCTCAATCGCTTGCTTGCCTTCTGGCCTGGCGCCGAAATGGAGAACGTTAAAGGAGCGGGTTCCTCTCGCCGCCACAAATCAAGAACCCCCTAAGAGGGCTACCACCTCCTCATCGGTGGTCTGGTCGAAAGTCATATAAAAACCCCCCACCGCCCAGAAGATCTCCGGGGCGTGGAGGCAGATCAACCGATCTACCTTCCTTTTTAGTCGTTCGATAGTCTCCCTGGGTCCCACGGGAACGGCCAAGATCAACTTTTCTAAACCGGTCTTCTGTAAAGCGTCGATGGTGGCCTCGACGGTGGCTCCGGTGGCTATCCCGTCATCCAC
Source organism: Anaerolineales bacterium UBA3082 (assembly GCA_002366595.1). GTDB lineage: Bacteria > Chloroflexota > Anaerolineae > UBA7937 > UBA7937 > UBA7937. The sequence continues at coordinate 5,658 of DFBK01000040.1, read as the reverse complement.
CAGGATCACCTTTTTCCCCTCCAGGTCTGGTGAAGGCTGGTCCCCCCGGTATCTACTCATGCGCCTTCCTATCTCCTCCCGCTCCCTCGCTGATTGAGCCTTGATGTATTCTTCGGAGACCCCCAGCCGAGAAGCCAAAGAGCGGTCGAGGATGAGAGTGCCATCGCTGGCGATGGCTCCGATGGCTAACTCGGGGTTGTAGGGCGCGCCGATCTTGCGGGTGATGTAAACATCCAAGGGAGCGCCCAAAGCCTTAGCCACCTCTGACCCCACCACCACCCCGCCCCTAGGGATGGCGAGAACGAGGAGGTTCTCCTTGCCTTTTAGGAAGGATAGTTTTTCCGCTAGGAGCCTACCGGCCTCTCGGCGATCTCGGAACATCATTGGGCCTACCTCTTTTTGGCCCAGGCGATGGCTCTCTCCACCGCCTCAGCGGGGCTTTGGGCCTCCATGATCCCAGTGTACCCCTCTTTCCTCAGGCTCCAGGTCTCCAGCCCCACTACCGGGATGCCCAGTTTACGGGCGTGGCCGATCTCCGACAACGTGCCATACCCTCCGCCCACGGCGATGACCGCCTGAGCCGAGGCAACCACGATGACGTTTCTAGCGTGGCCCATCCCCGTGGCGATGGGGATATCGACATAGGGGTTGGCATCGCCAGGGTTCGTGCCTGGCAGTACACCCACCGTCATCCCCCCGGCGCTCTTGGCCCCCCGGCAGGCGGCCTCCATCACTCCCCCCAGCCCTCCACAGATGAGGATAGCGCCCTTCTCCGCCAGCCTGCGCCCCACTTCCTGGGCTAACCTGGCGACCTCCGGCGTGCACTCCCCGGCTCCGATGACGGCGATAATCATAGACCCTTATCCCCCTTCCAATCCTCCCGCCGACATGCGAATCAATATTGGCGAAGTCGGTCGGGTCAACGCATATAGATTAGCCCTCAGGGGTGGCTAACCTTCGGGTGCTTCAAGAGAAAAAGTGTCCAAAGCTGCCGCCGGCTGGGGCTTGGTTTGCGATCACCTCCCAGCCGTCGTCGCCAAGTTGGTTGAGATAATCAACATATCCCCGAGGATGCATCCAGAAATCCCTGTATTTCTCAAGCGTCCAAGGCAATTGAGCAACCTCATGGCCATTCTCGATCACCACCGTTGGGGTCGTGAAGAACAACTGCACAATCTTGTATTCCCACTTCTGCATGGTGGCCTCCCGTGATTGTACTAGGGCTATCCCAAAAGGGGGATACTATGAAGACAGATGTATTCGGCCCCCGTGGGGTGGAGGATGCTTTCCATAAGGCTTATCTCCCCCACCTCCATCTGGCCCAGGTCGCCCACAGAGGTGGCGGAGACGATGCTTCCTATGAGGCGACGCGCTCCCACATGAGCCCCTTTCCTGACCCGGCCCAAGGTGAGGTGGGGGTGAAAAGGTCGCCCTTCAGGCTTGAAACCCAAGGTCGCTAGCCTTTCCTCTACCCGCTCCTGCAGCCGTTTCAGCCGGCCCGTCCCCTCCTGTACCCCTACCCAGATGACTCGGGGGTTTTTCGTACCAGGGAAGCAACCGAGACCGGAGACCTCTATGATGAAGGGGCTAAGCCCCGCACCAGCCTCTTTCAACACGGCGGTGATCTCTTGGATTCTATCGCGGGGAACGTTGCCTAGAAACTTGAGGGTGAGGTGAACATTCGCCGGGTTCACCCACCGGAGATGGGGGGTGGCGCTCTTCTCCTTGAGCATCTCCTGCACTCGTGTCAATTCGCTTTTGATGCCTGCACTCAACTCGATGGCTACGAAGGTGCGTATCTCTTCCATCCTTGGCCCATTATATCATAGCCTAGACCGGCTTCCAATACTTCTCGCAGGCCCCTCTCTCCGAGGCCAGGCTGGCGGCGTAGGCTCGCACCCGCCGCTCCATCATCTCCTTCCTCCTGAAGAGATGGAATATCTGCGACGCATAGAGGGCTATAGCCTCTATCTTCTCCTCGATGGTGTCGGCTATCCCCTCCAGCGTGGGCGACCATTCTTCTCTAGCGCCTAAAGCCAGAAGCAAGGCTTCTTCTCTCTCAACATAGGGGAAATCCTCATAGTAAGTCACGAGGCACCCTCGCTGCCTCAAGGAATCCGCCGCCCTCCTGGCTATCTGATGGTCCACATGATGGCCCACGGCCAAGGGAGCGTAAAGGAGGGGCTTCCCCTGCCGCTTGGCTACCTCTTCGATGGCGGAGGCGAGTTCAAGATACAATCCCTCGTCCTGGGGATGTATCGTTCCAAAGAGGGCCCTGTTGCTTCGATAAAGAAACTTTTGGGGCCCTCGGTAGATCGCTTCCAGGAAATCCAGGTGGAGGGGATCTGCGCCTAGACGGCTAAGGGCTGCTCGATCTTCCTGGCGACGGTGGCCCACGGGGTCAGGGTGGCGGCCCCATAAGAGGTGGAGGAAACGGGCGAAGGGGGAAAGGCGCTCATAAGAGGGTATGCCGGCGAAGAGGGTGACCACCAGCGCCCTCTCACCAGCCAGGGCCTGCTTCCTTATCAAGCCGCCGCAGGAGAGGACGACGTCGTCCAAGTGGGGGGAGAGGTAAAGATAGTCATACTCCGCTTTCGACACGATGGGTTGCGACCTTTCTTGCCCACTGAATTATACCGTCAAACAGCCTATCATCTCTCCTTGTCGTGGTCAAGCCTTGACAGGGGCGTGAAGTGTGATATGATTTGAGGCTAAAGGAGGCAGAAATGAAGCGTGCAGTTCTCTTATCCCTGATTCTGCTCTTGATGGTTGCTTGTGGGCCCACGGCTGCTCCCACCGCTCCCAGCGGCCCCTCTCCCCGGGGAACCGATACCCCCACTCCGGCCAGCGACGAGGAGGCGATCCTGCAACTCCTAGCCGCCGAGGCGGAGGGAGTGGTGAATCAAGATATAGACCGCTTGATGGAGATATGGTCTCCCGACGGAGTGGTGACCGACGCCAACCATACCCCCGATGATCCCAGCGATGATCTGGTCTGGGAAGGAGGGGAGGCTATCAAGGAGAGGTATCTGGTCATCTTCCAATCTTTCCCCACCCAGGCGACCCACCCAGACGTGGAACTGACCATCAATGGGGACACCGCCGAGGCCACGACTACCACCACCATCGGCGTGGATATGGCTCCCAAAGGGGACGAGTGGGCCTTCGCCAAAATCGAGGGGCGCTGGTATATCACCAGTCTGACCTTCAACCTGGAGAAAGAATAGCCAAGAACTGAGGAACTAGTGTAAATCGTAAGCCACCCCGTCTATTGAGGGGGTGGCTTTGTTTGCCAGCGGACATTGGTGTCAAGAGTTAACTCCTTGCAGCACTTTGGAATTACTGACTCTCCTGATGGTCTATCTGTTCGAGAAAATCACCCAGTAGCTTTGTAGGGCAGGCCACGATAATGTGAGACTCTGGCAGCCAACGACTCTGTAGAGCTGTCACCCAATATTTTAGCTGACCCTTCTCATCCTCATAAAAAGCGAAGATTGGCCCCCCGCTCATTCCCTTGATAGTAGTGACTCCTTCTCCCAATCCAATGCGGCCATAAAACAGCGGTACATCGGTTGCTGGAAATTTATCTGGCCGTTCACTGAGCGGTTCTACTGTGTGTAGCGTTGGTGTAATCTCGATATTCTCGGGATTCACTCTTGTAAGTTCTTTTGGTACACCCAAAAGCATATAAAAATCAACTTTGGCAGGTTGCTTTTTCCAGACCTCTTCATTCAGGGCCTGTATATTATTCTTCTCCAAGAGTTGTTGATAGTATGGGGATAAGACCATTACACCGTAATCGAAATCTTGGTCTTCGCTTAAGCACCTTGGACTCGAATCTTTATATACGAAAGGGATGGGTTCACGATATTTAGCGCCTAACCCTAGGGAGTCAATCAGGTAACACTGAGTTATTTGGTATCCATGTTCAGTGGTACACTCTTCAATGTCGTGTATACAGTGGCCTGCCGTAATCAGAAACCACTGGTTGGCAACGGACAGGACAAAAGCGGTGACAACAATACTTTGCGAATCTGCACCCCTTTGAAAAGTGAAGAGGACTGGCACTAAATGCCTAAGGAAAAAGCTAACCAGTTCGTCATCGGTTGGCATTATGACCTGCTTGTGTCTAATGATTGCGACACATATCGGGTGGCCCAATCATTGATTGCTTTAGTGATGTCAGGAATTAACTCCTGACACTACAAACACCCTTTTCACTGGAACCATTATACCCTTTTCTCCGTCTATTAGTCGAGAGAGCCCTACTTGAGAAGGAGGCGCAAGATGAAAAGGATACTCTTCTCGGCTCTGATGATATTGGGGCTGATTCTCTCCACCACAGGACTAGCCTACGCCGACGGGATAATCATCCCCGACCCCCCTCCCCATGTGCCCCCCATTGAGGTCCCCAACCTGGCGATCAAATATCACCGGGTGAAGGTGACCATCGATAATCAGGTAGCCACCACGGAGATCGACCAGGTCTTCCTCAACGATTCGGAGTGGGAACTTGAGGGGACATATATCTTCCCCCTGCCAGAGGAGGCGGCCATCTCTGACTTCGCTATGTGGGTGGATGGGGAGAAGTGGGAAGGGGAACTTTTGACCCGGGAGAAGGCCCGGCAGATCTACGAGGATATCGTGAGGCAACGGAGGGACCCAGCCCTGCTTGAATATATCGGCCGCGATGCCTTCCAGGCCAGCATCTTCCCCATCCCACCGGGAGGAGAGAGAAGAATAGAACTGGCTTATAGCCAACTGCTTCTGGCCGACCAGGGGCTGGTGAAGTATGTTTACCCCCTGGATACCGAGCGGTTTTCCTCTCGCCCTCTAGAAGAGGTAGTCATCACCGTCCACATCCATTCCTCCCAGGCGATTAAGGCGGTATACTCCCCCAGCCACGATATAGCCATCGAGCGGGTGGATGACCATAATGTGAACGTCGGTTTCGAGGCCGCAGATGTGACCCCCGACCGAGATTTCGAACTCTACTACAGCCTTTCCGATGAGGAGTTCGGGGTGAACCTCCTCACCTACCGGGAGAGTGGCGAGGAGGGCTTCTTCCTCCTGCTCCTGGCCCCCAAGATGGAGGTGGAGAGCCAAGAGGTAGTGGCTAAGGACGTTATCTTCGTCCTCGACACCTCGGGCAGCATGGAGGGCGAGAAATTGAGCCAAGCGAAAGAGGCCCTCAGATACATTTTGGAGCATCTCAACCCTGGGGATCGGTTCAACATCATCGCCTTCAGCACCGGGGTCAGCCCCTACACCGACGAGTTGCAACCCGCTGCCAACCGCCATGAAGCCCGACAATTCATCGACTCCCTAAGGGCGGTGGGCGGGACGAATATCCATCGCGCTCTCCTAGAAGCCTTAGAGATGGCTAGAGGCGAGCGCCCCCAGATCATCATCTTCCTCACCGATGGCCTCCCCACGGAAGGGGTGGTGGAGATGGGGGAGATCATCGAGGATGTCAGGGAGGCGGCTTCCCAAAACGCCCGTATCTTCGCCTTTGGGCTGGGCGATGATGTGAACACCCTACTTTTGGATACCATCGCCCAGGAGAACCGAGGAGCCAGCGTTTATGTCCGCCCCTACGAGAGCATCGAAGAGGAGGTGTCCAGTTTCTACGCTAAAGTCAGCACCCCGCTCTTGGCC
>DFBK01000064.1:307-4776 GCA_002366595.1 Anaerolineales bacterium UBA3082 | reverse complement strand
GCTCCACCATCACCTCGTAGGTCCCCGCCAGGAAGAGGACGTTTTCGCTCACCTGGACTAGTCTCCCCTGCTCCAGGAGAGCGTTCAACACCTCCTCTCCTAGCGCAGCCTGGCAATCAGCCACCGAGGGGGTGGTGTAGGGCTCTTGGGAGAACTTAGAAAGAAGCCTTTCTACCCTCTCCTCCTGCTCTGGAGTGAAGCGCACCTCGTGGCCGGGCAACTTCAGAGCCGCCCCCTTCTGGGCCACGGCTCCCTCTTGGACCGCCTGCCCGATGAGGTCGTTGAAAAGACGAGGGGGGAAGCGCAGTTTGCTCTTCACCTCTTCCCTAGGCATCCCCAAGCGAAGGGGATAGCGACTATGATACTCCTCGATAAGATCAACCAAGGGGGTCAGGAACCCCTCCCACCAGGTCGAAGAGACGAGAAGTTGACCCCCGCTCGCTCCTAAGACCAGAATCCGAGAACCTTCGAGAAGCCGCTCTAGCGCCTCCTCCACCACTTCTGGCTCCAGATGGCTATCTTTGACCAGCCTCCCTCTCTCCTGGGGCCCCTCCTCCAAGGCCGTTAGAAGCACCTCCTGAGGCGTGCCCAAAGCCAAGGCCTCCAACCTCCCTATCACCTGGGGGCGGAACCTCTTATGGCGGCGACGGGGGTGGGGGTCCACCACCGTCCCGCCCCCTATGGTGAGGCTGGGAGAGGGTTGGCGGATTATGAAGCGATCGTGAGCCAAGAGTGCCGTGGGCCGGGCCAACACCAACTGGATCCACCCCTCTTCTCCCCGTTCGATCGCCTTGGCCCCCAGAACACGTACCTTGGCTGGTATCTGGGCTGCGCCGCTGTAAAAATCCACGGAGGTGTTATGTCCAAGGGGCTTGGGGGCACTACTGAGCATGCGGAGGCGAACATCTATGAGCCGCGTAGGCTCGAGCCATCCGGGGCTAGTCACTACATCCCCCCGCTGGAGTTGATCTTTGCCTACCCCTACCAGATTTATGGCCACCCGGCTACCGGGCACGGCCACCTCTATCTTCTCCTTATGAGTCTGCAAGCCGCGAATCCGACTCTTGAGCCCCTGGGGCAGGATCTCTACCTCCTGCCTCACCCGAAATCGGCCATCTATCAGCGTTCCGGTGACCACAGTGCCGAAGCCGGCCAAGGTGAAGACTCGGTCGATAGGGAGCCGGGGCCGACTTTTTTCTCGTCGAGGGGGCGTCTGGGAGAGCAAATTATCCAGTTCCTCGATCAAAGAAGAGATCCCCTGCCCTGTCACCGCCGAAAGGGGGAGGATCTTAGAACCAGCCAGAGTTGTCCCTTTAAGCAACCCATCCACATCGGCAGCCACGAGTTCTAGCCACTCCTCATCCTCTACCAGATCCACCTTAGTCAGGGCGACTACCCCGCGTCTCACCTCTAGAAGGTCTAGAATGGCCAGATGCTCCACCGTCTGGGGCATCACCCCTTCATCGGCAGCCACCACAAGCAGGGCGGCATCGATCCCTCCCACCCCGGCCAACATGTTCTTGATGAAATCCTCATGCCCTGGCACATCGATGACGCTCACCACCAAGCCCGAGGGTAGGGTGAACCAAGCGAAGCCCAGATCGATGGTCATCTCCCGCTCCTTCTCCTCCTTGAGCCGGTCGGGGTCGATGCCTGTCAGGGCCTTCACCAGGACCGATTTGCCGTGGTCAACGTGGCCAGCCGTACCTATTACTCGGGTCCCACGATCTTCACCCACCCTTAAGACCTCTTAATCTGCTCTTCCAACTCCTCGATCCATCGCTCCAACTCAGCCATCTGTCGACGGGCATACTCCCGTTGGATTCGCCATATCTCCTCAAAGCGCGGCCAGCGTTTTGCCTCCTCCTCTCTTTGCCTCTCCCACTCCGCGGCACTCTTGGCCCACCGCTTCTCGTTCTCCTTCCGCCACTCCTCAATCTGCCGCTTAAGACGTTCCTCTCCGACCCGCTGCAGGTGCAGCAACTGATCTCGGCGCACCCGCAGTTCCTTCTCAAACTTATGCAAACTGGCCGATAGGTTCGTCGCTTCCTTAACCCCCTCCTCTAAACGGTGCGCTTCCTCCTCTTGCTTGGATAGTTCCTGCTGCCAGGTCGCTCTATCCCGGCGCAACTCCGCTATCTCCTTCTGACGCTCGTCCTTCAACCTCCGCAGTTCCTCCAGGAACCCCTCGCGATCTTTCCGTATCTCCTCTCGCATAAGTCCTAACTCTGCGATCTCTTGAGCGCTCTTATCGACCCTTTTCTCCAGATACTCTATCTTTCTCCCCTGCGCAACGGTCTCTTCTCGGAGGCCCGAGATCTCCTGCCTCAGGCCCGCAATGGCCTCCGACAACCTCTGGAGTTCAGACCTCTGAAAATCTAGGGGCTCCATTTTCTTCTCTAGGAGAAAGGTGATCTCCTCTCGCAGTTTCTCCAGGGCCTGGGCCACACTCTCCCTTTCCCGCTGGCGCAACGCCGCTGCTTGCTCCTCTGCTCGGCGTCGTTCCTCTCGAGCCTCGCGGACCACTAGGCTGGCTTCCGCTCTCACCCGCGATAAGGTCTCATCCGGGCTGGGGAGTTGGGCTATTTGACCCTGGAGACGAGCCAATCGGCCCTCCAACTCCCCGAATCGGCTAAACAGGTCCTCGATGTGAGCCGCGTGGTCCTCCGCCTGTTTGCGCAACTCCTCAAGGGCAGTCTTCTCTCGCCGCTGCTCCTCATCAAGCCAGACCAAAAGTTCCTTTGTCTCATCCATACCTACTCTCCATCTGGGGCGGAGGGTTGAGTTCTTCCACCTCGCCTGTTACCATGAAGACCACCCGCTCGCCGATATTGGTGGTGCGGTCTCCTATCCGCTCCAGGTCATGGGTCACCCAGATGAGATGGGTAGCCCGAGTGATGGTCCGAGGGTCATCCATCATGAAGATCAAAAGTTCCCGGTATATTTGATCGTAGAGGGCGTCCATTTCGTCATCCTGCTTGGCCAAGGCCCTGGCCCTCTCTGCATCGCGGGCTAGGAAAGCCTCCAACTGCTCGCGAAGGAGCGATCGCCCCTTCTCCGCCATGCGAGGGATATCGATCAAAGGCTTCAGATGGGGCTGGGGGGCCAAACGTTTGGTGAGTTGGGCGATACCTTTGGCGTGGTCCGCCATCCGCTCCAATTCCGTAGCGATGCCGGAGATGGCTAGGATCACTCGTAGATCGCTGGCTAGAGGCTGCTGAGTGGCGATGAGAACGAGACACCTCTCGTCGATCTCCCGCTGAGCCTTGTTGATCCCCTCGTCAGCAGCGATCACCTGCCTAGCCAAACCCTCGTCCCTCTCGGTCAGGGATTTGACCGCTAACCCTATCGCCTCATCGACCAGATCGGCCATCTTCAAAAGGTCATCCTGAAGCGCCTTAATCCCTTCATCTAACGTCTCTCTAGGCATGTCCGCCTCCCACGACCTTTGTACCGCTATTCTACCACAACTGGAAAGATTTCAAAAAGAGTGAGAGAGTGTTGAAAATATGCTCACACTGAGCGTAGTGGGGAAGAATCAAAACCCTGATTTGCTTCCCCGGTTTTTGGGGGTATAATGATCTTCGACTGATCTTCAAGAGGTGTTCGCCTATGCGGATCGGCATAGATGCCCGGCTGGTCTACTATAGCCAGGCAGGCATCGGCCAATATATCTTGAACCTAGTCAAGGAGTTAGCCCACCTTGATAGGGAGGATGAAATTTTTATCCTCCAAAGCCGCAAGGACAAAACGGTATTAACGGAAGGGGAGAATTTCTCCCGCTGCTCCCTCTGGACCCCCAGCCACCATCGTCTAGAGCAGTGGGCTTTACCCTTGGAGATCGGCCCCTTGGGCCTCGATATCCTCCATAGCCCTGACTTCATCCCCCCTTTCCGTCGTAACTGCAAATCGATCATCACTATCCATGACCTGGCCTTCCTCTTGTACCCCCACCTCCTTACCGCCCAGAGCGCCCGCTACTACGGACAGATCGATCAGGCGGTGCATTATACCGATCACATTATCGCCGTCTCCGAGGTCACTAAACAGGACGCCATCCGCCTCCTGGGGGTCCCCCAGGGCAAGATCACCGTGGTCTACGAGGCCGCTAACCCTGCCTATCGCCCTTTGGAAGACAGAAGAAGAGTTCAGGGAGAGTGTGCCCAAAGGTACGGAGTATCCACCCCTTTCATCCTCTTCGTGAGCACCATCGAGCCCCGCAAGAACCTCCCCACCCTCCTCCGCGCCTACCGCCGACTCTTAGATGAATACAAGCCAGAGGTGAGGTTGGTCGTGGTGGGGGAACGGGGTTGGCTTTACGACCAGATCTTCACCCTCACCGAGGAACTGAATCTGAGGGATGAGGTGCTCTATCTGGGCCGGGTCTCGGTGCAAGATCTCCTCCTCCTTTATAACGCCGCTCAACTCCTCGTCCACCCCGCTCTTTATGAGGGGTTCGGGCTCCCGCC
>DFBK01000064.1:0-239 GCA_002366595.1 Anaerolineales bacterium UBA3082 | reverse complement strand
GAAGATGAGTATGGCTGGACCGTGGCTATCTGGAGGGTCCTCACCGATGATTCGCTGCGAGCCGAACTCCGGGAGAAGGGGTTAAGACGAGCCCGCCTTTTCTCCTGGGAGAAGGCCGCTCAAGAGACCTTGACCCTCTATCGGAGCCTAGCATGAAGATCCTCTTCCTCACCCCGGAACTACCCTATCCACCTGACCGAGGAGCCAGTATCCGCAGTTTCAACCTTATCAAGAACCTG
>DFBK01000041.1:14606-17126 GCA_002366595.1 Anaerolineales bacterium UBA3082 | reverse complement strand
GGACCTACGAGGTGATGGTGGAGCGGGTGGTGGAACATCTGAAGAAAGAGGGCCCCATCACCTTGGCTCAGGTGCGGGATCTCTTCTCCACCAGCCGCAAGTACGCCCAAGCCTTCCTAGAACATTTGGATGCCCAAGGGATCACCAGAAGGGTGGGGGATGAAAGGGTGCTTAGGTAGGAGGAGCCCTTGCCTCTCGAGTTAGGCTTCATAAGTGAACAGTTGGAGGAGATGGCTCGCTCTTTGAGAGGGATGAGGGGCCCAGAGATAGAGCGGGCTCGCCTCTTATTGAGGGAGACCGACCCTGATGAGTTGAGGGCCAAGATAGAAAAAGCCAAGACCTCTTGGCTCCTGGCCTGGCCTGAAAATAGCCTTTCTGGAGCCTATCCTGCCCCGGAGCCTCCTTTGAACTTCAGCGTGGCGGCCACCGATGGCTCCTATATCAGACCAGACCGACACATTCCGGCTCGCTTCGTGGTCATCAATATAGGTTCGGCGCTCTTCACCTATGGCGAGGCCCCTATGGCACACTTAGAATCGAAGAGCCATTTCTATTTCCGGGAGGAGGAACTCCGCATCCCCCACCCTTTCAAAGATCTCCATCTGGAGAGAGAGTTTCTGGGAGCCAGGCGGACGGTCCTAGAGTTAGAGGCTTTGGTGGAGGTTGCCACTCAAGGAACAAAACCGGTGGTGGGCCTTCAAGACGGTAGCCTCATCCTTTGGGGGCTGCCTACCACTGCAGATGATATCTCGGTGCGCGACCATTTCTTACGTCCCTTTCTGGGAGCCCTCCGAAAGTTGCGAGCCCAGGGTATACCGGTGGCCAGTTACCTCAGTCAGCCTCAGAGCAAGGATGTGGTTAATTCATTGCGAGTTGTGATCTGCGATAACGAGCCGGTCAACTGCGACAAATGCTCTTATGTGACCCAGCGCCAGCGGCCCATCTGTAGCGACTTGGCGGGGGTCTTAGACCGCCAGGTTTTCGCTTCCCTGAAGCCAGGGGAGCGCTCGGATATCTATAAGAGTTCATCCAAGATCCTGCGCGTGGGATACGGCGAGCATGGGGTATATTTCTTCTACTTGAATGTGGGGGCGGAGATCATCCGCTTGGAGGTTCCCCAATGGGTGGCCCGAGATGAGGAGAAGTTGAACTTGATTCACGCCTTGGTTTACGATCAATGTCAGCGAGGTCGAGGGTACCCTTCTGCCTTGCAGGAGGCTCATGAGCAAGCGGTCATCACCGGTCTCGAGAGGCGAGTGGTGGAGAGCCTGGTGGAGGAGGCGTTGGCTAAAGAGGGGGTGGCCTTCTTCAGGTCGGGGAAAGCCACCAGCAAGAGGGAGCGAGGGGTATGAGGATCGGGGAGATCATCGAGACAAGGAGCACCGGCTTCGTGGCCGAGAGTTACCAATTGCATCGGCCTCCTGCTCTGGGTAGCCTAGTCAAAGTTAAGGTGGATGACCACCGAGAGATTTACGCTGTGGTCTCCTACGGGGAGACGGGGGGCATCGAGCCTGGCCGACGAGCGGTGCGCTGGAGCACCGATGAGGTCTTCGATGAGGCGATCTACGAGGAGCACCCGGAACTGAGGCGCACCCTGCGCACGGAGTTCACCGCCCTCTCCGTAGGGAGTGTGGAGGGAGAAGAGGCGAGACAGGGGTTGCCTTCCGAGCCACCGCCTATGCATTACTCGGTCTATTCTTGCACTCCGGAGGAGGTAGTTCACTTCACTGAGGAACTCTACTACCTCCGTCTCCTCCTGGCTGGAGAGGGGCCGGTTCCCAAGGAGCAACTCTTAGTAACCCATCTGCGGGAGGTCTACCGGGCTCGGGGCAACGATGAGGAGTGGCTCTCCAGGGCAGCGCGGGAGATCGCGCGGCTCTTAAAACGGGACTATGACCGACTGATGACCGTGCTTTTGGGGATAGAGCCCACAAATTCAGGGTGACTTGCAGAGTAGGAAATGGGTTAGGCTGTGAAGCGGTCTTGTTTGCTGGTAATCGTTTTAGCTTTTGTCTTAATTTGGTGTATCTCCCCTCTCCTTTTCTCGCTGCCGGAGCCTAACCTGACACCATACGAGCGACGACTGGGAGAATTAGCCAAGAGCCATACCCGTGAATTTTTTGAGGCCAGACAGAATATATTAATGCCCAGGATGGTCATTGAAAAAGTCGCCTTCGACCAGGTGTAGGGCCAGTGGGAGGTGTGCTTGAAAGCCCACACTTATTTTTACCTTCCTGTGGCCCGGATTAGGGTTGAGGAAAATCTGTCAACAGGCGATCATGGCGCATTGCTTATTCCCTTCTGGCGCTGGTGGCCTTATTTTGCAGAATAGGTAAATGGTTCGAAATAGGATCATTGAAGCGGGACTACGACCGACTGATGACCGTGCTCTTGGGGATAGAGCCACGCGGCGGAGATTGAGTTGCGTTATCTGTAATGTAAAGCGGCTTTCGCCTTTGTTATGTCCTGTCACCGCCATGAGGTGTGTCAATGAAGCGTAAGCGACTAGGTATAGTAACC
>DFBK01000041.1:0-14597 GCA_002366595.1 Anaerolineales bacterium UBA3082 | reverse complement strand
ACGGAGGATCTGCGCATCGGCAGTTTCGTGGTCGTGGAGGGACACAAGCATAGGTTCTTCTGCACCATCGCCGATATGCGGTTGCAGGTCACTGATGCGGGGCTTCTGGCCGACCCGCCTCGCGACGCCTCGCCTTTCGTCACCAATGCTTTGGCGGGGATAAGTAGTTATGCCACGGTGCAGGTGAAGCCTCACCTCATGCTGGATATATCGAAAGGAGTGGGGGAGGAGACGCCGCCGGAGCCGGTGCGCACCATCCCCATGCATTTCGCCCAACTCTACGAGGCCTCCGGACTCGATTTCGCCACCGTCTTCGGCGCGGAGGGGGGGATGAACTTCGCTATGGGGGCACCCCTCACCATGGAACTCCCCATCTGCCTCCAACTGGAACAGTTCGTGGAGCGTTCCAACGGCGTCTTCGGCCAGACAGGCACGGGGAAGAGTTTCTTGGCCCGGCTTCTCCTGGCGGGGATCATCAAATCCAAAGCGGCGGTGAACCTGGTCTTCGACATGCATAACGAATATGCTTTCGGAGCCCAAACGGAGGATGGGGGGTGGGTCAAGGGGTTGCGCGACCTCTTTGGCCCCCAGGTGCTCGTCTACTCGCTAGATGAGGAGTGGGGAGCCCGGCGGAATGTGGACGTGACCTTGAAGGTGGGACTCAACCAGATGGAGTTGGGGGATGTCTTGCTCCTGGCAGAGGAGTTGGAGTTGAGCCCTACGGCGGTCACCACCGCCGAGTTGGTCTATGCTCGCTTCGGAAGGGGTTGGATGAAGAGGCTGGTGGCCCTCGACAGCAGCGATAGCGAAGCGCTGAAGGAGTTTTGTGACTTGACGGGCGCCCAATCTGAATCCCTGAAAGCCCTTCAGCGTAGGGTGAAACGGGTCGCTGGTCGGGAGTATGTGCGAAACGAGGTGGCTTTTTCCGCCATCGATGAGATGGTGGCCGCTTTGGATAGGGGGCAACATGTGGTCTTGGTTTTTGGCCGCCATGACAGGCCTCTCGACTATATGTTGGTAGCCAATATCGTGGCTCGAAGGGTGCGCCGGTTATATCAAGAGAAGGTAAACCGGTACGAGAGGACAAGAGATGAAGCGGACAAGCCGCAACCTCTCCTGATCACTTTAGAGGAGGCCCATAAGTTCTTGAGTCCCCGGGTCTCCAGACAGACCATTTTCGGTACCATCGCCCGGGAGTTGCGGAAGTTCTACGTGACCCTCATGGTGATCGACCAGAGGCCCAGCGGGATAGACCCGGAGGTGATGAGCCAGTTAGGGACCCGAGTGACGGGGAAACTGACCGACCAGCGAGATATCGATAGCGTCTTCACCGGGGTAGGAGGGCGGAGTTTCTTGCGTGGGGCCCTAGAGAGTCTGAACACCCGTCAAGAGATCCTCATTTTGGGCCACGCCGTCCCCATGCCCATCGTGCTCAAGACCCGCCAGTACGACGAGGGGTTCTATAGGGCCATGGGGGCCAAAGGCAAGGAGGGGAGAAAGAGGCAGGCTCGGAGAGATATCGCCGACCTGTACGGGGATTAGTGAAGAGACGCTCGCCGTCCCATGGAGAAACGTCGCAGATAAACTGCGACGCTACAAAAACGTCATAACCCCGCCATTCGAGAACCCTCTGGATTACCCCCGTATGATGACCCTCCGTATCCAGGATCTCACCGGCCCCTGATACTTCTTGACCATGATCACTGTCTTAGGGCACTCCTCGGCCACCCGACGGGGGATAGCGCCAAAAAGGAGTCGGTCGAAGAGCCCTTCTCGCGTAGCCCCCAAAATCACCAGGTTGTACCCCTCAGCCTCTTTTAGGATGCCGGGGACCACATCGGAAGCCGTGACCACCTCGGTCTCCAGGGGATAATCATAGGGGGCTATGGTCTGCTCCAACATCCTTCTCGCCCACCCACCCTTTTCTTCGTCCCCCTCTCGAACCACATATAGGGCGGTTATGGTAGGCTTGATCCCCTCTTGCTCCTTGTATTGACGGGCTTGGGAGATAGCCAACTCTAAGGCTAGGGAGGCGTTGGGCCCTCCGGCAGTGGGAACTAAGATCCGCCTCAACTCTTCCCTTTTCCTGAACCTGACCACGGCGAGATCGCAAGGTGGGTTCTTGCTTACGTAGTCTATTACTCGACCGAAGGCTTTATCCTCGCTCTCCGTGTAGCCCGGCCAACCCAGGAGGATGAGGTTAGATTCCCTCTTGATGGCGGTATCGATAATCGCCTTCCCTACATCATGTCCCATGCGTATCATGGTATGGACCGGGACCCCCACCTCTTTGGCGTGCCTTATGACTTCCTCTAAGAGGGGTTTCCCTTCTCGTAAGAAATGGCGACCCTCGGAGAGGGAGAGTTGTAAGGGCACCCTTACTACATGGAGGGCGAAGAGTTCTCCATCCTGGTCTTTGGCGATAGCGCTTCCTAGGATGCTCAGCATGTGAGCCTGTTGCTCATCGGCGACGGGGATGAGAACCGAATACTCCCTTACCGCTACTACCTCTTCGTGGATGATCTCGAACAGTTCCTCCATGGCCTCGGTACGGGAGGCGTAGGCGTAGTAGAAGAGGAGCCCCCCCGCTATCCAAAGGGCGGTGGTGTACCAGGCGATAGGGCTCAGCCGGAAGAGATAGAGGGCCAGAAATATCTGGCTACCGATAGCGGCGAGAGGGACAAAGGGGAGCCAAGGGACTTTGTAGCCTCGATCGAGGTCCGGCCTCTTCTTGCGGAGGCTAATAAGGGCCACATTAACCATCATGAAGAGGAGGAGGAACATGATATCGGCTGCGCTGGCCACATCTTTTATGGGCAAGGTAGTGACCATCAATATCACCAAGCCTGTAGAGATGGCGATAGCCCATTGAGGGGTTCTATGCTTAGGGTGAACCCGGGCGAAGAAGGATGGCAAGTTGCGGTCTCGCCCCATGGCGAAAGATACTCGGGAGGAGGAGTAGATGGTAGCGTTGAGGGCGGAGATGGTGGACATCAGCCCCCCGATGATCATAAGCACCGCCCCTCCGGGTAGCAACTGCTTTGCCGCCTCCACCAGCGCCACCTCTGCGTGCTCTCCCAAGTATAGCCAGGTGGGGAGATCCCCGGAGTCGATGGCTCCTAAGGCTACGAAGGCTACAGCCAGATAGATGAAGACCACGATAGCCACAGAGAGGAAGATGGCGCGGGGGATGTTGCGCTTGGGGTCTTTAACCTCCTCCCCCGATTGGGCCACGATCTCATACCCCTGGAAAGCGATGGCCGTCAACCCCATAGCCCCGAAGATGCCCCCTAAGCCGCGGGGCAAGAAGGGGTAAAAATGCCCTTGCCAGTTTTGATTGCTCATAGCGCGGAGACCAAAGAGTACGAAAACCGCCAGGATGGCTATCTTAGCCAAAGTGACGATATTACCCACCGTCCCCGTCTCTGAGGCCCCCAGGTAGTTTATGTAACCGAAGAGAAGAGCCATGCATACGGCTAGGAGTATGGCGACCTGGGATTTAGGAAGGCCAAAGAGGGAGAAGCCCCCCAAAGAGAGGAGATGAGCAGCGTAGGTGCCGAAGCCCAAGGCGTACAGACTGCAGGCTAAAGAGTGGGCAAACCAGTCCATCCAGCCGCTCAGAAACCCGAAGATGCCGGAAAGACCTTCCCTAATCCAAACGTATCCCCCGCCCGCTTGGGGGAAAGAGGAGCCCAATTCAGCATAGGCCGCGGCGGTGAGAAGGGTAATCAGCCCGTTGAGGAGAAAAGCCAGGAGGAGACCCGGCCCGGCCTCGCCCGCGGCTATACCGGTCAAAACAAAGATGCCAGCCCCGATCATGGCTGCCACGCCGATCATGGTGACATCAAAGAGCCCCAAATCGCGGCTGAGCGAAACCCCTACCCTCTGCCTAGCCCCAATCACTATGCCTACTTTCTACGTGGTCATCATTCATCTATGGGCATCGGTAGAGGCCTATCCCATAGGGATCCTTTAGGATAAACCTAGGAGGCGAAGAAGGCAACCCTCTCCCCCGGGAGAGGGCGTAACCGGGGGTGGTTCTTCTAGGTAGACGGCGTAAACATCGGCCCGGCCTGCCCCCTGTTCGTTGGGTGAAAGCCCTAAATCTAGAGCCGTCTCCATGAGAAAGGCTTTCAATTGGGCGGGGGTCAACTCCGGCCTCGCTTGTAGGATGAGGGCCGCTATCCCTGAGGCGTGAGGGGTGGCCATGCTGCTTCCCGAGAGTTCGGCATAATTATCGCCCACCGGGTTGCCCAAAGAGGTATCCTTAGCCCGGCAGGAGATGATGCTCGCGCCGGGGAGAAGGATATCTGGCTTAGTCCGCCCATCGGTGGTAGGGCCCCGGGAGGAGAAATCGGCCACCTCATCCTGGTCGGTGGAGGCCCCCACGGTGATCACCTCTTTCGCACACCCTGGGGAGCCGATGGTGTAAGGTGCGGGTCCTCCGTTCCCGGCCGCTACGCAGACCACGTACCCCTTCTCCACCGCCACATCACAGGTCTCGGAGAGGGCATCGCTGCCATCGCAAGGGGGGTCGCCCCCCAAGGAGAGGTTCATGATATCTACCTCTTGTTCTATGGCCCACTCGATGCCGGCCATCACATCGCTCATCAAGCCGGCCCCTTCGCGGCCTAGGACCTTGGCGATATAGAGGCTCGCTTCCGGCGCTAGGCCACGGTATCTGCCCTTTGAAGCGCGTCCGCTACCGGCGGCTATCCCTGCCACATGGGTACCGTGACCATCCCGGTCTTGTGGCCCTTCGCCGGTGAAATCGGCCGTAGCCACGATCCGTCCCGCGAAGTCGGGGTGGTAGGGGTCTATCCCCGTGTCCAAGATGGCGATTTTTACCCCTTTCCCGGTATAGCCTGCTTCCCACACCTGGGGCGCACCGATGAGAGGGACCGATACATCGAGGCAGACGCGGACAGGGAGATCTGGCCATACCCTCTCCACACCCGGATCACGGCTCAAACTCTCGATAACCTTCGGCGTGGTGGTGAGGGCCACTGCGGGGATGATCCGAAAGGTGCGAGAGGGACGCGTGCCAGCCGGAAGAGTCTCCAGGGGACGCTTGCGGAACTTCCCATATTTGACAATGACCGGGATCTGGGCATCCGCGGGTTTGGTTTTCATATCTCGGAGCAAAGAATGAGCGATCTTCTCCATAACACCCTTCATATAAGGGGATAGGGTTAGTTTAGGGCCCGCACCTCCCTGTCCTCTTCCAGGGAAACCACCCACCCCTCTCTCAGAAGAGCCAAGGCAGAGGAAGCCTCACATTCGATGGCTAGAGCCTTGATGAGGCCTAGTTCTCGCTTCACCTTGATCCCTCTCCTAGTCAGGAGAGAACGGTAGGCTTTAGGTTCGTCTCTGGTGCGGACGATGAGCCGAAACTTCGCCTCAGGCTCTTGCATCAACCGTCGCTTGAAAGATCTATTGATTTTTCCCAACTATCCTCCCCCTTGAACTACATGGAGAGATAATACCACCGCCTTACCTTGCCGTCAAGGCATAACTTAAGAGGGTCGTGTCACATTGGCTCAGGATTTTCCAGGAGCATCTATCATTCGAGAGTGCTCACCTCTTCCCTCTATCCTCCCTTTCTCACTTCATAACCTCCCCTGGCCTGTTACCCCTTCCCTCGGGATCTGTCCTTACAGGATCCCGTAGGGATAAGGAAGACCCTGTCGGGTTCGGCCCAGTCCTGGCGGAAGTGGGCCAGGGGACAGGGCGTGCCAGGACAGGCCCCTCGGCTCCTGGCCTTTAGAAGTTTCCGTACTAAACTCCTTGGGTGATCCTTGAGGATCATGGGTGCTCACCTCCTGGTGTATCCAGTCTTTCAAACAACACCCAGGATACCACATCAGGGCTAGGTGAGCACTCTCTTATCTCTGAAAATCCCGATTATTTAATACGCTACTCTTGGCCATTGGGAGTACCAATTTCCTATTGTCAAGGGAGAGGCAGGGGTTTACACTAGATTTTGGGGTTTCATAACGTTTCATCTGGTTTCTTAAGGAGGTGAGCGCATGATCCTTCTCACAGCGAGGGAAGCGGCCCGATATCTCCATATCAGCCTATTCACCCTGGGCAGGATGGAGAAGGAAGGGTTGCTGGTGCCCTTTCGCACCCCCGGAGGCCACAGGCGTTACAGCCTAGAGATGCTGAACGAATATCTGGAGAGGAGTAGAGTTCATCTTCCGGGGCGCGAGAAGAGGATATTGGTGGTCGATGAGGGGAAAGAGATGGTTGATCTCCTGACCCGCGCCTTCCGCACCTATCGGTTCTCTGCCGCGAGTGATGCCTTGGGGGTAGGGATGAAGTTAGCTGAGTTCAAACCGGATCTGGTAGTGGTCAACACAAGGATGTCAGGACTCGATGGGTTAGATCTGTGCCAGCGACTCAAGAGAGAAAGAGAGCAGGTCAAGGTGCTGGCTTGCGAGGCTCCTCAGGAAGGGGGGGTGCATCCCTCCAACCTCGATGGACTTAAGGAGAGGATCGAGGATCTTCTTGGAGAGCGATCTTCAGGAGGGTTTTCAAATGCTTAAGTCACAAAAGAGTGGATTGATGAAGAGGGTCAAGGCGAAAGGTGGGAAACCTAGAATGGAGAGGGCTTTGAGAGCAGAGGTCCACACGGAGGAATATACGGTGCTAGGTGCTATTCGGACCAGACACGAAAGGCTCAAGGACGTTCTGGAGAACTGGTTTCACCCCTTTCTCCCTTTGGAAGAAGCCGTTGTTCTCCACCGAGATCCCTCAGGCAAGGCGACCCGGGAGGAGGTGAGGAGCGTTATGGTACGCCTGGAAGAGATAGTGATCGCCTTGCCTTACGAGGACATCCCCACCGGCGACCGCTCTCACCACCCTAAGTTCGTGCCCAAATACCCCGTGCTGGCCTTGATTCAGATGGGTCAGATGGAGATCGAAGGGAAGATCTTCATCCGTCAGGAGGAGGAAGCGGAGTTTGGCATCATCTCCTCCCCTGAGCCCTTTATAGCCGTGACGGAGGCGAAGGTCTCCTACCCCCACGATGAGCATATACCCCCTTTCACCTCCCAGGTGGTGCTCGTTAACCGCGACCGGATCCAACTCATCCGCCGCATTTAGTTGAGGTTCTGGCCATGAGAAGAGAGCCACCGGATGGAGTCGCTCATTCCGCTGACGATGAGGAGACGCTGTTTCTCAAGCGAGCGAAGGTCTTGGAGCCCATCTTGGCAGCCAAGGAGGCTTACCTGGTACCTATCGCCGGCCGAGGTTTGTGGGAGAGGTACCCCCTTACCAAGATGGAAACGGTGATCGGTCGAAAGCCAGGCGTTGATCTTTTGCTCCGCGATGGGAGAGTATCGCGCCGCCATTGTAAGATCCTCCTCTCCGATAAAGGCCCCCAGATCCACGATCTGGGGAGTACCAACGGCACCTTCGTCAACGAAGCCCGAGTGGAGAAGAGGTATCTCCAAGACGGAGACTTGATCCGGCTGGGGGAGACGGTCATCAAGTTCCGCTATATGGATAAATTGGAAGCGAAGCGGGAAGAGGAGTTGTATCGTCGAGCGACGCGGGATGGGCTCACCGGGCTTCACAATAGGCGATACTTCTTGGAAGTATTAGAGGATGAACTGAGCAGGTCCCAGCGGCATAACCTGGTTGCCTCTTTGCTCTTGATAGACATCGACCACTTCAAGGCTATCAATGATAAGTACGGCCACTCCACGGGCGATCTGGTTCTCAAAGAGATAGCCTCCATCCTAGGAAAGAGCGTGCGGAGGGAAGACACCCTAGCCCGATACGGGGGAGAGGAGTTCATACTCCTTGCTCCCCAGACCGAGACGGAGGGCGCAGGCATCTTGGGAGATAGGTTGCGAGGCCTGGTGGAGAAGCACCCCTTCGTCTATGAAGAGCAGTTCCGTGCCACCATCAGCGTAGGGATAGCCACTTTCCCCCGCCATGCCCAAGGCGCAGCGGAACTCATAGAGAGCGCCGATAGAGCCCTCTATAAGGCAAAGGCGGGAGGTAGGAACCTGGTGTGCGGTATAGATGATAGGACGTGATCTGGGACGGTATAAGATCGTTGATATCTTGGGCTCTGGGGGGATGGGTGTCGTCTACAAAGGGGTCGATCAGGTCAACCACCGCCAGGTAGCCATCAAGATCCTCTCTCCAGAACAGGCTTCCGATCCAGAGAGGGTGAAACGTTTCCTGCGGGAAGCGAGGGCCGTGGCCAGCCTCGACCACCCCCATATAGTCCGTCTCTACGAGGCGGGGGAGGAGGAGGGGTTCTATTTCATAGCCCTGGAGTATCTGTCTGGCCAAACTCTCAAGGAACTTTTGAAGAGGGCCCCTCTCCCTCAAGAACAGGTACTCTTCCTCTTGCGCCAGATATGCGCTGCCCTGGAACACGCTCACCAGAAAGGTATTGTGCACCGCGATCTCAAGCCCAGCAACATCATGATCGACGAGGCAGGGGAAGTGAAGGTGATGGATTTTGGCTTGGCCAGGATGGCTGATCTCTCCGCCCTCACCAAGAGTGGCGACTTGGTGGGAACCGTCTCCTACATCTCCCCTGAGCAAGCGAGGGGAGAGAGAGTGGATGCCAGGGCCGATCTCTACTCCTTAGGGGCGATCCTCTACGAGATGCTCACCGGCAAGGTCCCCTTCGAGGGGGAGACACCGGTGAGCGTCATTTACAGACACCTGAATGAAGAGCCGGTTCCTCCCCACCGTCTCAACCCCCAGGTGTGGCCCGCCTTAGAAAGCATAACCTTAAGGCTCTTAGACAAGGACCCCGGTCAGAGGTTCCAATCGGCAAGGGAGTTGGCTCAGGTGGTGGAGCGATGTCTGGAGGAGGGCGGCTCATTCTTGGAGTTTGAGGAGCCAGAAAGTTCGATGGGGTTTCGGCCCCGGTTGGTGGGTAGAGAGAAAGAGATGGCCGAACTTAAGGAGTATCTGGAAGAAGCGATAAGGGGCCGGGGGGGTTTAGTTCTCATCGGGGGAGAGGCGGGGGTGGGGAAGACCAGGCTGGTGGAGGAACTACAAACTTCAGCCAAGCCAAGGAACGTGAACTGTCTTACCGGGAGTTGTCTCTACCAGGATGCTCCCAACCCTTACCTCCCCTTCGTGGAGATCTTAGAGACCTACTTGGATAGGCGGGAGACGGTTGTATCCGGGTTTACCCTCCAGGGCGAGATCGACAGGCTAGTCTCTCGGCTAGCGAACCTCTTGCCCTACACTGGTCCCGAGCCAGAAGAGAGGCTCACTCTAAAGGGGAGGGAAGCCCAGACCCGGATGTTCGAGGCTGTCACCCAACTGATCATCAGCATCTCCAAACTGCGCCCCCTTTTTCTTCTCCTGGATGACCTGCAATGGGCTAGCACTACAACCCTCCAACTCCTCCACTACCTGACTAGAAATATTCAGGGAAGTAGGATACTTGTGGCCGGGACCTATCGCGGTGAGGAAGTGCAGGCGAAAGAGGGGCATCCCTTTCTGGATATGCGCCGCCGCTTGAGCCGAGAAGGGCTATTAAGGGAGATCCGGTTGGCACGCCTCACTAGAGATGATCTATGGCAGATGCTTGGCGATCTCTTCCCCGAAGGAGGCCTAGGAGAGGAGTTTTTAACCTGGCTTTTCGAGGAGACGGAAGGGAACCCTTTCTTCGCCCTAGAGGTGCTAAAACTCCTGCGGGATAAAGGGGCCTTGTCCAAAGATGAGGCTGGCTGGCGTGTAGATGAAACGCTAGCGCGGTTTGAGATCCCTCCTGGGATTTTTGACGTTATCGCCCGTCGGGTGGAGGATGTTAGCGAGGAACAACGGGACCTCTTGGATTGCGCGGCGGTCTTGGGCCAGAGGTTCGATGCCACGATCCTGGCTTCTGTCCTGGGAGGGAGCAGGTTAGATCTCCTCAAGCGGCTCAGGGTGTTGGAGCGAAGGTACCAGTTAATCGCCTCCGATGATGGGAGATACCGTTTTACCCATTCTAAGATCCGGGAGATGCTCTACCATGAGTTGCCTTCTGATCTGAGGCGGGAATACCACTTAACCATAGCAAGGTGCATAGAAGAGCTCCATTTCCACGCCTTGGAGGAGGTGATCTACGATCTGGCTCATCATTACTTCGAGGGAGGAAAGGCGGAGAAAGCCCTAGTCTATTCCTTGAAGGCGGCGGATAGGGCAGAGAGGTCGTATGCCCTCGACGAGTCTCTCCAGTTCTATCTGGCTGCCCTATCGGTCTTGGATGGGGGAGAGGAAACACCGGAGAGCAAAGGGCAAAGGATAGAGATCCTTGGAAAGCGAGGGAGTTTGCTTTCCACCCTTGGTCGGCGGGAAGCGGCGCTAGAGAGCCTCGCCTTGGCTTTGCAGTTGAGCAAAGAGTTGGGAGATGAGACCAGGGAATCGAACCTCCTCACCGAGATGGCTCATCTCCAGATGAGGATGGGGAACTGGGAGCAGGCTCTCGCTCTCTGCAGAGAGAGCATGAGGATATCTCGAAAGGTAGAGGACCTTCGCCAGATGGCCCGCACCTTCTCCGTCATGGGTACAGCCCTATTTTTGAGGGGTGACTGGGAGGGGTCGATCCGCCACTACGAGAAGGGACTTATGCTCTCGGAGCGCGCTGGCGACGAGGTACAGAGGGCAAAGATCCTGGGTAATCTAGGGAACGTTCATGACATCCAAGGGGAGGAGGGCAAGGCGATAGAGCATTATGAAAAGGCGATCGCTATTCTAGAGGGAGAGGGGCTCCTCCTTGACGCCTCTTTGGGGTACCTCAACCTGGGGTACGCCCACGCCTCGTTGAAGGAATGGAGAGAAGCGGAGAGGTGTTATGAGAGGAGCCTTGAGGTCTTCCAGAAGGTAGGAGATGTTTACCATACCGGGTTGGCCTACCACCATCTGGCGGAGGCCCGGTTCAGTCAGGGGGAGTTGGAGTCAGCGAGGGGGTTCTGCCATAAGGCAAGGGAACTGTTCCACAAGATAGACGACCGGTTGGGGATAGCGGATACGGCTAGGGTTTTGGCTTCCATCTACCGGGAGGAAAGAGAGTTTGACGGGGGGGAGGAGTGCCTCCGCCAAGCGATGGAAGCCTACGAGGAGATAGACGACAGACTCAATCTGGCTGAGACATCTTTTGAGTTGGGGATAATGCTAGAGGAGAGAGGAGAGGGGAGAGAAGCCTTTGAGTATCTGAAGCGTGCGAAGCGGCTTTTTCAAGGGTTAGGGGCCAAAGAGGGGTGGCAAAGGGCGGGCGAGAGGCTGGCTCATCTGGATAACTAGTTATGGGGCCCCCTGGTACTTCTTTCCTATTGACGTCCCATCTATGAGGGCTATATAATGAAGGTAGCCTGGCAGGAGGCAAAAAACAGGCTACGGTTGTGCTTCGATAGTGTGGTAGCCAAGCACACCCCGAAAAGGCAAACCACTCGTGAGGGTGGGGCGCAAAGTCACGGATCTTGGGTCTCCCAAGATGGCCGGGCTACCGAAGGAGGTGCTGGGAATGAAAAGGCAGGTATTCAAGGTCTTCACCGCTCTGGTCCTGGTGGGTCTGCTCCTTACGGCGTTAGCGCCAGCAGCCTACGCAGGCGGGGGCGGTGAGCGCTTTTCTGACATGGCGCGGTTTGAACCGGGGAGTGAGGTAGAGTTAAAAGCAGGAGGGGTAAGGGTTGTTGTTCCTCCCCACGCGTTGGATCGTGCAAGGCTACTCAGGCTCATGGTCTTCGTCCGCGACGGTCAGAGTGTGGTGAGGTTGAGCCCTGAACTCCACTTCGAGGAACCGGTCCTCATCGATTTCGGTACAGCGCCCGTCATCTACTACTGGGATAACGGGGAGTGGGGCACTGTAGAAACCATCGATGTGGACCAAGATGGGAAAGTGGGAGAGATCCTAGTCGACCACTTCTCCCGCTATGCGTGGTGGTAATAGACGAGTAGTTCCTGTCAGGTGAAACGGGAGGGCTCCCAGGGTTCTGGGAGCCCTCTTCATTTGACACCTGGGAGAAGTTGTGTGGTATCTTGGGGCAAACCTTAAGGGACACACCTACGGTCAGTCGGGTTGCCCATCAACCTAGACCCCTGATCCTAAAGGGGTCGAAGTCCTCTGGCCAGGTCACAAAATGGAGCGAGGTAAACCCTTTTCCTTGAACCTCTCTGCCCAGGCCAATAAAGCATATCGGGAGGCTTTTCCCCTCCCGATATTTTGATGTTGTGAGCGGGAGCGACGGGATTCGAACCCGTGATCTCCTGCTTGACAGGCAGGTGTGTTAGGCCAGCTACACCACGCCCCCTCACAGATTACAATAATACCATAATTTGCCTCATGCCGTCAAATCATCGCCAGTAGAAGACCCACGTCTCGCTGGTGGGGCTGATGGGCATCCCTCCCACGCTGCCATCGGGGTTGATTATCTCCTGCACCACCGTTATATCCCACTCAAAAGCGCGCTCCGTCAAACTAGCCATGCCGTGGTACTCCTGACGCACACGCCAGGTCGTTTTTTCGCGCACCCGATCGCCTTTATACACGATTTGCCCCTCCGGGCCTACAAATCGCACACTGAGGCCGTACCATTCATCCTCGCCTAGGGTTCCCAGCGCTTCCCATTCCAGCCTGATCTCCGTGTTGATCCCTTGGAATTCAGCCTGATCAACAGGGGCGATGAGGCGTGGAGCCTCGTACTTGAAAGCCGGGGTTTCCGTCGGCGTGGGGGTAGGCGTGCTGGTGGGCGGCACAAGAGTCGGTGTGGCTGTGGGGAGGGCGGTTTCGGTAGGTGTGGCCATGGCGGTGGGGGTAGGTGGAACAGGGGTTGGCGTCTCGGTCGGTGTGGGGGTTGGCTCTAGTGTGGCCGTAGGGGGAAGAGAAATCTCTGTCGGGGTGGGGGAAGCGATGGAAACGAGAGTCGGGGGAGAGAAAGACGAGAGGCGCAAGGGAAGGAAGAAGAGAGCCAAGGCTGCGATGGCCAGCACCGTTCCGCTCACGCCTAGTATGAGCCACCAGGAGACCCTTCTTCTCCCCAATTCATAGCCGCAATAGGGGCAGAGGCTGAGCCCCGCTCTGATCTTCTCCTTACAGTAAGGGCAGCGGGTTACCTCCCGCTTCAGGCGAGCCCGGCAGTGAGGACAAATCTTCGCCTCGTCAGGAATTGAGGCCCCGCACCAAGGGCACTTCATTTCCATCCCTTGCCCATAAGGATGAGGATGCCGAAGAGTATGAAGAGGCCTCCCGCGGCGAACCTCACATAAGCCTCGGGAACGAATCTCGTGATCAGGCTGCCGAAGGCGACTCCAATGAGGGTGAGAAGACCAAAGCCAGCCATGGCCCCCACGAAGACGGCCAGGGGGGAGTGGGAACGGGCGGCCATGGCCATGGCCGCTAGTTGCGTCTTATCTCCCAGTTCAGCCAAGAAGATGAGGCCGAAGGTGCTGACGAATATCTTCCAATCCATGCCCTCCCCCCTCTCATAATAGGGCTCATGAACCCCCAGAAACCCGCAAGATGTCGAAGTAGGAGACCACCAACGCCAGGCCGATGAGGATGACCATGCCGATGAGGTGAACTAGCCCCTCCTTTTCGGGGGCAACCTTTCTACCTCCACGCAACGCTTCTAGGAGGACAAACGCCAAGTGTCCTCCATCGAGCCCTGGGAAGGGCAAAAGGTTGATCAAGGCCAGATTAACGCTCAAAAAAGCGGTGAATTGCAAGAGAAAGGGGAGGCCCATCTGAGCCACTTGACCGGTCGCCTGGGCGATGCCGATAGGTCCCATCACCTCGGGGGAGATGAGCCCTCTTACCATATAGATGACGCTGAGGACGATAACCCCTGCGGCCCTGAAGGTGCGGGAGACCCCTATAGGGATCGCTCGCCAGGCCTCATATCTCACCAATTTGGTGCCCACAACCACTGTATGCATGGCGATCCCCATCGGCCCTTCCCCTGAGGGGGGTTGGAGACGAGGGGTAAGAATGACCTTGAGCCTTTCCCCTTCCCGCTCCAAGAGGAGGGACACCTCCTGGCCTATTCTCTCGTAGGTGTATCTCTGTAAAGCGAGGGGATCGGTTATCTCCAGCCCATCCAGTTCCAAAATGAGATCTCCCGCCTTCATCCCCACTGCCTCGGCTGGCGATCCAGGAGTCACCTCTGTGATCTCCACACCGGTAATGGACACCGGCTCACCTATTAGGGCGGTGGCGCCGAAGAGAAGCGCGGCCAACACGATGTTCATCACCGCGCCAGCGACAAAGACCCCACTCCGCACACGCCAGCCTTGGCTAGCCAGACTGCCAGGCACCGTGGGATCGTCCTCCCCTGGGTATCGCACGAAGCCCCCGAAAGGGATAGCGTTCACCGTGATTTCCGTCCCCCCTATCTCCGTGATGGTGAAGAGACGGGGAGGGTAGCCGAAGCCGAACTCCTCCACCTTCACCCCTCTCCATTTGGCCACCAAGAAGTGGCCTAGTTCATGAGCGAAGACTAGGAGGCTGAAAACTATCAAGAAGTAGAAAAGGGTGGTGAGAAGCATAGGATCATCTTTCTTTGAATATAATCGTTCTAATTATAACGCTTACACTATGGCTGGGGCAAACCCTCGTATTCACTCACGCAAAATGT
>DFBK01000082.1 GCA_002366595.1 Anaerolineales bacterium UBA3082 | reverse complement strand
ACGGCTTCCGCGCTCACTAAGGTCATCTCCTTAACTCCTAATCGTTTCGCCAAGTTGTCCTTCGCTAACTCCACCGGTTTGATCAACGTTCCGACTCTATGGCCGGTTCCTCTCTAACCCCCTCAGGGCTGCCTCGGAAGAGAGCACAACCCACACGAATATGAGTAAGCCAACTAGCGCTGTTTTCCAACCCTCAAAACCCCTCCTTTAGGAGGACGCTAGAGACCCTTCCCCGGTTTCTTGCTGGATGGCTTGAATCGAGCCTCTCCACTATGACATCCCCCTAGGCGTCCGTCAAGAAAAGGTAATGTTTTCAAAACTGGTACTACTTTCCCATTGACCCAGCCTCACCCAGGCTCTATACTGGCAATGAAAGGAGTACGCAAGGGCATGTTGTGAACCATTAAAAAGTAATATCCGTCGATAAAGGCAAACTCATCGAAAGATGGGGGCGCAAAGCCACGGGTCTGAAGCTCATTCTTTGGGCTATGATCGCCGGGCTGCCGAAGCGGATGCTAGTGTTGCGAAGACCGCAGCCTGTGGCTTTGCTGGCCCCGCCAGAAGCCACAGGCTTTTTATTTGGTTCTCCGTCAAGTATCCCTGTCCTTACAGGATCCCTGTGGGATGGGAAAGACCAGCCCCAGGAGAAGAAAAGGGGATCAGCGTGTTCACACCTGCTAACATCACCCCGCTTGCACGACGAGGTTCACCTCTAGCCCTCGTCCTAAGAGGAATCCTTGTGGCCGCCATAGCGATGGCCCTCCTAGCCACCCTTGCCGCCTACGCAGGCTCGGAGTCGCAGAGCGCACCTCTCACTAGCCCGATTCTCCTAAAGGATCCCGGTGGGAAAACTGCGCAAGTAGCCCAGCCCCCCGCAGGGAACAATTATAGCGAGGACTCTCCCCTCTCCATCGCTAGTGGCAGGAGAGATATCTCTAGCCAAGAGGGTGAGGCATCAGCAACGCCAGCGCCTATCCCGCCTACGCCGACCCCGGTACCTCCTACTCCGACACCGGTACCTCCTACGCCAACACCGGTACCGCCTACGCCGACCCCGGTACCTCCTACGCCGACACCAGTACCGCCCACGCCAACGCCTGTCCCCCCTACGCCAACACCGGTACCGCCAAGCCCCACACCTACCTCTCTTCAAACCTTGGCCCTTCCCGTAGCGCTTTCGGATCTGGAAAGCCAGATGTGGGAGGCGATCAATGGAGAGCGGGCCAATGCGGGGCTTCCTCCCTTGGCGATTGACGGGAGGCTGGTGGGTCTGGCTAGGGAACGCAGCAACGACATGATGACCAGGGATTACTTCAGCCACACCACTCCAGAGGGGAAGATGATCTTCGACTTCCTAGACGCTAGGGGTATATATTCTCCCTATGCGGGGGAAAATCTAGCCAGAAGCAACGCGGAGGCTAGCCAAGTAATCCAACTAGTGCTTTCGGGTTTCATGAACAGCCCCACGCATAGAAAGGTCATGCTCAATTCTCACTACACCTATCTCGGCATCGGTGAGGCCATCAGTCCTTCCATTCAGGATCCCAAGGATCCTTCAGGATCCGAAGGAGAGGGGATGAATTATTTCACCCTGGTCTTCATTGGCACTACTCCGTAGCCGAGAGGCAAAGAGAGCAAGCCCTCCCGGCTTGTTCTCTCTTATCGTTACTGAAACTAGCCAACGACGCCCCGCCTTTTGGATCCCCCTAACACCAACTCAGCGGTCGGCTGAGCCAAGAACTATTCGCCTCTCTTTTGCATATGAAGCCCATAATCACCCTACGCCAAGGGAGGGTGGAGGTCATAGATAAGGTGCGCACCCAAAGGAAGGCCCTGGGCCGCATCTTTATGATACTTCCTCTAAGCCATAAAGTAGAATTCTGGCTCTTCGTCAAATAGTGTGGTAGTGGGGCCTTGCATCTATGGTTGATCTCCGGTTACTCATCAGGATGCACAATCTGAGGTTCTCCACATTGCGATAGCCGTAGGCGACCCGTGTGAGTGTCTTGATGCGATAGTTCCTCCCCTCCCAGAAGCATTGGTGAGGCGATGGCCGAAGTAGTTGATGATCTCCTCTCTCCAGTTGGTGAGCATAGAGGAGAGGGCTTTGAACTCTGGGGGACCTTCCCTCACCGCTCGCTTCTCTCAGAGGAGCAGTCCCCTCTCAGCCCTTTTGCGGTCTGGGAGCCTGCCATCCCTTCCCTCGGGATCTGTCCTTACAGGATCCCGTAGGGATAATGAAGACCCTATCGGGTTCGGCCCGTCCTGGTACCCCGGCCTGGCAAGTACCGGGGCAGGCTGGAACGTGGCAGTCCAGGGGGGCAGGCGACTTGGGCCAGAGGACAAGGCGTGCCAGGACAGGCAGTGGACACATCTTGCCGATGGACCACCGTCACCACCAGCAGTCCAGGTAGTTCCTCTTGCCCCAAAACCCGTAGGATGTGAGGTTGCGCTGGGGGCTGAATTATGGTAAAATATGATTAGTTCCACCTGGGATTATGGGTGGAATGGGTAGTGATGGAAGACGTTTCTGACGATTCCGATAGTAATAGACGAAACTTAGATTGAGATGGGCTGAGACATCTCCTCCTGCGTGGTGGGGGGTCTTGGCCTTTTTGCAACCCATGAGGGCGGTATGAAGGTATTAGCGGTCATCCTGGCCGCGGGCCAGGGGACACGTATGAAATCTAAGAGGCCCAAGGTGCTGCACCCGGTGGCTGGCGAGCCTATGATTAAGCACGTGGTTCGGGCTGTCTCCAAGTTGCGTCCCCATCGGCTGGTCGTGGTGGTGGGGTATGGAGCCGAGGAGGTGCGGCGAGCCTTGGGCGACGAATATCTATATGTAGAACAAGAAGAGCAGTTGGGCACCGGCCACGCTCTCCTCCAAGCCCGCCAACTTCTGGAGGGCAAAGGGGATACCGTTCTCGCTCTCTTTGGGGATCATCCTCTCATCACCACTAAAACCCTGCGCCGGGTTCTGGATGAGAATGAAAAAGAGAACGCGGCTATCACTATCCTCACCTTTCACCCTCTCGATCCTAGGGGATACGGACGCATCCGCAGGGATAGCGCGGGCCAAGTAGTAGGTATTATCGAGGAGGTAGCGGCTAGCGAGGAGGAGAAGGGGATGGAGGAGGTTAACGATGGAGTCCTTTGCTTCCGGGAAGGGTGGCTTTGGCCCCATCTGGAGAAGATCGAACCTGGGGGCAAAGGGGAGTATTACTTGACCGATCTCCTGGCCCTAGCGGTAGAAGAGGGCGAGAGGGTCCTGGCCTTATCGCCAGAGGATGAAGAGGAGGCGCTGGGCGTAAATAGCCGGATAGACCTGGCTCGAGCCGAGGCGGTGATTCGTCAAAGGATACGGGAGAGGTTAATGCTCTCCGGGGTCACCATGGTAGACCCCCCTTCCACCTTTATCGATTCCACCGTTCAAGTAGGGCAGGATACCGTCCTTCACCCTCACACTATCCTCGAGGGGAAAACGACGATCGGGGCCAACTGTTCCATCGGGCCGGGGAGCCACCTCCGGGATAGTAAAGTGGGCGATGGTTGCACTATCTTATACTCCCTGGTAGAGGGAGCGGTGTTGGAAGAGAAGGTCGATGTCGGCCCTTTCTCCCATCTCCGGCCGGGGACGCATCTGGCCTCGGGGGTCCAGG
The DNA here is from genome assembly GCA_002366595.1 of Anaerolineales bacterium UBA3082. Lineage (GTDB taxonomy): Bacteria > Chloroflexota > Anaerolineae > UBA7937 > UBA7937 > UBA7937. The sequence goes on along the minus strand of DFBK01000082.1, from coordinate 3,033 downwards.
TAGGGAATTTCGTGGAGATCAAAGAGTCGTATGTCGGGCCAGGGACAAAGGTGGGGCATTTCTCATATATCGGCGATGCTACTTTGGGCCGAGAGGTCAATGTTGGCGCGGGCACCATCACTTGTAACTACGACGGGGAGAGGAAACATCGCACCATTGTGGAGGATCATGTCTTTCTGGGCTCGGATACCATGCTGGTGGCGCCGGTGAAGGTGGGCGCGGACGCTAAAACCGGGGCTGGCTCCGTGGTGACCAAGGATGTACCACCGGGAAGTTTGGCCTATGGAGTGCCGGCTCAGGTGAAGGGGAAGATGAAAAGTGAATTAGAGGAAAACCACTCTTGACGGTTCATAGCGAGCCCTTCGTCCTGCCTCATACTGAAGTTGGGGATCGCCCAATCAGGATACCAATTGGGAAAGGGATTGAAGGGTTTGCCGCTAAGGAATATGGGGGTAAAAAGTGGGTAAGATCAGACGGTTGGTGCTCGATGTCCTGAAGCCTCATCAGCCAACCATCATAGAATGGGCTAGGCAACTGAGCGATCTTGAGGGTATCGATGCGGTCAATGTCAACGTCTACGAGATCGATCAGAAGGTGGAGAATGTCAAGGTCACCGTCCAAGGTAGAGATATCTCTTACGACAGGATCCTGGAGGTTATTAAGGAGAACGGGGGCTCTTTGCACTCCATCGATGAGGTGGTGGGGGGCGCGCTCATCATCGACGAATCGATAACCCTGCAAGATCACCTGCGAACAGGAAGTTAGTCCACACCCCTAAAGGGGCGAGATCTAGGCCCTCGCTGAGGCGTGTGGGAAGTCATGAAAAACCGCCAGGATACCCCCAGCTTGCTGGGGGGAGGAATGGCGAGCGGGGGCTTGGGGGCGGCAGCCCCCAATGCAATCCTTCCGCTGGCTAAGCCCCGCAGCTTGCTGCGGGGTGGTTAACTCTTTGCTCGTTCAGGTTATGAAAAGCGTATCTGGTAAATGAGTCCTCTGAGACGGTGGCTGCAACAACTTAGGGAGTACGAGGATATCGCCGAGGTAGGCGAGATAGCCCGCCGTTACTTCGCCATGAACGCCTTTGACGGGATATTGACCATGATCGGGGTGCTCGTAGGGAACTACTCGGCTGGCGTGGAGAGTGCCAGAGTGGTCATCTCCACCGGCTTGGCTACCTCTATGGCCATAGGGGTGTCGGGTTTGTGGGGAGCATATTTCACCGAGTCTGCCGAACGGAAGCGCGACCTTGACGATCTGGAGAGTTATACCCTTACGGACCTGAACGAGACCAAGATCGGGCGGGCCTCGCGCGCGGCGGCGATCGTCGTCTCCCTGGTAGATGGTTTCGCGCCCTTTCTAGCGGCGCTGGTTGTGCTTTCGCCCTTCTTCTTAACGTCCCTTTGGGGGAACATCTACCACAGTTACTACCTATCTCTGGTCGTGGCTCTAGGGGCCCTCTTCGCCTTGGGAGCCTTCCTGGGGGCGATCTCCCGGGAGAATATGGCGCTTATGGGGGTGAAGATGATCGGGGCTGGGTTGCTGGCTATGGTCCTGGGTTATCTCCTAAGGCTGGTAGAATAGTTGAAACCAGGAGAGGCAGATATATGACTGAAGGTTCGTCCCGTAAGAAGGAGGATCTTATCGCTCTCGCTCTTGAAGCGAGGAAGAAGGCTTATGCCTCTTATTCCCATTTCCCGGTAGGGGCAGCCCTTTTAACGGAGTCCGGCCAGGTCTATACCGGTTGCAACGTGGAGAACGCTTCTTATGGACTCTCTATCTGCGCTGAAAGGGTGGCCCTCTTCAAGGCGGTAGCGGCGGGGGAGCGGCGGTTTAAGGCCATAGCGGTGGTTACGGAGACGATGGCTACCCCTTGTGGTTCCTGCCGTCAGGTTTTGGCGGAGTTCGGGGAGGATGAATTGCAGGTCATCGTCGCCGACCCCGAGGGCCAAGTGAAGATCTACACTTTAGGCGAACTTTTGCCCGCCAGTTTCACTTCTAAGCATCTGCCACCTCTCAGGTAGCAGCCTCCTAAACGGTGGTTGGCCGCATCCTAACCTTGGATGCGGCTTTTTGAAGGGAACGAGGCTGTTGAAAAACACCTCCNNTTCTAACCGTCTGTGGGAGAAATTATCGATTGCCAAAGGATCTATCCCACTTTTTCAACAGTCTCAGGGAACGAGACTGTTGAAAAACGATAGGGTGGATATGTTCCACCCCTTCACGGAGGAGAATCTTCTCCTCCGGAGCTCTCCTTATCCTCTTTTCTATCCTTTAGATACCCCTTTTCTTGCCCCTTTCCCCCTCTTTCTTACCTCCTTCTTCTCTCTTGCTCCCCTCCAAGCGCACTCCTCCCTGGGTTAGGTCACCGATAGGCAGCTCCTCTTGGGACCTTTGAGCCCCACCCCGGTGAGGAGTTTGACTATCCTCTTCAGGTTCACCGCTATAGCGGTGAGGTAAGCCTGTATGGCGTAACACAATAGCCCCACATACCGACAACGTCCAAAGCCATGATGCTTCTTCATCTCCCCGAACTTCCCCTCGATCCTCCTTCTCTCTCGTATCCCTCTTTGATAGGAGGGGCTCTCTTTTCCCTCGGATGCTGAGGCATCCTCAGGATGCCGAACGCACAACCTCACCCATATCTCTTTGTTTTATCTCTCTTTTGGGTCCGATAACTATTCAGATGGATGGCTGAATCTATCCCTTTCTCTCTCAGGAATTCGTGGTTCTCTCCATCATCGTAACCCCGGTCCGCAGCCACAACTCCCACAAGGACCCCCTGCTCCAAGTCATCTTCTATGAGGGAAGGTAAGAAGTGGCCATCATAGGCGGAACCGGGGCTGGGTCTCAGGCTGGTGATCAACCCTGTCTGGGTGTTGAAGCCCACATGCTCTTTATAGCCGTAGAAGTAGAGTCTCTCCTTTCGCTTCCCCCCTCTCTCATCCTTTACCATCTTGTTGCCCTTGACCCCCCAGCGAGCACTACCATCTCTAGGAGGCTGGCCATCTTTCTGCCTCCTCTCATCTTTCTCTA
>DFBK01000074.1 GCA_002366595.1 Anaerolineales bacterium UBA3082 | reverse complement strand
TCTGAATATCAAAAGAGGGATGATAAGTCTTAGCAGAATAACGAATATGGGGCTCATGGATTAGCTCATGAAGCGCAAGTGGTCAAGTGCTTCTCAGGGTAGTGCTTAGTTAAGCGTTGAAGTACGCCCTTGCCTAGCGGAATCCTGCTTCAAGCCCGATCTCTGTCACCGCTCCTGCGCCAGCCAGCACAGCGCCAGTATAGTGGGACGACACGCCATCGACGCATTCAACAAAGGTCACAAATCCTCCTTGTAGGGCCTTAGGTGCACTTCCCTGGCCGCCGAAAGGTCGCTATATACCCCCCGATATTCGGGAGGAAGGAGGGCAGCCAGTTGATACATAGCCTCGGTGGTCATCTCGCTTAGTTGCTCTCTAGTCACCCTGCCCTCTCCTGAGACTAAGACGAAGGGCTCTCCCACCACTACCTTGGTCTTGGTACGACGGAGCCTGGCTAACTCCTTCCAGAACCGCTCCGACCCAGAGATAGCCATGGGTAGGATGGGAACAGAAGCCTTGAGGGCCACGTAGGCCACCCCATCGCGGGCCTTAATTAGCCGCCAATCACCGCCCCTGGTCCCCTCTGGAGCCATGAGAAGCGCTTTCTCCTCCTTCAGCGCGGCCATCGCCTCCCTAAGAGCGGTCCGATCTATCTCCCCCCGATGCACAGGGAAAGCACCATAGAGTCTGAAGACCAGCCCTACCACAGGAGAGGCGAAGAGTTCGGCCTTGGCCATGCTCACGATGTCGCGGGGGATGAAGACCGTGGCTAGGACGGGGTCTAGGAAGTTCATATGGTTGATGGCCACGATGAGAGGGCCTTTCCGGGGCACATTTTCCAGCCCCACGACCTCATAATCGAGAAGGATGGCCAAAAGGCCTCGCAATATCAACTTGGCAAAGCGATGAAAGAGCATAACCCCCTCGCTCTCTATGGGTTCACCCCTCTTTCCCGGGGCCGCCACCTCTCCACTAAAGCCATCACCAGACCCAATACCTCCTCGATGGATAGATGGTCGGTATCTATGATGATAGCGTCCTCGGCGGGCTTCAAAGGGGCCGCCAGGCGGTGGCTGTCTATCTCATCTCGGCATCGCATATCGGCCAGGACATCCTCGTAAGAGGCCTCCTCTCCCCGGGCCAAAACCTCTTTATATCGCCGTTGGGCTCGTACCTCCAGGGAGGCATCGAGATATATCTTGAGATCGGCATGGGGCAAGATCACCGTCCCGATATCCCGCCCCACCATCACCACCTGCCCTTCCGCGCCCATCCGCCTTTGCGCCGCTTTGAGGGCCTCTCGGACGCCAGGATAAGCCGAAACAGGCGAGACTTGGGCATCCACCTCTGGAGATCGTATCTCCCAGGTTATATCTCGGCTATCGGCGTAGACCGTATACTGCCGCCCATCCTGGACCGTGGGCCTGGTGATGGTAATCTGGGCAGCCTGGGCCAGGGCCACTATCGCCTCCTCATCGCCGATCTCCAGCCCCTTCTCTAAGGCTAACCAGGTGATGGCCCGATAGAGGGCCCCAGTATCGAAATAGAGATAGCCCAACTTCTCCGCCAGGAGTCCTCCGATGGTGCTCTTCCCCGAGGCGGCCGGGCCATCTACGGCTATGGTCGAAGGTAACGACACTTTTAAACCTCTACGAATCGGCGACTTCCTCCACCCGGGGCAATTCCGTCAGGCCCGAGAGGCCGAAATACTGGAGGAACTCAAAGGTGGTACCGTAGAGGATGGGGCGTCCCGCCCTATCGAGGCGACCCAACTCCTCCACCAAACCCCGGGCCACTAGATTGCGCAGCACCCCCTCGCAGTTGACGCCCCGGATCTCCTCCACCTGGGCCCTGGTGATCGGCTGCCTGAAGGCTACTATGGCCAGGGTCTCCAGGGCCGCGGTGGAGAGTTTCCCCGAGAACTGGAGGCCCAAGAACCGCTCCACATAACTCGCACAGTCGGGACCGGTGACCATCTGGGCCTCATCCTCTTCCCGCTGGATCCGCAACCCCCGCCCTTCGTACTCCTGGGCTAAAGCGCAGAGCGCCTCCTCCACCACTTCTCGCTCCACCTTCAGCGTGCGCATCAACTGCCCTAAGGTGACCGGCTCCCCGGCCACGAAGAGAAGCGCCTCGATGGCCTCCTTCGCCTCCTCCAACCCCATCATCTCTACTCTTCAGCGTAGGGAGCGTGCCTCACCTTCACCCGGATCCTATTTAGCCTCAACCCCATCCGCTCCTCGATCACATCCTTCACTACCGCGCAGACCTCCTCGGTCTTGGTGGGCACATCTATGTCTGGGGCGGTCTCCAGGTCGAGGTCGATATCCACTCCACCTCGCCCGGCTCGGATGCGGGGCTTCACCTTCACCACATCGGCCAACTGATCTACCCGGTAGACCACCCGCTGGGCGATGGCATCCACGGTCATCTCCGCCCGCCCTCCGCTCACCTTCTCCACCCTCACCGTCCTCTTGGGCGGCCGCCATAGTTCCAGCACCAAGAGCAAGAACCAGAGCAGGATGAAGCCTATCCCTATGAGGACGAAAACGAGACGAGCCGTCTGTACCGACTCTGCCAGAACGCTAGCCGCGTTGCTCACCACATCGAGCAAGCTAAGGGGTATGATAGTGAAGACCACCGATACCGCCAAGGCCAGGAGCAAAAGGATCACCATCACTACACGGTTGAAGATATCCATCATCCACCCTCCCTTTTTGATGGCCAATTATACACCCCTTGGCCTCTCCCGTCCACCCTGCCACAGATGAGAGGGGCTGAGGCCAAAGTGTACGTGCCAACGCATAGTCAGGGCATATCACCGCCTTAGCCCCAAACCCAAGATCACAAGAGCCAATGAAGCCAGGCTGATAGCCAAACCCACCTTGAAAGATAAGGGGGCATACACGAACTCTATCATATGCTCCCCCTCCTCCAGATAGACGGCCCGGAAATAGTAATCCGCCCGCTCTATCTTCGCCGGCCTCCCATCCACCAAGGCCCCCCAGCCGGGGTAGTAGGCATCGGTGAGCACCAGATAGCCAGGGGCTTCTAGATGAGCCTGAACCTCCACCCTCTCCGGCTGATAACTAACCATGGAGACCCGGTCTTGGGCCTTCCCCTCCTCAAGATGGCCCACTGGCCCCTGGCTCAATATCACCTCTCGCCCCGGATCGAAGGCCTCCTCTTTCATCACCCCCAAGGGGGCCTCCAAAATCCGGGCCTTATGAACGACGAAAGCCCGGGGCAGGTTTTCCAAGTTCTCGTATATCTTCACATCGCCGCTATGTACCAGTCGGTATGCCGGGAAGAGCACCAAAGACCTATGAGCCCCCGTCCGCCCCTCGACAAGAGTGATACCTCGCAGATGAAACTCCCCAGAAGGAAGCAGATACCTCACCTCGATCCTTTGGGGTATCACCGGCTCCCTCAACCTCACCCAGGCATGATACTCATCGCTCTCCTCGTCCCTTCGGACCACCCTCCCCCTTCGATGGTGGATGCCCTCTTCGTACTCCCCTTCCGCCGTATCTATACCCACACACAGATGATATATTTCTACTTTTCCCTCCTCATCGGTGACCGTTATCTCCGCCACCGGGGTTCCCTGTTCCACCTCACTGGCACCAACCAGGTGGGAGACCAGGCCCAAAGAGGTAGTGGGAAACCACGGTATCTCCGAGATCTCCACCTCCTCTCCTTCCTCCAACACGACTTTATGTCCCAGGTCGTAGTAGACCCCATCCACCCAAACATCTCCCACCTTATCTCTGATCACATACTTCACATTCATCAGGCTCAAGAGCCTCGCCGACGGTATCTCGCCCAACCGCTCCCCCATCCGCCCATCAAGGGATACCCCCTCCAGGGGAAGGAAGAGCCTCTCCCACTCTATATACCTGGCCAGGGGCAGGACACCCCCGTCGTAGCCGTCGATGGTGGCTATCTTGTAGTGCAAAGGCAGATTGGGGGCCAATACCTCCTTCCATTTGGTAGCCACCACGTAATCGTAGATCGCCTCCTCGGATAGTTGCCCCTCGAAAATCCGCTCTATCTCTCCCAGGTCTCCAGGATCGAAGGAGGTGTCGGAAACGCTCAGAACCCGATAGAGGCCCGCATCGCCCAGGAGGTGGGTCACCGCTGTCCGGAGAGAGGAGTAAGCCTCTGGAGCCGTAGCCCGGTCGTAGGCCAGATACCTGCTGGCGAAGAAGAGTTCCCCCACCAGGAGAAAGCCTAAAAGAGGCCGGCCAAGAGCGCCCCTTTTGCCCCCCAGGGAGAGGAGAGCCAACCCTAACCCCGCTAAGGTCAGCCAGATAAGGACTATGCGAAGAGGAGGCTGGCCCAGGAAAAGGAGGGCCAGGACTACAAGAAAGAGAAAACCTGCTGTTAGAAGGGCACTCCCACTCGCCACCCTCGCCCTGATCGCCCCCCAAGAAGCCTGGCCCATATCTCCCCACTCCTCCATCCCCAACCCAGCCAGGATAGCCATACCAAAAGCGTACAAAAAGAGCCACCGGGCCGGGACGCGAAAGAGGCTGAAGCCGGGAACCAATCGATATAGGAGGTAATAGAGGGGATTATAGAGCCCCAAGGCCAAAAATACCCCTAAGAGGGCCAGGGCCCCGAAGAAAGCGCCTTCTCTCTTTCTCAGGAGGGCGAGAGAGGCCAAAAGTATAGGGGTTATCCCCACATAGGCTATATATTCGCTGAAGAGGCTATAGTCGAAACTGGGGAGGAGGGAGAGGAGAAGAAGAGTGGGCCTCAGGGAGAAGGAGACCGCCTGCCGGTAGGTGAGCCCCCCACCCCGGAGGGAGAGCCGGGAGAGTTCCAAGGTGGGGAGGAGTTGGGCCGCCGCCAGACCAGCCCCCAGAAGGACAACCCCTAGAAAGAACCCCAACGCTCTCCATATAGGTAGGGTTCGCCTACCTCCTCCCCGCTTTAGGGAAAGGTAGATAGCGTAACAACCCAGGGCCGAGAGGTTGATGAAGGAGGCCTGGGCATGCCCTGCCAGGAACTGGAGCCCCACCACCAGAGAAGCGAAGAGGCTATAGATCACACTCTCTTGCGTGTAGGCCTCATGGAAGAGCAAGAGAAGAAGAGGTAGCCAGACGAAGACGCTCAGTTGGTTCACATGCTCCGCCTGGGCTCCCAGAAAGCCACTCAGCGCGAAGACGACCGCCGCCACCAGGGCACCTGAGGGGCTCATCTTCAGGGCTCGCCGAGCGTAAAGATAGGTGAAAACCCCGGCCAAGAAGATATGTAACACTATAGAGTAGGCCACCATCTTGGGTGCCGGAAGCCAAAGGAAGAGGAGGTTGAGGGGATAAAGGACTGCGCTCTGGATATTGGCCAAGAACGGTACCCCCAGGAAGAGATAGGGGTTCCAAAGGGGGAGATGCCCGGCCCTGATCACCTGGGCTGCATACTCCCGATAGGGGTAGAAATAAGCGAAGACGTCCAGCCCCGCCAGGATGAGGTTGGTGAGGGCTATCTTCCAGAAGAAAAGGAGAACCAGCGCCAAAAGCGAAACTAAAGAGATGGTATCCGCCCCTGGCCTACCATCCCTTCCCTCGGGATCTGTCCTTACAGGATCCCGTAGGGATAGGGAAGCCCCTGTCGGCCTGCCCCGGTACTTGTCAGGCCGGGGGTTCGGCCCGTCCTGGCACCCCGGCCTGGCACGCCTTGGGGCAGGCGACTTGGGCCAGGGGGCAGGCAAGAACGCTTTCCTTCTCATGGGCTGCCACCTGAGACTTCGACCTGGTAGAGATAGCCCGTCGCCTCCTCACCGAATAGGGGGACATCGAGCCTCACAATGGGCATCAGTCGAGCGGATAGATGCGACAAGGTAGAAGCCAACTGCGGACTATCGTCCAAGATATAGATCTCCTGTCCCTCATCCCCCATAGCCAAGAGAAAAGTATCCAACTCCTCAGCCGTCCAACTCTCTGGCCTGAAAGCCTCCTGTCCCGAGTAGAGATCGATGGGCCCTCCGTTCAAGGAGGTTCCGATGACGCTCCCTGGCGAGGTATAGGCCGCCAGTTGGTCGAAGGCCCGCCGCTCCTCCCCTGTCACGAAGCCAAAAGTAGTCTCAAAAGAACCGAAGGGCCTGGCAAGGGTGATCCTCGTCCGATAGGCGGGAAGAAGGAAGAGGGCGAGGATGCCTAAAGAGGCCAGGAAACCTCTTGGAAGAGAGGCTCCCCTCTGTGAGGTCGCCACTTTCCAGAGGGAGATCATCCCATATACCGTCAAGGCTATGAGCGCCGGGAAAACTGGGAGGAGGTCACGCAACCGCAGGGCGGCATAGGGGAGATGGAAGAGGACCAAGGCCAAGATCCAACTCCCTAGAACCACAAATAGGCCCCTCTTCTGGCGGTACATCTTGTAACCACCGTAGAGTAGGAAGGGGACGAGATACCCGAACTCGTTTCCTCTAAGAAGACCTCGCCCCAGCCGAGGCCCGGTGGTGAGTAGATGGGAAAAGGCGAAAAGAGCCAACTCTTCCGATTCTGGGGTCAGAAAGTTCCCAAAACTCAAATGGTGATATAGGAGGTCGGGAAGGGCCATCATGAAAGAGACGAGGCCAAAGAGAAGCAAGAACTCCCCTCTCTCTTTTCGAGAGCGCTCTCTTTCCAAGAGAATCATCGCCAGGAGCACACTTAGCCCTACCACCAATTGAGTGTGCCGGACCCAGTAAGCCCCTCCGAAAGAGAGCCCCGCTAGAAGACCGTATAGCCGATGGTGCCCCCGCATCGCTTTCAAGGTGAAGAGTATAACCAATATGGTGAAGAGTTGGGCCGTGGTGTCGGCCATGGGGACGAGCAGCCTATCGATCTGCTCCCAAGAGGTGGCTAAGATGAAAGCCGCCCAGGCCCCAGCCAATAGCCGCTCTCCCCTCGATTCATTATGCAGCACCTCGGCCACCAAGAGGTAGATCGCTCCTAGAGATAGAAGGCCGATCACTGGCATGGTGATATAGAGCCCCTCCTCCCCCCAGAGGAGGTACCCCAAGGCCAGAAGCGCCGACTCTCCCACCGGCCAGACGCTGGCGGCGTGGCCCACCTGGTCGTGGGGCAGATGGTAGCCGGCATGAACGATGGGCCACCAGGGTATCCCTAGCCCGCTTACCTTAGGAAAGAGAGGAAAAAGGTGCCAAGGGGTTCTATGCCTAGCCAAATCCACGGCCATCTGAGCATAGACATAAGGGTCGCTGCCCGTCACCCCCCTGGTGCGATGGCCTACATACTCCGCTCCCGCCCAGGTGAAAGTCGAGACTAAAAGAACCGCCCCGGCCAAAGCGAGGGACGAGCCTCGAGCCCCTCGCTTCACTATATAGAGTTGACATAGAAAGGCGTAGGCAGCGGAAGCGATGAGCGCCGCAGTGGAATTGAAGGCCACGTTCACAAAATAGGGGTAGGTGAAGCCGCCCGAAAGAGGATCCGAGATAGCCAAAAGGTTGCTAAATAAGAGGTGAAAGGCTACCACCAAGTAAAGGTAAAAGAGGGGGGTCAAAGCCTCCCAGTAAAGGGTCCACCTTCGAGTGATAAGGGAGTAGATCATCATAGGGCTGGCCAAGAGCAGAAAGAGGTTGAGAGCCCAGAGATAGGAACGGCCGTAGTGGGTAGCCAGGAGGGCCAGCCCCAAGAGATGGACCACCAGAAAGGCCGCCTGGTCGGCGAGGGGAAGGGGCTGCTCCTCCCCCGACCAGGCGAAGAGAAGAAGCCGCACTTGCCGTTCCAGGAGCCCTCGACGATGGGCTATGAGACCCAGCCCCGTCGCCCAACCCCCAATAGTTGCTAGAAGAGTGGCCAAAAGCCAGATCCTGGCCGAAAGATAGGGAAGGCCCAAAAGGCGGGCTCCGATGAGGACTAGGCCCAAAGCCGAGAGGGGGCCTTGGGGATGGAATAGCCGCTCTCTATCTCTTGGCCATAGTCGCCTCCGCCACCCAAAGATGCTAAACCCTAGGCCCAAAGCCAGAAAAGCCACCAAGGCTAGATGGAGATAGAGGGCCTGGGGGGAAAGGGGGCTAGGGCGAGGATCGAAAAGGTAGTGAAGGTTAAGCAACTCTACCTCACTCCACGAACCGGTACTTAACAAGAGCCCAGAGCGCCGGAAGGCCATCCTTCCAGGGTGAGAGTTTTCGCTCCCGCCGCGGGGTATACCGGATGGGCACCTCCAAGATCCGGTACCCTCGTTTGAGTATCTTGGCCGTGATCTCCGGCTCGATGTCGAAGCGGTTCGCCTTTATGGTGAACTGATCGATCACTTCCTTGGAGACCATCTTGTAGCAGGTTTCCATATCCTGAATCCTCGCCCCATAGAGGAGGTTCGTCACCAAAGTAAGGAACCGGTTCCCCCACCGCCGCAGCACATCCTGCTCTCGCAGAGTCCGCACCCCGTAAACCACCCTGCTCTTGCCCTCCAAAATCGGTTGGAGCAATTTGCCATAATCACCAGGGTCATACTCCAGGTCAGCGTCCTGAAATATGACCACCTCTCCCGTCGCCCTCTCCAAAGCGGTTCGGATGGCCGCCCCTTTCCCTTGGTTCTTATCATGATAAACGACGACGGTCTTATCCTTCCCTTCTTCTCCCCGCAGGACCTCCCTCGTCCCATCCGTGGAGCCATCGTCCACCACGATTATCTCCTTGGGAAGATCGACCTCCCTCACCCGTTGGAGGATCGCCGAGATGGTCTCCCTTTCGTTATAAACGGGCATAATGATGGAGAGTTTCATAGGCCCCTCTGAAGAAATTCATCGCCAAGCATTATAGACTAGAGACCTCCCTCTGGCAAACGTTCTCTTCTGCTGGCGTACGCTATACCAACATTGCGTTTCTTCACTTCCCCGAGGCATACAGAAGTCTCTTCCGACTGACGGATGGAAGGAGTTTCATTTTATTACGGCATTGTCTTTGCCCCGGACAGACGGTATAATGATTTCAAAGCTCGATAGGTTGCCCCGAGAGGAGGCTTCTATGGAACTCGACCGTGAGAAAGTTGCTGCTTGGATCAACGAGAAATGGGAGGGACCGATATTCTGCCCAGTGTGCCAACACAACGACTGGAACATACCTGACCGGGTATGGGAGGCCAGGGAGTTTGTGGGCGGCGATCTCGTAATCGGAGGAGGACAGCGGGTGCTGCCGTTGGTATCTATTATGTGTAATTTCTGCGGCCACACCCTGATGTTCAACGCCCTCGCCATGGGTGTCGTTGAGCCCGCGAAGAAGAAAGAGGAGGGGTAACATGGCTGAGCAAACTCCTCCCAAGGAACGCCTGGCTCTCAGCTACGAACCGAAGGTGTCCATAACCGTTCCATCACCCGACCAAGAGGCTTGTTTCTTGATGAGATGGGCCAATTGGGACAGACTCGAGCGAGATCTCAAGCGGGCGCCACTGCAGAGTGGAATGTTCCGTGACTTGGGCTTCACGTTATTGGGTTTGGCTGTACCGACAGCCTTGTCAGCGATTACAGTCATTCCTCAGTCCATGGGCTTACCTGCTTGGATGACTACCCTCTACTGGTGCGTAGCAACCGGTGCATTTGTTGACTTCATCCTGTGCATGATTTTCGACAAATTGACCAAGTCCACGAGCGCTGACTACATAAAGCACATTCTGTCTGAGATGCAGGAGATGGTGCCTGCTTCAGTGAGACCCGAAGGGGTGGCAAACAGCGCCTAGAATGGATCTCCCTCCACTCCTGCTCCGCAGCCCTTCGCCAACAATACAAGAGGCCAGGGAAAGTTCCCTGGCCCTAAACTCTTACTCAATCGATTGCTAAGGCTCAAATATCGGGATCGCCACCCGCTTATGTTTCGTCTCCGCCATATGGCGCTTCACCCTCTCTACAAGTTGAGGGTCAAAATCGAGGGTTGCACCGGACTCAAAGGCAGTCAATATCTGGTCCAGGTCGTCATAGGTTATCCCCAACTCCCCTTCATCGGTCTGCCCGGCCCATAGCCCCGCGCTCGGTGGCCGGGCGATTATCCGGGGCGGTACCCCCAGTTCTCGGGCTAACTCCCTCACTTGCCCCTTGAGGAGGCCACCCAAAGGCAAGATATCCACCCCTCCATCCCCATACTTGGTGAAATAGCCCATCATTATCTCGCTCTTGTTTCCCGTCCCCACCACCAGCCGGTTCTCTTTATTGGCGAAGTAGTATAGGGTAGCCATCCGCAGCCGAGGCTTCAGATTGGCTACCGGCAGCCCGGTGGGGTCAGGAAGGACCCTTACCAGCGCATCATATACGGGGCTCAAATCCACACGCCTAACCTGGATGTCGAACTCCCTGGCCAGAAGGCTGGCGTACTCCTCATCGAGGGGGTCACTATGGATGGGCATGATCAGCCCCAAGACATCTGTAACCCTCTTGCAGAGCACCGCCGTCACCGAGGAATCGAGCCCTCCGCTGAGCCCCACTACTGCTCCCTTAGCGCCGGCTCCCTCTATCTGCTCCTTGATCCAACCGCTGATCTCCTCCGCTAGTTCCATGAACCCCCTATCCCTCTCCCTCGGGATCCTTTATGGACGCCTCATGGGCGATAATTATGGCTTTGGCTATCTCTTTCATAGGCACCCTCTTGTCCATGCTCATCTTCTGAATCTTGCGGAAAGCCGCCGCCTCACTAAGCCCCTGAGTGTCCATCAGGATCCCCTTGGCCCGGTCCACCAGTTTCCTCGTCTCCAGAGCCTCCTTTAGATCCTCAACTTCCTGCTCTAAGGTCTTGAACTCCTCGAAGCGGGAGAGGGCCACCTCCATAGCCGGCCCCAAATCCTGCTCCCGGAAGGGCTTCACCAGATAGCCCACCACCCCCGCTTCCTTGGCCCGTTGTACTAGTTCCCTTTGGCTGTAGGCCGTGAGAAGGAGAACGGGAGCGATCTTCTCCTCGGTGAGGATCTTAGCCCCATCGATCCCATCCAGACCTGGCATCTTGATATCCATGATCACGATATCTGGCCTCAGTTCTCGAGCCAGGTTCACCGCGCTCGTCCCATCCCCCGCCTCCCCCACCACCAGATAACCCAGGCTCTCCAGCATCTCCCGGAGATCCAGGCGGATGATCGATTCGTCATCAGCGATGATTACTCTAGTTCTTTCCACCTCTCTCCTCCTAGACTAACCTTGGGAAAAGTGATGATGGCCTGCACCCCGCCTCCATCCTTCAACTCGAACCGCCCCCCAAGGTCATCTTCTACCAGGGTCTGCACTATCTGCAGCCCTAGGCTCCTATCCGCTTCCAGGTCAAAATCGGGAGGCAACCCCCTTCCATCATCATCTATCTCGATGCTCACGCTATCGGCCTCCTCCCGCAACTTCACCGCAATGGTCCCCTCCTTCCTCTGCCTGTAGCCGTGCTCCAGGGAGTTCTGGAGGAGTTCGTTAACCACTAGGGCACAAGCGGTGGCCTGCTGCGCAGGGAGGTAGATGTTCGGGCCCCGGAC
>DFBK01000045.1:146-10787 GCA_002366595.1 Anaerolineales bacterium UBA3082 | reverse complement strand
ATCTGGGTGGATGGAGTCTATGCTCTTCCGGGTACCGGCATTGAAGGTGACTTCAACGCCGGATACTACTACATCTATACCGAGCAGCCTAATCGACAGTGGATATTTGCTCTCTCCGGAAACACTTGGAAGCGCATGTGGACAGAACATCAGGAGGATGCTGCTTCCCAGTACCGCTTCTACCTCACCGATAGTATCGAATTCAGAGATTCCTTACATGTTGAGGTCGAGCACGGTTCCAAGGGTAACAATTGTACCGTGACCTACTCCAGCACCACTTTCTGGTACCAGGACGAGCCAGGGTAGGAGAAGTTATGAAGTTCGAGTGGCCCAAGAGGATAGGAAACAATGGGCCCGACTTGCGGGTCGGGGCGCTCTTGATAATCGCTGCCTTCTTGGTGGGCTCTCTTCTGGCCTTCTGTCTCTTCCCCCACCTTCCCATCCGTTTGGCCAGAGCCACGCCTACCCCCAGCCCAAACCAACCTACTGCCACCTTGGAAGCGCTAGAGTTCCTCACACCTACCGTAGAAGGGGAGGCCATCACACCCACACCCCTGGCAGAGACCCCAACCCCACCCCCTACCGGCGAACCGATACCAACGCCCACGCCACCTCCCAGACCTCCGCGCCTGAATTCCCCGGAATATGGTATGCAAGCCTTCCTTTGGTGGCGACCGGAGACGGCTTGGAGAGACCTCGACCTGATTAAAGGCGCTGGTTTCACGTGGGTGAAGCAGGTCTTCGCCTGGATCGACATAGAGGGGGCTGGAAAGGGGGTCTATGATTGGAGCCGCACCGACCGCATCGTGGAGGATGCAAATAGCCGGGGTTTGCATATATTGGCTGCGGTCTTCAAACCCCCTGCCTGGGTGGGGCCTAACTATCCCGCTAGCGGCGCCGTCAACAACTATCGGGATTTCACCGACTTTCTCACCGCTCTGGCTACTCGCTACAAGGGCCGTATCCGCGCCTATTCCATCTGGAACGAACCCAACCTCTCGCGCGAATGGGGCGGGCCACCTGATCCCGAAGGGTATATGGCCTTACTGAAAGTGGCTTACCAGGCCATCAAGGCGGCCGATCCTAACGCTCTAGTCATCACTGCAGGTCTCAGCCCCACGACCCGTTGGGACAACGTTGCTATGCCCGACATTGAGTACTTCAAGCGCATCTATCAGGCCGGAGCCAAGCCCTACTTCGATCTTCTGGGAGCACACGCTACCGGGTGGAAGGCCCCACCAGAGATGGACCCCGCTCAAGTGGCGAGCGACCCCGCTTATAACAACAATGATCCCAGTCCTGCCTATTTGCGCAGGGTCTATTGTTTCCGTCACGCAGAGGACATCCGACAGATAATGGTCGATTTTGGCGATGCCAATAAACAGATCGCTGTCCTAGAGTTCGGCTGGACCAGCGATCCAGCACACCCCGAATACTCCTGGTTCGCTGTGACCGAGGAGGAGAAGGGCGAATATCTAGTGCGTGCTTACCAGTACGCAAAGCAGCACTGGACCCCCTGGATCGGTGTAATGGCTCTTATCTACATATCTGACCCCGATTGGACCCAAGATCATGAGCAGTACTGGTGGGCTATCACCGATCCCGATGGCGCCCCTCGACCCGCATACCTGATGCTCTCCCAGATGGCAAAGTAGCCGAGGCTTGTGCCTCGGCTATCGGTATCACCACAAGCATCCATCTTACTCCACTCGCCGCCAATTCACAAAGGTGGTACAACCACCCTGGTAGTCGATATCCCATGTGTGGCTGATCGCTTGGCCGGCGCGGTTCACGATCTCGATATGAAAGAGCGCTGAATCTGGCCCTAATACGAAGTCATAATTCCCCGCTTCCGTGCCCCCCTTTGTCTCTCGGATCTCGTTGTACCCCCAAGGGTTGTAAAGGTGTACCCTAACCCCAGGCTCTCCATTGCCCTGGGCATCATACACCCGGCCTCGGATATAGGCTCCTCGCTGACAGTTGGGCCCTTCTATGCTGCGAAGTCGGTAGAGGAAACCCCCCACGGGAGTGGGCGGCGCTGGCGTTGAAGTGGGGCCCGTTGGCGTCGGCTCTGGGGTAGGCGTGGGCGAAGCGGTAGGGGTGGGAGTGGCAGGGGGCAGAGGTGTGGGCGTGGGAGCGACGGGGGTGACAAGGGAAGGAAGGGAGGTAGGGGTAGGGAAAAGAGGCAAAGTCGGGGTAGCCGTCACTTCAAGAGGCGCGGGAGGCGTCAGGGTCCCCAAGGAGATGGTGGAAACCCGAGGGCTAAAGAGAACGGTGGTGACGGCCACATAGGCCCCCAAGCAGATGATGGCTAAAACCAAGAGGAAGGCTATGGCGTAGGTCCTATCTTGCATCAACTCTAATCATATCACCAAAAGGCAACCCTTGCAATTCGCCTCCCTCGATGCTATAATGTAGACGAGGGCGAGTAGCTCAGTTGGTTAGAGCGTACGGTTCACATCCGTAAGGTCACAGGTTCGAGTCCTGTCTCGCCCATGCCTGTTGTCCGCGGCTCTCCCGCGGACTTTCGCGACCTGTATTAAAGGAGATACCCTTTGAGCCTCCTCAGCCTCCCCGCTTACAAAGCGCGGCTCCTCCTTTGGATCGCTGGCTCGGTAGCCCTCTACGCCCTGGCTGTTAACCTTCTTGACTATGGTCAACGCTCGCCATACACCCGCCTCGGCCGCTTAGTGACCCGGCTTGACTCTTGGCCCCACCGCTTCTGGCTCGATCAGATCTTCCGCTTCGCTTATTATGTAGGCCTCCCCTTTCTGGCCCTCATCAGGGGGGCCATGAGCCCCCGACTTCTCGGCCTTAGCGATCTCGACTGGATCAGAGGTATCGGTGCCGGTGTGCCTCTTGGGTTGGGGGCCTTCCTTCTTCTGGTCTGGGGTTGGAGCCACTACATCCGTTCCTCGGGACGTCGTAAAGTGGAAAGGCCCCGCTTAGCGGAGGTGCATATCCTCTCCCAGCCTTGGGGCTGGCCCCTTATCCTCCTGGAAATCATCTACCTGGAAGCCCATTGGGCCTTCTACCGCAGTGGGCCATTAGCGGTCCTAGAAGACTACTGGGGGGTCTTTGCCGGCTTGGGGATCGTCTTTCTCGAATGGGCCACGAATCCGACCTTGCGCCGCAGCCTGGGCACAGAACGACAAGGGGAGATACTTTGGACGGGGAGCCTAGCCCTGGTGATAGCCATCCTCTTCCTCTTCACCCGCAACCTCTGGCTCTGTGCCACTATCCACCTGGGGCTGGAGATGGGGCTACTCAGCGTTCTAGGGGCGTTACATCGGAAGCGAGGAGTGCGCATCCCCAACGTCTAAGAAAACGCCGAGCAAGTTGCTCGGCATTGTTAACCACTCTAGGGAAAAGCAACGAAGCAGCAGCCTACTACTCAGACCAAAGATAATCGGGCCAGGAAAGTGCCTACAGAATGCCCACTATCTCACTTTATCACAAAGGATAGGATGATGAGGATGGCGAACATCGTGCCTGCCAGGATCACTATCCTCTTCAGATCACCGTAGACATAGGGGTACTGCTCGGCCAAAGGTACCGCCTCCACGCCTGGCTCGGCCTTCGCCTCTGCTCTCTCCTCCCCACGGGGTGGCGCAGAGCGCGCGGCCGCCACAGGAGCGCGCTTCTTCCTTCGCCTTCGACTACGGCGTTTCTTAGCCATCGAATACCTCTCCTTCTATTGCCCCTCTAACTCGGCGATAACTACCAAACGATGGGTATCGATCAGATAGGGGTAACAGGTAATAAGAGTCATAGTAGCCTTAGTAACGGGCTCCATCACGCTCACCTCGTCGGGCTGCACGATCCTCTTCTCCCTCACTAGGTATCGATAAGGGGTCTCCTCGGCGTAGACGATGATCTCATCCCCTGGCATCAACCCCCCCAGATGCCTGAAGACCTCGCCAAAGACATCGTTATGGCCGGAGACCACCATGTTCCCCCGCTCCCCGGGGTTCGCCGAACCGATATGATGCCCCACCCCCATCTTCAGTTCCTCCCAGCCGTCCCCTTCCACCACCGGGGCATCGACATCGATAGCCGGGATGACGATGCGGGTGGCCTGCTCTGGGCCTGGGATAGGGATGGGGATAGGGGTAAGCCCTTGGACTAGATGCTGGTATGGAGCAGGCATCTCGCTGGTGGGTGGGAAACTGCTCCCCGGGAGGACAAGGGGGGTAGCGGTAGCCCCTTGACCCCTGGTCTGGAGCACCTCTCGGTTGAGGAGGCGTAGGTTATAGAAGGAGACCACCACCACTCCTATAAGCCCTAAGAGGGCTCCTAACTCCACTAGGAGGAGAAAGCGATCTCGTAACTTATGCCCTACCTGGCCTCTCTTCTCCTCCCGCAGGGATCCTTGAGGAAAAGGGCTCCCAGAAGGGGCTACCTGGGGGGTGCGGAAGGGAACCTTGACCTCTGTCACCGAAGGAGGTTGATAACTTCTGCCCGCACCCCGCCTAACAGGGCCCTCTTGGCCCGTAGGGAGAAAGCCGGGCAACCCCTCGCTAATCGAGACCTCGCGCCCTTCCTCCTCAACAATAGCCCGAAAACGACGCAGCCGCTCGGCCCTCCGCTTGGCGGAAAGCAGCCTCTCCAACTCCTCCGCAGATAGACCCTCTAAAGAACGCTCGTCAACCATACCCTTATCTAGTCGAATCTATTCTACTTCCCTCCGGATGTTACGTCAATTTGTAAACGTCTTCTTTGCCATAGCCCCTTCACTAGTTCGATCAACAGACTCGCTTCCTCGGAGCGAAGAAGAAGGACGAGAAGGGTATAGGTGAGAAACCCCACCCCTCCAGCCCCGATGACGATTAGAGGCTCCTCTAGCAAGCCTCCTCCTACAAACGCCTTTAGCCCTTTGGCGGTCCCATAAGCCATCAAGGCCATCACCGTAGAGGCCAAAAGCGCTTTGCTCAGAGCGAGAAGAAGACCTTGGCCGCGCAGCAGACCCAGCCGTTGATGGGCTAGAACGAGCATCACCAAGGCGTGGCTAGCCCACTGGACCGAGTTGGCGAAGACCAATCCTATCATCCCCATAGACCGGATGGTGGCTAAGGCCACAACCAAATAAACCAGGACGGAGAACACCCCTACCAACACCGGGGTCTTCGTATCCTTGCGCGCGTAGAAGGCGAAGATGAGGGGCTGATCTACAGCCGCGAAGGGCAAACCAAAAAGATACCAGCGAAGCGCCTGAGCCGTCTGCAAGGTATCATAAGGTTGAAAGGCTCCATGCTCGAAGATAAGGGCTATGATAGGGGTCGCCAGAGCCAGAAGCCCAGCTGCAGCAGGAAGGATGAGGACCAAAACCATCCTCAAGCCCGTGGCCAAGGTGCGGCGGAAGCGAGCCATCTCCTCAGCGATGGCGAACTGGGATAGAGAGGGGAGAATGGCAAAAGATGTGGCCGTGGCCACCAAACCCAAGGGAAACTGTATGAGAGTGGTGGCGTTCTGCATCCAGGCGATGCTCTGGGGCCCGGTGCGGGAGGCTAGGTTTCTGTCGATGACTATCCCCACCTCGCTCACCACCAGCCCCAAGAGCACAGGGGCATAGAGCCTGACTATGCGGCGGAGACCCGGATGGTCCAACTGCAAAGAAAAGTCGAACCTCAAATCACGGAGGCCGGGGATTTGAATGGCCAACTGGAGGATAGAGCCCAGAACTACCCCCAAGGATAGGGAGGCGATGTCCAGCCAAGGGGAGAGGATGAGGGCTCCCAGGATTATCCCTCCGTTGAAGATGGCGGCGCCCAAGGCAGGATAGATGAAGCGCTGTCGGGCATAGAGGAGCCCCGTTGCCACTCCAGAGAGGCCAAAGAATAAGATGGCGGGCATGATCAGACGAACCAATCTGGTGGTCTCGGCCTGCAGCGAGGGGCTGAGGCCGCCCCCCAGGAGCCAGGCCACCAGAGGAGCACCCAACTCCAGGGCCAAGACCACCAGGGCGAGGATGACGATAGCCAGACTGAAGAGGAGGCTCATCAGTTTCCGCAGTTCCTCTCGTCTTTCGGGTTGGGCGTAGTCGCTTATGACAGGAACCAGGGCCGCACTAATCATCCCTCCGATGAGGAGGTCATAGACTATAGTGGGGACGATACCCGCCACCCGAAAGGCGCTCACCAACCCGGTAGCGCCGAAGAGGTGAGAGATGACCGTCTCTCGAACCAGGCCCAGGACGCGACTGGCCACCTGCCCCAACATGATCACCATCCCCGCTTGAGCGATAAGGCGGGCCTCTCCCGCTGGCACTCGCGGAGGAGCGGAGGGGGTCTCTCGTTCCACTTCTAACCTTTCTTTCCGAATCGGGTCAAGATACGGTCCGCCAGTTCAGAGGTAGAGAGGCCGGGGGTTAAAGACAAAATCCGTACCTCCCCTCCATAGCGGGTCACCGCCGAAGCCTCGGGAAGGTTCTGCAGAGTGTAAGTGCCCCCTTTGACATAGAGATCCGGTTGCAGGGCCGAGACGAGTTTTTCGGCCGTATCCTCTTCGAAGATGACCACGTAGTCCACCGCCCCCAGCGCCGCCAGGATCTCCGCCCTCTCCTCCTGGGGCATCAAGGGACGTCCTTCCCCTTTCAGTCGGCGCACAGAATCGTCGCTATTAAGTCCCACGATCAGCAGATCGCCTAGGCTTTTGGCCTCTTTGAGGCAACGGACATGGCCCACATGCAAAACATCGAAGCAGCCGTTGGTGAGAACCAACCTCTTCCCTCCCTCCCGCAACCGCTGCGCGATCGATTGAAGTCGAGAGAGGGGCAGAATCTTGCCAGACAGGTTGCACCTCCAAGACTCATTCTACAATAGCCTTCCCCTCAACACAAGAAATTTTAAGGCTCAAGGGTTGCAAAAGTGAGCGGAGGGTGATAGACTGGGGCTACCATGCCCGGCCAAGCCTTATACCGCAAATACCGGCCCCGCACTTTCTCCGAAGTCGTCGGCCAAGAGCATGTAACCCGCACTCTCCAGAACGCGCTGGCCGCAGGGCGGGTCGTCCACGCCTATCTCTTCAGTGGCCCTCGAGGGACAGGGAAAACCTCCACGGCTCGCATCCTAGCCAAGGCGGTGAACTGCCTGGCTGAGGAGGGAGAGAAGCCGTGCAACGATTGCTCCATCTGCCGTTCTGTAGATGAAGGGAGATTACTCGATCTCATCGAGATCGACGCCGCATCCCATACGGGAGTGGACGATATCAGGGATCTGAGAGAGAAGATCCACTTCGCGCCTAGCGAGGCCCGCTACAAGTTCTACATCATCGATGAGGCGCATATGCTCTCCACCTCGGCTTTCAACGCCCTCTTGAAGACCTTGGAGGAGCCCCCAGCCCACGCCTATTTCGTCCTGGCCACTACCGCGCCCCACAAGATACCGGCTACTATCCTCTCCCGCTGCCAGCGGTTCGACTTCCGTCCCATCCCCATGAAGAAGATCGTAGGCCGCCTGGAGTGGATAGCGGAACAAGAAGGAGTAGAGGTGGAGCGAGAGGCGCTGGAACTGATCGCTCGCCAGGCCACGGGAAGCATGCGGGACGCCGATAGCCTCCTGGATCAAGTGGCTTCCTCCAGCGACAAGAAGATCACCCTCCTCCAAGTGCAAAACATCCTGGGCACCACCTCCTCCCAAGCGGTGGCCGACCTTGTGGCCAGCCTGGCAGCGCGAGAGGTATCGCGGGGGCTGCACCTCATCAACGAGACCATCGCTGATGGCGCTGACCCTAAGCAGTTCGGTCAGGAAATCATCGAATATCTTCGCGGCGTGCTCCTGATAAAAGTGGCGGGGCAAAACCCTCCCGATGTCACCCCCGAGTCGGCTCAGGATATGGCTTTGCGGGCAAAGCAGTTCTCCTTGCCCGGGCTTCTCACCACCATCAGGCTCTTCAGCCAGGCTACCTTGGACAAAGCCGCCTTCCCACCCCATCTCCCTTTAGAGTTGGCCTTCGTAGAAGCCACTCTCCCCGAGACCGAGAAGACGCCCAAGGCAGATAAAACCCGGGCAAAATCGCGGCCCGGGCCACGACACGCAAAGGAAAGGCGGGAAACGGCTTCCCCCCCGCCTGCAGAGGCTAAGGTAGATAAGAGGCTCCCTTCAAGAGAGACGAAAGACCCTCAGGCCCTGGAGCGAATTGAGAACCTCTGGGAGGGGCTATTGACCCAGATAAAGAAGCGGAACATGCACGTGGAAGCCCTCTTGAAATCCTGCCAGCCTGTGGCTGTGGAAGAGGACGTAGTAGTCCTGGGCTTCTACTACCCCTTCCACAAAGGGCGCATCGAAGAGCCCAGGTGTAAGGGCCTAGTGGAAGAGGTCCTAAGCCAGGCGGTGGGTCAGCCTTACCATATCGAGTGTGTGCTCCTGGCCGATAGAGAGAGGAGGCGAGAGTCACCTAAGAAAGGCAACCTCCAGGCGGTAAAAGAAGACCCTCTAATCAAGGCCGCCTTGGAGATGGGAGGGGAGATCACCGAGGTAAAGAGTCCCCCACCAGAACCATAGGTGCGTTCGGTATCCCGCCTGCCCCCGGCCCGTTGATGCCAGCCTGCCCCGGTACTTGCCAGGCCGGGGGACGGGGTGGTATGCCCTGTCCCGAACCCGACAGGGTCTTCCTTATCCCTACGGGATCCTGTAAGGACAGGATCCCGAGTGAAGGGATGGCAGGCCAAGGAGGAATGGGAAAAATGGCTAAGAGAAAGGCGCGACCGGCACGACAACGACCCCCCACCTTGAAGCAGATCCAAGAACTCCAAACCAAGATGCTAGAGGCCCAAGAAGCGCTAGGGCAGGAGACGGTCTCCGTCTCCGCTGGGGGTGGCGCTATCAAGGTGGTGATGAGCGGACACCAGAAGATAAAATCGATCGAGATCGAGCCCGCCGTCCTGGAAGATGTGGAGATGCTCCAAGATCTCATCATAGCAGCCATAAACGAAGCCATCGAGAAATCCCAACAATTGGCGGCTGATAAGATGAGCGCTTTCACCGGCGGCCTCCAAGGGTTGATCTAGCATGCGTGTGCTGGCCAAACCCGTAGCCCGTTTGGTGGAGGAACTGAGCCGCCTCCCCGGCATCGGCCCCAAGACCGCCTCCCGCCTCACCTTCTACCTCCTGCGGGCACCGAAAGAGCAAGCCCAAGCCCTCTCCCAAGCCATCGGCGAACTCCAAGAGAAGATAGTCACCTGTGAAATCTGCTACAACATCACCGAGGCGAGCCCTTGTCCTATCTGCCGCAATGAGGAACGCGACCGGTCTTTACTCTGCGTGGTAGAAGAGCCCCTGGACGTCATAGCCATCGAGCGAACGGGGTATAAGGGACTTTATCACGTCCTAGGTGGCGTCATCTCCCCTATGGAGGGCATCGGCCCCGAAAACCTCAAAATAGCGCAACTCCTCCGCCGCCTGGAGAGTGAGCCGGTGAAAGAGGTGATCCTAGCCACCAACCCCAGCCTGGAAGGGGAATCGACCGCTATGTATATCCGGCGACTGCTCTCCTCCTCCCCTGTCAAAGTCACCCGCATAGCCCACGGCCTCCCAGTCGGTGGCGACCTCGAATACGCAGACCAAGTTACCCTCACCAGGGCGCTTGAGGGGCGGAGGGAGATGTAGGACATCCTCTATGGCTGATTGGCTAAAAGACCCCTAGTGGTTCGCGAAGAAGGCTCCTTCGAGTATAAGAAAACTAGGAGCCTAGACGAGACCGCATACGAGAACTGGAAAATAGCGCACTTTTCGACCAGACTGAAGCTCGAGGGGGCTGACCATTTTTGCAGGCTAGCGCTCGGTGCGGCTAGCATGCCCCATGATTTGGGGTTGCCACTTCTAGCCCGCAGCCAGACCAAATGGTATTTGGATGCCTTCTTTTTCGAGTTGATGTCGGCCTATGACACTCTTTTGCAGGAGTTAAACGTCGTCTACGAGATCAACCTGGGTGTAGACAAGGCTTGCTGGTCATCTATGAAGGACAAGTTGCCTGCTGACTTGGTAGATTTAATGGAAAGCGAATGGAAGGCGGCATGGTTTAAGAGACTCCGCTGGTATAGAAACACGGCTACCCACCACATGTACACTGCAACTAGTTCGTACAAAGCCGGGGCGGGAGAAATGCCTTGGGATTACTACTACTACGAGGTAGAGTTATTCCACGTTGATACAGATGCCAGGAAAGCCAGGTTTGAGGATCTCAAAGAAGCTTGCCTCGACTATTTGAAGAAGATGATAGAGCATATTCATGCAGTTTGGGGAAAGATGGCAGAGGAGTTTGATTAGCGATGGGATATCTCCTCTGGCCATCGCTGAGAATGGCTCAAGGCCAACTGCCACTACACTGGTAAGCGGATCGATACCCCAGCGCTTGACAACCTCTACCCTTTGTGGTATAATATCACTGCATTAGGATTAATCGATCTCGCTCGTCTTTTGACGAGAAGATCCAACAACTGAGGGAAGGGAGGTGGAAGCCAACAAACCGCTCACAACTAGACAGGCTTTTCGCCTCCGCCGCAAGTCGGCGGTTTTTGGTCCCTCTTGACAACTTATCCCTTCTGTGCTACTATCGTAGCGCAGAAGGTTGTACCTTAACAACTGAAGAGTGGTAGGAAGGCAGCGACCTTGGGCCCTAAGTTTGAGAAACTTTAACGGAGAG
>DFBK01000045.1:0-121 GCA_002366595.1 Anaerolineales bacterium UBA3082 | reverse complement strand
GATGAACGCTGGCGGCGTGCCTGACACATGCAAGTCGAACGAACCGAGGGGCCGTTGATCGGGTTTCGGAAGGGTTCGTCCCGGAAGAGCCCGTGAGGTTCCTTGGCTAGTGGCGAACGGG
>DFBK01000023.1:3943-33140 GCA_002366595.1 Anaerolineales bacterium UBA3082 | reverse complement strand
GAGGTGTTTTTCAACAGCCTCGGGAGGAGGCAAATAGCCTTTAGGTAATGTTGACTTGGTCAGCTAATGCACGTATAATTTTTTTGAGAGGTGGTTATGGCTTTGCGAGGCAATTTGAGGGATTTCAGCCTCACTCAACTCCTCAACCTGGTTAGCCTGGCTAAGAAGACCGGAGCCTTAACCCTCGAAGAGGGAAACGGTCAAGCAACTGCATATTTCAGGGAGGGGATGTTAGTCCATCTCTCCCTCGACGGCCAAGCCTCCAACCTGCGCAACCTTCTAGAGAGGGTGGGAAAGATCAACGAAGCGCAAAGCCGCCTTCTGCCTCGGGAAGCCAGAAGCGACAAGGAGTGGGGACTACTTCTCATCAACACCGGCTTGATCAACCGTGTGGATATCATAGAGGCGGTTCGCCGCCACACCCTGGAGATGGCATGCCGCCTCTTCACCTGGACGGAGGGGAGTTTCCTCTTCGAACCCAACATTCTGCCACCAGATGATAAGATCACCGTTCCTCTTCATTTAGAGAATGTGATCCTAGAGGGGAGTCGACGGGTCGGAGAGTGGAAGAGGTTGGAGGAAGAGTTGCCAGATCTGGGGATGGCTCTCAGGTTCACCACCCACCCCGAGATTAGGTTGAAGCGGATAACCTTGAGTCCGGACGAGTGGAGAGTGGTCTCCTCCACCGACCCCGGCCGAAGCATCCAAGAGATAGCCCAGGCCCATTCTCTGACCGATTTCCAAATCCGCAAAATCGTCTATGGGATGCTCTCCGCAGGTCTGGTGGAGTTGGTCCCTAGAGCGAAACCAAAGGTCTCTGTCGCTCCCCCCCCAGAGGAAGAAAAAATCGCGCCCGCCCCTGTTAGGAGGGGGATAATCCTTCGCTTGATCGATAGGATAAGGAGGCTGTAGCCTTCTCTATAGTGCAGGATGCAGACAGTCAAGATAGTAGTCACCGGTCCCTTCAACGCTGGAAAGACGGCTTTCATCGGGGCTATCAGCGAGATCGAGGTCGTATCCACCGAACGGAGGATCACCGACCACTCCCAGAGCACAAAGGACCAGACCACGGTGGCTATGGATTTCGGGCGTATCACTGTGGACGAGGGTTTGGTGCTTTATCTCTTCGGGACACCCGGCCAGAGACGGTTCGATTTCATGTGGGAGATCCTATCCGAGGGGATGCTCGGTTTCATCGTTCTGGTGGATAGCGTGGCCCCAGAGACTTTCTATGAGGCAAAAGAGATCCTCGACCTCTTCAAAAACTATAGCCCGGCCTGTTATGTGGTAGCCGCCAACAAGCAGGACCTAGAGGACGCTTGGCCCTCTGAGGACCTACGCATCGCTTTGAGGATCGACTCCGATATTAAGGTCGTGCCCTGCGCGGCCACCGATAAGGAGAGCGTAAAGAGGGTTCTTTTAGAACTTCTGTATTCCATATTGGAGACAGCCGAAGAGTGAAGGGGCCCGAGAGGAGGAGAAGATGGAGAAACCAAGGACCCAGTTGATGCTAGAGCGGCTAAGGGCCCTGCAGGCCACCGCTCCCGGTATCGAGGCCTCGGCGGTGGTGAGTGTAGATGGCCTGATCATAGCTTCTGCCCTCCCTCAAGAGGTGGAGGAAGATCGCGTCTCCGCCATGTCCGCGGCCATGCTCTCCCTAGGGGAACGGATCGCTGGGGAGCTAGGCCGAGGGACGCTCCAGCAGGTTTACGTTCGGGGGGAGAACGGCTATGTCATCTTGAGTTCCATCGGGGAGGAGGCGGTCCTTACCGTGATGGCTAGGGCGAAGGCTAAACTAGGTCTCGTCTTTCTTGACATGTCTCGAGCAGCCAAAGATCTGGGGGCTATGCTTCTAAAAGCCTAGATCCTGCAGAAAGGAAAAGGTCGCTAGTAGCGGGGAGGTCGTAAGAACATAGAAATGGCCCTACGATGGGCTGAAAACGGTACTCTTTGGCTTGACTGTCTCTTCGTTTGAGAGTAGGATAATAGTTAAACAGATAGAGTTGGGGTTTTGCCGTCTATCTAGAGATGCGGGCAAAACTTAAAAACTAAATATATGGGCTAGGGGAGCCTGGTGAACCAGGCTGAGAGGATGGAACAGTTTGGCTTGTGCCCGATGTACAGACGCTCAAAGATAGAGAGAGCATAAGCCAAAGGAGCCATTGACCCTTTGAACCTGATCTGGATAATGCCAGCGTAGGGAAGCAAGAATTCGAAAGGCTTGCTCGCCTCCGCTTGGCAGCAGCCTTTTCATTTTTCAGGAGGTAGAGATGTTTAAGATCACTCCGCCCCCCGAATGGGGGATCGAACCGGTTCCGAAGGAGCATCGAATCCTGGGCTTCCCAGACTACTTCGTCCTCTGGTCCAGCCTGGGCGTGGGGCTTCTGGTCCTCCAGGCGGGTACCTATCTAGTGCCAGGACTCAATCTGGGGCAGGCGCTGGTGGCCATTATCATCGGTACCGCCCTAGGTGTCCTCCTCCTTTCCCTCGCAGGGATTGTAGGCAGCGATAATGGTGTGCCCACCATGGTGATGCTAAGGCCTGCTTTGGGCCAGCGAGGCTCTTACCTGCCCACCCTTCTCAACCTTGCTCAACTTCTCGGTTGGACGGCCTTTGAATTGTGGGTCATGGCCAGGGCTGCCAATCATGTCAGTCAGCAACTCTTTCACTACTCAAATTACCCCTTATGGCTGTTCATCTTCACTCTATGGTGTGTTTTTCTGGCTCTAGGTGGTCCTTTGGTGGTGGTCCGCCAATGGCTGGAGAAATTCGGCATCTGGGTTGTTTACCTAGTGACTCTTTTCATCACCATATATCTCTTTACCCACCTTGATGTATCCGCCCTCCTGCATGCTGGAGGCGAAGGAGGTGGCAACTTCTGGTTGACCGTGGACCTGGTGGTGGCTATGCCCATCTCCTGGATGCCCCTCGTGGCGGACTACAATCGATTCGCTCGAAAAAGCAAGCCAGCCTTTTGGGGCACTTATATCGGGTATTTCTTGGCAAATGTCTGGTTCTACACCCTAGGTGCTATGCTCGCCCTAGTTCCCGGTGTCGATGTGACCGCCCCTGAGGGGTTAGCCGCAGCCATCATGACTATGACCGGAGGAGCACTGGCTCTAGCTATCATCCTGGTTGACGAGACAGATAACGCTTTTGCAGACATTTACTCAGCGGCAGTTTCAACCCAGAACATCCTGCCCAAAGTTGGACAGAGACTCTTGGTGATAATCATCGGGGTGATGAGCCTGGCCCTAGCCACCATCCTCTCCATGGATGCCTACTTCGACTTTCTCCTGCTCATCGGTTCTGTCTTCGTCCCCCTCTTCGGCCTCCTGGCCGCCGACTACTTCATCCTGCGCAAGCGCAACTACAACCTAGACGAACTGTATGCTCCTCGAGGAGCATACTGGTATCGCAGGGGGTTCAACCTCTGGGCGCTTCTGGCTTGGGTCATAGGGGTCATCCTCTACCACGCCATCGCCCACTATGCCCCCTGGCTGGGTGCTTCCATCCCCAGTTTTGTGGCCACGCTACTCTTGTATTCCGCTTTGGGCATGACCACTCGAGGGCCAGGTAGAGGAACCTCCCATTTAGAGGGCTACAAAGAGGAGACCTAATGAACGACCTAAGTGAAAAGATAGCCGGGATCTTAGAGCGAATACGCCAAAAGAAACCCCTCCTCCACCACATCACGAACTTCGTGGTGATGAACGACACGGCCAACGTCACCCTCCATGTGGGGGCCTTGCCGGTAATGGCCCACGCCAAGGAAGAAGTAGCCGATATGGTCAGCATGGCGGGAGCGTTAGTCCTCAACCCGGGCACTCTCACGCCCCAGTGGGTAGACTCGATGATTATAGCAGGTCGTAAGGCTAACCGATTGGGCATCCCTATCGTCCTCGATCCGGTGGGAGCGGGAGCGACGTCCCTGCGCACTGAAAGCAACCTGCGCCTCTTGGGGGAACTCAAAATCGCCGTAGTCAGAGGAAACTCCGGGGAGATCGGCGCCTTAACCGGCCTGGGAGGGGTGGTCAAGGGGGTGGAGAGCGTCGTGGAGGTGGAAGACCCCATCGCTGTAGCCAAGGCTCTGGCCAAAAAATATCGACTCACAGTAGCCATCACCGGCGCACGGGATATAATCTCCGATGGGGAACGGGTGATGGCTGTGGATAACGGTCATCCGATGCTCAAAACCATCACCGGCACCGGCTGCATGGCCACTACCATGATCGCCGCTTTCGCCGCGGTAGAGGATGACTACCTCTTGGCCGCCACGGGAGGGCTAGTCTCTTTTGGCCTAGCCGCTGAGATAGCCGCTCAGGAGGCCAGGGGGCCGGGGAGTTTCAAGGTGGCCCTCTTCGATGCCCTCTACAACCTCACGGCGGAGCAGGTGGTGGCGGGGGCCAAAGTCTGTTATCTTGACAAGTAAGGAGACAAGTAGATGTCCAAGGGGATTGTGGTCGGGACGTTGATCCTGGTATTGTTGGCCGCTGTCCCCGTGACGGGCTGCATCCCCGCGCCACTGGTCCCTACCCCCGCCCCAATAGTCTATCAGCCCACTGACTGGCCCCGGGACATTTCGGCCATTATTAACTGCCCCACGGGAGCGGACACCGCCGAGAAATGTCTGAGCCAGGAATACCCGCAGCGGGTGCAACTGGTAGGTCACCTGATACACACCCTTGGCGGTCTGGTTCTGATGCGCGGTTCGCAACGCTTCCCAGTAAGTCTGGTGCTTGCAGAAGGCTACCGGCGAGAGAACATTGATTGGCTGTGCGAGCACGGCTACCTGACAGCGGTGCAGGGCGAGTTCACCAGCCTGGATCCGCCGACGATGTTGGTGAGCGAGGCCCACGGTGCGGCACATAGTTTCCTCGTACGTTCCACGCCCCTGACCGAGCTGTACACCCACCCCGAGTGGGACATCGTCATCAAATACCCATCCGGGTGGGTCGTCGAGCCAGCCAGCAGCGATGATCCCACCGCGATCTACATTCAGAACTTCCACCCTGCCGATGTCTTCGTTCCGCTGGCCGGAGGAGCAGGGGTGGAGGCTGACCCCTCGCTGTACCGGGTGCGGCTGTACCTGGCTCCGCCGGAGCATGTGACCACGTTGAAGGAGGCCCGCGCCGGATTCGAGCAGGGATTGAAAATGAGTTCGATGACGATCAATGGCCTGCCCGTCCTGCGGTTCAGATATGGAGTAAGCGAGGAAGCCTTGGTGCAACTCCCCGACCGCGTGCTGATGCTTTCGACTTGGCAAGACCCCACACTCTTCGAGCGCATGCTGGAGACGTTACGATCGGTAAAATAGAAACCCCCTTGTTAGGAATAGTGCAGTGCTTGGACAAGATTACTCAACAAGCCCAACATTTAGGCACTCCGTTCTGCAAAGGCCATAAATGTATGGGCTATGAAGTCTTTCAGATGAGGGCTTGAAGCGTAGTTAACAAGAGCGAGTAGAAAATAGTGGCTACGGAACCTTTTAGCCCCAATGTGCGTACAGAAGGAGACAAGTAGATGTTCAAGAGGATCGTGATCGGGACGTTGCTCCTGGTACTGTTGGCCGCTGTCCCTATGACGGGCTGTACCCTCGCGCCGTTGCCCATCCCTGCCGAGGCCCACCGCCAGGCCAGAGAATTGCTCTTTAGGTACGGATGGACGACCGGCCGGTGGGCGACGCACCCGGTCACGCTGCCCCAGAGCTTCGAGCACCGCCCCGGCGAGTTCCCCATCCCTATCTATTGGGCCTATAACAACGAGTTGAGCAAAGCCATCGACTTAGACTTGTCACCGTACCTGGGACAGCGCGTGGAGGCCACCGTCTATGAGTTACAGGAGGAGCTTCCTGAGTTTCTCCGACCATATACTAAGGCCAGGGCCATCGTAGTCACCCACAATGCAAAGATCATCGGGGCCTGGATTGACAAGGGCCGGCACTACGCCTTTGCCTGTTCCCTCGACCGGAAACCGTTTGAGGAGATCACGAGGATGGATTGGAGCGAGTGGCTGGTGGCAAGTGGGGCTGTCAACCTGAATAATGAAATAGAGCGAGAACTTGCCACCTTTACGCCAGAAGAGATCATTGCCCGCTACTATGAGGCGCTCAATGACCACGACGAAGAGCGGGCCTACGCTTGCCTCACCCGGCGCTCGTTAACCGACTTCCTCTTCTCTAACATGGACGACTTGGCGCTCTACTACACCGACTACCACGCTGACCCATACCGACAGAGGGTTCGCAGCGTCACGGTGAACAAGATCGAACTACTGCCGGTTCTGGGAAACCCCGAGGGAGTGGTGGAATACAAGGTTGACATCGACGTCGAGTATGAGCCAAGCCTGTACTTCGCTGACTCCAGTGGCCACCATGTATTCTTCGTCTTATTAAAGGAGGAGGTTGCGGGCATCGGCTGGCGTATCATCAGCATCGGCACTGGCCCATAAGATCGGACGGGACTAAGGCTCTTTTCTTGGAAGGAGGGTAAGATGGACTGGATTCTATATGTGATCACCGATGCCAAGTTATCCCATGGGCGTTCCCATCTGGAGGTGGCCCAAGCGGCTATAGAGGGCGGGGCCTCCATCATCCAATTTCGAGAGAAGGAGATGACCACCCGGCAACTAATGGAGACGGCAAGGAAGATAAAGGAGTTGACCGACAAGGCCAATATCCCCCTCATCGTCAACGACCGTCTCGACGTAGCCTTGGCCGTGGATGCAGACGGGGTTCATGTGGGGCAAGATGACATGCCAGCCACCTTGGCCCGGCAACTTATAGGGCCCCATAAGATCCTGGGGGTTTCGGCCTCCACCGTGGAGGAGGCCCTCCAAGCGGAAAAAGATGGAGCCGATTATGTATCGGCCTCGCCGGTCTTCACCACCCCTACCAAGCCCGATGCCCCATCTCCCACCGGACTGGAAGGGCTGAGGGCTATCGTTGAGGCCGTCAACCTCCCGGTGATAGCCATCGGGGGGATAAATGAAGAGAATGCGACGGAGGTGATCGCTTGTGGCGCTGACGGTGTGGCCGTCATCTCTGCGGTGGTCAGCGCCCCCGACATCACTGCCGCCGCCCGCCGCCTGCGGGAAACGGTAGAGGCAGCCCGGAAAGGAGCATGATGCTCATCACCGAGATCGGCGAGTTCGGCCTCATCGACCGGGTGAAGGAGGCGATCGGCCCTCCAGAGGCTGGGGTGGTAGTGGGCATCGGCGACGATGTGGCTGTCCTTAGCGCTCGAGGGGACAGATACCTCTTAGCCACCTGCGACATCCAAGTGGAGGGGATCCATTTTCTTAAGGAGACGATCTCCCCCTACCAGTTGGGCCGCAAGGCGGCGGCCATAAACATAAGCGATATCGCGGCCATGGGAGGGTTGCCCACCTACCTTCTGGTATCCCTGGCCCTGCCCAAGGAGACCACCGTAGAATATGTGGATGGCCTCTACGAAGGACTCAAAGAAGAGACGGAGGCGGCCGGGGTCCAGATAGTGGGGGGCAATATGTCCCATTCGCCGGGGATGATGATCGATATCTTCCTTCTGGGAGAGGTGGAGGTGGAGCATCTATTGCTGCGGTCTGGGGCTCGCCCCGGCGACAAGGTGCTGGTTACAGGCAGCGTAGGGGATTCAGGGGCTGGCTTGGCGTTCCTTCTCGACCCCACAAGAGACCGCGCAGGGAAAGAGGCAAAACAGGTATTGAAAGCCCACCTCACACCCACCCCACGACTCAAAGAGGGGAGAGCCATCGCTCGCGCGAGAATAGCCACCTCTATGATCGATGTCAGCGACGGGACGGTAAGCGACTTAGCCCACATCTGTGAGGCCAGTGGGGTAGGAGTCCGACTATGGGCCAACTCGTTACCCATCTCTCCCGCTACCCGCGCCGTCGCCGAGGCCTTGGGCAAAGACCCTTTAGAATGGGCTCTCCACTCAGGTGAGGATTACGAACTCATCTTCACCGCCCCGGCCGATAAAGCAGAGGAACTGGCTGCCCTAGTTGAAGACGAGACGATGACACCGGTGACCATCATCGGCGAGATCATTGGGGAGGGGATGAATCTGGTGCTTCCCAGCGGCGAAAGCCTCCCCTTAGAAGCGAGGGGCTGGGATCACTTTCGAAGGAGGTAGGATGTACAGAGCGCTAACCATCGCTGGCTCCGATTCGGGGGGCGGAGCCGGTATCCAAGCGGATCTGAAGACCTTCGCCGCCCTGGGGGTCTACGGCATGAGCGTCCTCACCTCCATCACCGCCCAAAACACGGTGGGGGTGCAAGGGATCTACGACCTCCCTCCGGAGTTCGTGGGGCTCCAGATCGACTCCGTGCTCACCGACATCGGCGCCGACGCCATCAAGACCGGGATGCTCTCTAACACGAAGATAATAGCCCTGGTGGCAGAGAAACTAAGGCGATACCAGGTGGAGAACCTGGTGATCGACCCGGTGATGATCGCCAAGAGCGGGGACCCCCTCCTAAGAGAAGAGGCTCATGTTACCCTGGTCCACGACCTTTTTCCCCTGGCCAAGGTGGTGACTCCTAACCTCCACGAGGCCAGGGTCTTATCCCGCTTACCCATCTCCAACCTAGAGGAGATGAAAGAGGCAGCCAAGGCGATTCATAGGCTGGGGCCGCAGAATGTAGTGGTTAAAGGAGGGCATCTGGAGAGAGAAAGCGTTGACCTCCTTTATGACGGCCATCACTTTCTAGAATTCCCTGCCCCTCGCCTGGAGACGAAAAACGACCACGGTACCGGTTGCACCTTCGCCTCAGCCATAGCCGCTGGATTAGCCAAGGGCCAGGATGTCCCAAATGCGGTAAGGACAGCCAAGGAGTACATCACTCAGGCTTTGCAAGGGGCGATAGATTGGCATCTGGGGCAAGGTCACGGCCCGGTGCACCATTTCTTCGCCCTATGGTAGGGTCTAACGTGGCAGCCTTTTGACACCGTCGCCCATTTGGGTTACGATCTCTTCACTGGAGGCGATAAAAATGACCGATCTACAAAAGATAGCCCAAGCGGCCCTGGAGGCTCTGGAGGCCAAGAACGCCGTCCGGGAGAGAGTTCTCCCCCTCTCTCGGCAACTGGTCAGACATTCGGCCAACACCATCCGCGCCGTACACCGTGGAGAACTGGACGAGGCAAAAAAGATGTTGGTCGAGGGGAGGAACTTGGCCCAAGAACTGAAGGGTAGCCTGGCCGGGCATCCCGACCTCTACCACTCCGGCTACACCCAGGATGCGCTTAAGGAGTTTGTGGAGGCGAATATCACCTACGCCCTCATAGCCGGGGAGGAACTGCCCAGCCCCAAGGAACTGGAAGTGGAGTATCCGGCCTATCTTAAAGGGTTGGGGGAAGCGGTAGGGGAGATGAGACGCCATATACTGGATCTTATCCGGCACGGGGAGACAGAAAGGGGTGAAGAGATCCTGGGTTCCATGGAGGATATATACGGCGTGCTGGTGACTATCGATTACCCCAAGGCTATAACCCATGGTCTCCGTCACATCACGGACATGGTGCGGGGGGTTCTAGAGAGGACCCGGGGCGATCTCACCCTAGCCATCCGCCAAACCGAACTGGAGAAGGCGCTCAAGGAGTTCGAGGAGAGGAATCTGTGGAAATAAACCTGTTTCGGCTTAGTGGGAGACGCTTATGTTGGTCATCGATGGACACAACTTGATAGGCCAGATGTTAGAGATCTCCCTCTCCGACCCCCATGATGAGGAGAAATTAGTCGCTCGTCTAGAGGAATACCATCGAGAGAGGGGGAGGCCCATCATCGTGGTCTTCGATCCTGGACAAGGGCCCCCTCCCGCCAAGAGGTTGCAGGGCAAAGGGATCAAGGTCCTCTTCGCCCCTCCAGGCTCCAAAGCGGACACGCTGATAATCAACCTCTTAAAGAAAAGCCCCTCCCCCAAGGGCTTAACCGTCGTCTCCTCGGATCGAGAAGTGCGCCGAGCGGCCCGGGCCAGAAGAGCCAAAATGATAACCGCCCAGAGGTTCGCCAGGATGCTATCCCGTCCTAAAAGGCTTCCCTTCACGGAGCCAACGATTAAAGAAGAAGGGCTCTCCTCCTCCGAAGTGAAGGAGTGGATGGCGATCTTCGAAAAGAGAGATCAGGATTAAGTGAAGAGGCCTCTTGGCAAAAGGCCCCTTTCCATATCGAGTAGCGGCTAGGAAACCTTAGGCCATCTTCACCACGACAAGGGAGCCCAAAATTCACCTGCCCTTTGCCATGGAGGTGAGAGTGCCAATGGGCGTCATTGATGGCTGAGTAGGACAGCACAAGGCAACCCCACCATAGCCAACCTTGGCAGAGCTGATTGGGCTCCCTGGGGCGATGGAGAGACCGCATTTTGGGACGGTGGCCGGAGTTACACCCTGGAGGAGGTGAGGCAGATCTTCTGCCTCACTCGAGAACGGGTACGCCAGATCCAAGCCGAGGCTATGCGTCGCTCCCGTCATCCCAGCCGCAGCCGTCTCTTGAGGGGTTACCTGAACTGATTTATACCTCCACTGCTTCTACTCTAAATTCTTTCCCCACCCGACGTAGGTAACCGGTCTTTATATGGGGGTCGTGTTCAAAGATGAGGAGCACTTCCTCCTCTAACGCCCACTCTCGTATCCGCCGCTTAGTCTCAATGTTGACTAGAGGTTCGACATCAGCCGCAGGAACCCAGGCCAACCTTTCGATGTTCACCGCCCAGGGCGCAAGATCGCCTAGATAGAGAGCCATCTTCCCCCCGGATTCGACCACCACCGATTGGTGGTATCTGGTGTGGCCGGGGGTGACGATACAGCGCACCTCGGAGGTGACAGGGGTATCCCCCTTGATAAGGCGTAAGTTTCCCCTCTCCTGAAGGGGATCGTAGTTCTCTGGAAGGTAAGCGGCTCGCGTCCGCTCATTGGGGTGTTGTGCGGCCTCCCATTCCTCCTCTTGCACCCAGTAGTCGGCTTGGGGGAAGGTAGGTATCGCTCTTCCCGCCTCCATTCTGGTGTTCCCCCCGCAGTGATCGGCGTGAAGATGGGTGTTTATGACTACGTCCACCTCTTTGGGCTCCACCCCCTTCTCTTTGAGGCTCTCCACTAGCCCCTTTTGGCGCTCCAGGTTCAGAATCTCCCTCCGCTTGACCGACAGTTTATCCCCCACCCCGGTATCTATCAGGATCCTCTTCCCTTGGGACTCTATGAGGAGACAGTTAAGGGCCATAGGGACGCGGTTTAGATCATCGGGAGCGATGACCTTTTCCCAAAGGAGGCGGGGCACCAATCCGAAATGGGCCCCGCCGTCAAGCCAGAAGGTTCTGTCGGAGACGATCTCCAGTTGCACTTGGCCCAGAAGCATCCGCCTAGCCTCGTGCTACCTTCTCTACCACCTCCGCACCCTGTCGTAGGGCTTTTTCATTCAAGGGCAGAAGATGGCGTCTCCTCTCCGGTAGGTTCTCCTCTAGAGCGACTGTAGCCGACTTCATAGAGATGACCCCCGTGGCCCTTATCAGGGCTCCTAGAAGGACCATGTTGGCCATCCGCTCGTTTCCCAACTCCTCGGCGATATCGTTGGCCGGCACCTGGATGGTGGTGATATCCTTCCGAGTGGAATCGGTGCTCACTATGGAACTATTAACGAAGAGGAAACCTCCGGGCTTCACCCGGGGCTCGAACATCTCCATGGAAGGGGGGTTCATGGCGATGACGACGGTGGGGCTATCGGTGATGGGCGAGCCTATCGGTTCATCGGAGAGGGTCACGGTACAGCGGGCGGTGCCTCCTCGCATCTCGGGGCCATAGGAGGGGAGCCAAGTCACATTCCGCCCCTCTTTGAGGCCCGCGTAGGTGAGAACCTGGCCAGCGAAAAGGGCTCCTTGGCCACCAAAGCCGGAGATGATGATCTGCTCATGCATATTCGCTCCCCTCATTTAAGGCTTTTCACCTCATCTATCACCTTGTAGTCGCCCAAAGGGTAGTAGGCCGCCATATTCTCTTCCACCCACTCTAGGGCCTCCCGGGGGTTGAGCCCCCAATTGGTGGGACAGGAGGAGAGGATCTCCACCAAGGAGAACCCCAACTCCGCCCTCTGCGCCTGGAAAGCCAACTTTATAGCCTTCTTGGCGCTGGCGATGGTGGCTGGTTTTGTGACCATCCGCCTCACTACATAGGCCGCCCCGCTGGTAGTGGCGATAAGTTCCGCCACCCGAAGAGGGTAGCCGGCTATTTTCACATCCCGGCCGAAGGGGGTAGAGGTGGTGACTTGGCCAGGCAAGGTAGTGGGAGCCATCTGGCCTCCCGTCATGCCGTAGACGGCGTTATTGATGAAGATGGTGGTGATATTCTCCCCTCTGCTGGCGGCGTGGACGATCTCGGCGGTGCCTATGGCGGCCAGGTCTCCATCCCCTTGGTAAGTGAAGACCACCTTGTCGGGCTGGACCCGCTTCAGACCGGTAGCCATAGCCGGGGCCCGGCCGTGAGCCGCCTCCGCCACATCCAGATTGAAGTAGTTATAGGCCAAAACTGCACACCCCACCGGGGCGATACCAATGGTAATCTCCCGAATTCCCAACTTGTCGATCACCTCGGCGATGAGGCGGTGGACGACGCCGTGGGTGCAACCGGGGCAGTAGTGGGTAGGGGCATCGGTTAAAGCCTCAGGCTTGGCAAAGACTACCTTTCTCTCCATTATCTTTCTCCTCGTTGGGGGCTGGCTATCTTCTCTATCTCAGCCAAGACCTCCGCCGGCGAGGGGACCACGCCTCCCATCTTTCCATAAAAGTGGATGGGTAACCGGTCACGGGTGGCTAGGTGCACATCTTCCAGCATCTGGCCGGCGTTGAGTTCGAAGACCAAGAGATGCTCCACGCCCTTGGCTACCTCATCCAGCCTATCGTAGGGGAAGGGGAACATGGTGATGGGGCGGAAGAGGCCGGCCGGAATCCCTTCCTCCCTGGCCTCCTTAATGGCCGTTTGGGCGATGCGGCCCGCCGTGCCATAGGCCACGACGACGATCTCAGCCCCCTCCAGCATATACTCTGCGTACCTAACCTCGTTACCCTTTATCTCCTCTAAGGTCTCCTGCAGCCGCAGGTTTACCTTCTCCAGAGGGAGCCCCCCTAGGTAGAGGGAGGTGATGATATTTTTCTCTCTCCCCTTGGCCCCGGTCAAGGCCCAAGGCTGCTCCGGGCGCTGGGGAGGCTCTATCTCTGGCAACTCCACGGGCTCCATGATCTGGCCTATCATCCCGTCGGCGATGATGGTCACCAAAGAGCGGTACTTATCGGCCAAATCGAAGGCCAGGATGGTCAGGTCGATAGCCTCCTGCAAGGTGGTGGGAGCCAAGACGATGACATTATAATCGCCATGGCCACCACCCTTGGTCATTTGGAAGTAGTCTCCCTGGGCAGGTTGGATGTTCCCTAGGCCCGGGCCTCCGCGCATAACGTTGATCACCACGGCGGGCACCTCAGAGCAGACGATATAGGAGATCCCTTCCTGCATCAGGCTGAAACCGGGGCTGGAGGTAGAGGTCATCACTCTAGCCCCCGCGCAGGCCGCCCCGTAAACCATATTGATGGCCGACAGTTCGCTTTCCGCCTGGAGAAAGACCCGCCCTAACTCCACCATTCGTCGGGACATATACTCCAAAAGTTCCGTCTGGGGGGTTATGGGGTAGCCGAAGTAAGCCTGGCAACCGGCCCGGATAGCCGCCTCGGCGATCGCTTCGTTCCCTTTCATCAGAATCTTGGCCATGAACTACACTCCTTCCCTATAGACAGTGATAGCCACGTCCGGGCAGATCCTGGCGCAAAGGGTGCAGCCGGTGCACTTCCCCTCGGGGTCTACGAGGGTCGAGGGTCGATACCCTTTGGCGTTGAAGTGGTTGGCTATATGCACCAGGCCGAAGGGACAGACTGTGGTGCAAAGTTCACACCCTTTGCATCGATCCTCGTCGATGAGTATGGTTCCTTTTGCCACTATGCAACCTCCACATCTTTATTACCTCTCCCAAGGAGCGAGGAGGTAACGGTTTAAGGGTAGGATAGGTAGGCCGTAGCGCTCTTCCACCTCTTCAACTAGGTCAGCCCTGACGCAAAGAAAGGCTATGGGCAAGCCTAGCCGATAAGAGGCCTCTTGGACTACAAGATGGCCCTCATCTATCACCTCTAAGGTGGTCTCTTCCATGAGATTAGGGTTGCTCACCAAGGCGGTGAACTGGAGGCGAGAGGAATCGGCGATCTCTTGGCTCGCCTTTTCGATCCCCTCCACGGTGGTGGTGAAGGGACGGTAGGGGTTGACCACTAAGTTCATGGCGTAACCCACCTTCTTAAGGCGGGAACTGAACTGTCCCATGCTCCTGGCACCTGGGGCCGATCCCCCCACATCCACCACTACGCGACCATCCTGTCCCCCTAGCGCCCCCCAGATCTGGGGGGTGATGGCTGGGAGATCGATATCCCCCGCCTCAGAAGGGGTTATCACCCTCAACCCCTTTTCCCTTAACCTCTCCTCTACCTCACGAACCCGAAGGTAGGTGGTCACCACATCGAGGTCTACCAGGGTGACCGAATGATCCTCCTCAGCCAACTGGAGGGCGTAATTGATGGCCGTCTCCGTCTTTCCACTGCCGAAGGGGCCAGCGAAGACGACCACTGGTCTTCCCATCATCTCTCGCTTTGCAAAAATAGTTAGTGACCTCGCTTCTTTTGCCGGAGGCAACAATGCTTATACTTCTTGCCGCTACCGCAGGGACAAGGGTCGTTCCGTCCCACCTTCTTCTTGGCCGTGGCCACCGGCCTCCGCCCCCCGGGTTCACGCACCTCCCGCACGGGGCGGGGAGCAGGTTGGCGAACCACCTCAGCATGGTAGATGAGGCGGGCCACATCCTGCCGGATGTTAGCCATGAGGGCCTGGAACATCCCATAGGCTTCGGTCTTGAACTCCACCAGGGGGTCCCTTTGACCGAAAGCCCGGAGTCCCACGCCTTGGCGCAACTCATCCAAGGCGGTAAGGTGTTTTATCCATAAATTGTCCACCACCCGCAGAAGCACTAACCGTTCTACTCGGGAGATCAGTTCGCGTCCTAGACGTCGCTCCTTCTCATCGTAATACTCTTGCGCCAATTGGAGAAGGTCGTCCTCTATCTCCCCGGAGGAAAACCCCTCCCAACGGCGAGGGGTAAGTTTTGGGGGGAAGGGCAAGATAACCCGGGCTGCATTGAATAGCCCTTCGAGGTCCCACTCCTCGGGATGGCCCCCGGTATAGACCCTTACCAGGTCGCCCAACTCCTCGCTCACCATATCCATGGTGATGGGGCGCAGACTCTCTTCGCTTAAGATCTTCCGCCTCTGATCGTAGATGAGCTGCCTTTGCTTATTTATCACATCGTCGTATTCGAGGAGGTGCTTGCGGATATCGAAGTTATAGCCCTCGACCTTGATTTGGGCGTTCTCGATGGACTTGGAGACTAGGTTGTGCTCGATGGGGATATCCTCCTCCACACCCAACCTGTCCATGAGGCCAGCCACGGTAGAGCCCCCGAATCGGCGCATCAGGTCATCTTCCAAGGATACATAGAAACGGGAGGAGCCCGGGTCACCTTGGCGGCCCGAACGACCCCGTAACTGGTTATCTATGCGACGCGCCTCGTGCCGTTCTGTGCCCAAGAGGTGTAACCCACCCCAAGACAGCACCTTCTCTTTGTCCTCTTCGCAGATCGCCCTGGCCTCACGTAAAGTCTCCTCCCACTCTTCTTCCGTCATCTCGGTGAGTTCCATGTCCCGCTTGCGGAGCATATCCCGGGCCAACTCCTCGGGGTTTCCTCCCAAGAGGATGTCCACGCCCCGACCAGCCATGTTGGTGGCGATGGTGACAGCCCCTGAACGGCCGGCTTGGGCGATGATGTGGGCCTCTTTTTCATGGTGTTTGGCGTTGAGCACCTGGTGGGGTATCCCTTTCCGCTTCAGCATGTTGGATAGGGCTTCCGATTTCTCGATGAATATAGTTCCCACCAAGACCGGTTGTCCCCCTTTATGCAATTCCTCAATCTCCTTCCCCACCGCGCGGAACTTAGCCCTTTCGGTCTTATAGACCAGATCTGGCTGGTCGAGGCGGATCATCGGCTTATGGGTGGGGATGACCACCACATCGAGGCCGTAGATCTTGTCCAACTCCTCAGCCTCGGTGGCCGCGGTACCGGTCATGCCTGCCAACTTCTCGTACATGCGGAAATAGTTCTGGAAGGTTATGGTGGCCAGTGTCAGGGACTCCCGCTGTATTTCCACCCCTTCTTTGGCCTCGATCGCCTGATGGAGCCCCTCGGAGTATCGCCGCCCATACATCAGCCGACCGGTGAATTCATCGACGATGATCACCTGCCCATCCTTGACGATGTAATCCCGGTCTCGCTTGAAGAGGGTGTGGGCCCGCAAGGCTTGATCCAGGAAAGGGGTCAACTCGTAATGCTCTGGGGAGTAGAGGTTGTCGATGCCCAGCCAACTCTCTACCTTGGAGATCCCATCTTCGGTAATGGTCACGATCCTGGCCTTTTCATCGACAGCGTAGTCTTCAGGGCGAAGCCCGGGGACTAACTTGGCGAAGCGGAGATAATTCTCGCCCGACTCCTCGGCGGGGCCGGAGATGATGAGAGGGGTACGGGCCTCATCGATGAGGATGTAGTCCACCTCATCTACGATAGCGTAATGGTGGCCCCGTTGGGCGCATTGGGAGAGGTCCCAGACCATGTTGTCCCGCAGGTAGTCGAAGCCGAACTCGTTATTGGTGCCGTAGGTTATGTCTGCGGCATAGGCTTCCTGGCGGGAGACAGGGCGAAGGTTAAGAAAACGGTCGTCGGTAGCCGGATAGTCGGGATCGAAGAGGAAAGATGAGCGTTCGGGATCGGCGGCCAAAGACTGGATACAACCCACCGACAGCCCCAATATATGGTAGATGGGCCCCATCCACTGGGTATCCCGCTTGGCCAGATAGTCGTTGACGGTGACTAGATGCCCCCCTTTTCCCTCTAGGGCGTTAAGGTAAAGGGACAAAGTAGCGACGAGGGTCTTCCCCTCGCCGGTTTTCATCTCTGCTACCTTTCCCTGGTGAAGGACTACGCCTCCTATCAGTTGCACATCGAAATGGCGCAAGCCTATGGTTCGCTTGGAGGCCTCGCGCACAGCAGCGAAGGCCTCGGGGAGGAGTTCCTCCATCGTCTCGCCGGCATAGAGACGACCTTTGAACTCGGTGGTCTTATCCCGCAGTTCCTCGTCCGTGAGCCTCTCGAACTTCGACTCCAAAGCGTTGGTCTCGTCGACGATAGGCGCAAGTCTCTTCAGTTCTCGCTCGTTGGGGTCGCCAACGACTTTGGTCAAGATATTCTTAAACATGGCATCAAAAGATATTATACCACAAGGCTACTCCGAGCGCACAAGTCACAAGTTCTACAAACGATAGCAACCAGTGGAGGTCCACCTAGAACATAAAGTGCTTGACACTACAAAAGAACCGTGCTATACTGGTCATAGCCCTGTGAGGAGAGCATAGTGGCTTCACCTTATGGCCTGGAGGTGCAGGAATAAAAATCCGATACCTG
Organism: Anaerolineales bacterium UBA3082; assembly: GCA_002366595.1. Taxonomy (GTDB): domain Bacteria; phylum Chloroflexota; class Anaerolineae; order UBA7937; family UBA7937; genus UBA7937. The sequence continues at coordinate 15,557 of DFBK01000023.1, read as the reverse complement.
TTTCCACTTTTCTTAAGCGTGGCTCTGCTCTTGGGTCTAGCCTGGCTAGCTAATGTAGAGGCACAAGGCCCGGAGCCCCCGCTGCCGCCTTGCCCCCCAGAATGTCCTCGCAGCCCGGAAGGACCCCACGGCCTGTGGCTAAAATCGCCGGAAGGCTACTGGGTGGCCTCGGAGGGTTATCGACCGGAGATGACCCCTGCCGGCATTACCCCCCTCCAGGCTACTGGCGGCCCCGATGAGTTCGGCTACACCTGGGACGACTCGGTGTCCCTCAGTTGGGTGGACGCCACTGGCGGCGCCAACACGGGAATGACCGGCTACGGAGAATCGACTGGACCGATCAATATTGGCTTCGCTTTCAAATATTATGAGAACACCTACAATCAACTCTTCCTTACGAGTAGCGGGACGATCGGCTTTGTCAATGAGAGTCTAGGCGTGCGTCAAGGCCAAATCCCCAGCCCGGAACTACCTAACAATGTGATCGCCCCTTACTGGTCGCCGATGTATTTCAGCGGGGGCGGGGTTTATTACCTGCTCGGTGGCACCGCACCAAACCGCTACTTCGTCGCCGAGTGGTATCACGGCAACGGCTATGGTGGCGATGATGATTACACCTTTGAAGTCATCCTCTACGAGAACGGCGACATCCTCTTCCAGTATTGGCTGATGACCTACGGGAGTGGTTGGTGGTGCGGCCAGGCTGGCATCGAGGACTCAGCCGGACTGGACGGATTGGCCTACACAGACTTCTGCGCGCAAGCCCCGTCCTACAAGGCGGTGCTTTTCGACCGCCCGCCGCCCTCCGCGAGAGTGCAGATGCACCCTACCGCCCAGGGCCGATTCACGACCCCTGGTGCCACGGTGAGTTTCGAGCAGACCATCCGCAACACCGGCGAACTGGGAGCCGATACCTATGACCTATTCACGACAACCACCTGGCCGGCCGCCCTCTACGCCGCCGACGGGGTAACACCGCTAACCGACACGGACAGCGACGGCACGGTGGATACTGGCCCGGTGGCCCAGGGAGAGGCCATCACTATCACTGTTCAGGTCACCGTCCCCGGTGGGGCGGTCGTAGGTGACAACAATGCTCTTAGCCTCACGGCTCGCTCTTCGTTGAATACTTCCAAAAGCAAGACAGCCACGCTCTCTGTCGCCATTCCAGCCCCCTTCGCCCAGGTCTTCGGGGACGATGCCGACGGGGCGATGAGCCTCTACTTGGTCCAGCCCCTTGCCCGGGCCCTGAAGAAGGTCACATCGGACTGGTACTGGGGCTACAACGGGGCCGTGGCCGAGATGCCCGACAGTTTCGCCTACTTCTGGACCAGATGGCGCAGCGAGGGCAGCGTGTACGTCACAGAGATCGAGTACACCCTGCTAGACCGCTACGGCCACACGGTGCGGGGGGTGAGCAAACTAACTGACCACTCTGGCGCCACAGTGAACACCTACGATTACGCTCCCGCCGTGGCGGTGGCCCCTAATGGGAACATCGGGGTGCTGTGGTATCGGTATCTCTACAAGTCGACCGATTCCACCTGGAACTATAACATCTACTACGCTGTTCTGAACGCTGCCGGGACGGTTGTCGTGCCACCAACGAACCTAACCAATAACCCCATCTGGGGGTATGGCTCAGCGCCTGTTGATGTCCCAAGGTTTTGGGACCCGAGGATCGCAGCCACGATGGACAACCGCTTCGTCCTGGCCTGGAAGCGGGCCATGAACACGGCTGATGGCAGCCTGGATGACATCTACTACGCTGTCCGTGATACCTCCGGCGCCGAGGTCAAACCCATCACTCGCTTTACCTTCGATACACCAGGGTCGGATGAGGGCTACTACGATCCCAACCTGGCTTCCCTCTCTAGTAACAGGGGCTTTCTCACCTGGGTCCGGAGGGCAGACGGCGATGACGACGTTTACTTCGCTGTGTTGGACAGCAATGGGAATATAGTAAAAGCAGCGACAAATCTTTCCATTGACGAAATGGCCATAGATTGGAGTAATCCTGATGCTGTCCAGCTCTCAAATGGCCATGTATTGGTTGCCTGGGATGCGTGGGGGTGTTTTGCTGGTGAGTGGTTGCCACGCATTCGCTTCGCCGTTTTGGATACCTCTTTTAACCGTATTGCTGGCCCCACGTGTCTGGCCAATCCCGTGGCTACGACTGGGGATAGGTATGCCTCCGTCGCCGCTGACAACGTTAGCCGCGGCATCCTCACCTGGATGGATTACGACTGGAATAATCGGCGCAACCTCTACTATGCTCTGGTGGGCGGCAACGGCAACGTCCTCACGGACCCGATGATCTTCCGCACAAGCCAGGCCACCAGCCCCTACATTGAAACTAGTTACTACGGCTATGGGAACACCTCCTACAGTTGGACGCCACCTTCAGATGTGGATGGGCTGGTTGCCTTAAGTGCCTCCCTCTTTCTCGTGCCGCCGGGGGGCAACGCTGCGATAGGGGTGCACTACGCTAACCACGGCGCAACCACAGCCACCACTGTGGTGCTCACCGCCACGCTGGACGCTGCCCTCACCTACATCGGCGATACCTCCGGCATCAGCCCTACAGTAATCGGGAACGAGGTGACCTGGAACCTACCAGACCTGGCCTTTCTGGAGGGCGGGAATTTCGTCCTGTATGTTCAAGTGCCCTCCGGAGCGGCCCGCGGCACCCGCTATCCGGTAACCCTGACCTTGAGTTCGACCGGCCCGGAGGCCAACCCTGCGGACAATGTGGTCGCAGCGGAGGTAGTAGTCTCTCATCAGATATTCCTGCCCCTGATAATGAAAGGTTGGTGACAGCATCTCGGGCTGAACGACCTATATATCCACAATAGAGCCGCTCTTGCCAAAACTAAAGAGGAGCCTATAATTGGCTCCTCTTTTTGTGAGGCTTGATCTCTTTACTCGCCAAACATCTCCCCTACGGAGATACCCAGGTGGATCCGCCTTATCACCTCTCCCAGGAGGGGACCCACGGAGAGGATGGTCATATTATCTAGCCTCTTTCGAGAGGGCACGGGGACGGTGTTGGTGATCACCAGTTCTTTGAGGTTCATTTTCTTCAGCCGATCTGTGGCCAGGTCGGAGAGGAGGGCATGGGTGACACAGGCGTAGATATCCTCCGCGCCTTCCTCCCTCAGAAGATTCACCGCATCCTCCAGGGTCTCCGCCGTATCTATCTCATCGTCGAAGACGATAGCGTTCTTCCCCTTGACGTCGCCCATGAGGTTGAAGACCTCCGTCTTGGAGCCATCGGGCAGATTGGTGCGCCGCTTCTCGACGATGGCTAGGGGCAGAGCCAACTTCTCGGCGAAGTTGCGAACCTTCTTGGAGGCACCGATGTCCGGGGCCACCACTACAGAGTTGGGCACCGCCTTCTCCACGAAGTAGTCGCTTAACATGTGGAAGGCGGTGATATCGTCCACCGGGATGGTGAAGAACCCTTGGATTTGTCCGGCGTGGAGGTCGATGGTTAAGAAGCGATCCGCCCCAGCCACGGTGATCATATCGGCTATCAGCCGCGCGGTGATGGGCACTCGCGGTTGATCCTTCTTATCGGTGCGGCCGTAGGCGTAGTAGGGTACCACCGCTGTGATCCGCCCCGCCGAGTCCCGTCTCAGACAATCGATAAAGATCAAAAGTTCCATAATATTATCATTCACTGGCGAACAGGTGGGCTGGATGAGGAAAACATCTTGGGAGCGGACGCTGTCATGGAGTCGCACGAAGGTATTCTCGTTGGGAAATTGAAAGACATCCGCCTCCCGCAGAGGGACCCCCAAATAGTCGGCTATCTCTTCAGCCAACTCAGGGTTGGCGGTGCCTGAGAAGATGGCTAACTCTCCGTATATCTGTTCTCCCTCAGTCGTTGGGTGGATCATCTTCATCTCCCTCGAACTCCAGGCGTAGGATGCCCATCAATATCTTGTCGTGTCGCTTCCCACCACGAAAGGAGTCCTCTCTGGCTACTCCCTCCTGGCGGAAGCCACACTTCTCATAGCATCGTATAGCGCGCTTTCTTTACAGGAAAGTCAAAGACCTCCAGGGATACGCGGTGTAGATTCAACTCCTGGAAGGCGAACCTCAAGAGGGTGCGGACGGCATCGGTGCCGTAACCCTGATCCCAATACCCCTTCTCCCCGATCATGATCCCTAGGGTAGCCTTGCCATCTTTATAGTCTATCTCATGCAGACCGATGTTGCCGATAAGCACTCCTTTCTCCGTCTCGATGGCGAAGATGCGACTTTTCTCGTCATTCAGTTACCTCTCGAACCATCTTTCTTCTCCCACAGGGATCCTGTAAGGATTCGGCGAAGGAGAAAGGGAAGGGGGTTCGACCTAGGTACCGTTGCACCTCGGGATCATTGAGCCAGTGGAGAAAGGTGGGGATATTCTCCCTCTCGATGGCCCGGAGCCTAACCCTCTTTCCCGAGATCACCTGCAGATTCCAATAGTTTTTCCGCCGCAGTGTAGGGGTCGAGTTCTCGATCGGCGATGCGGAGCATCATCCTCTCCCATTCCCCCTCCTTCAGACGAGAGAGCAACCGTTCCAAGAGCGCCTCTTCTACGATTCGTTTCACCTCCTCCTCGCTTCGCTGTCGGTTCTTCAACTCTAATTGGCCGCTCTCTTTGAGATACCCCAGGTGCTCTTTTAGAGCATCGACTAGGGCCTCCACCCCTTCGCCGCGGATGGCTACCGTCTTGAGGATGGGAGGCCGCCAGCGGTCACCTTCAGTCTGGTTCATATCCAAGGGATAGTTCAGGGTGGCCACGGCTCCTTCCGCCCCTTCCCGGTCGGCCTTGTTCACCACGAAGATATCAGCGATCTCAAACAGCCCGGCCTTGATAGCCTGGATCTCATCTCCTAGACCAGGAGCCACTACCACGACGACGGTATGGGCCGCCCGCGCGATCTCCACCTCCGACTGGCCGGCTCCTACGGTCTCTATGAAGATCAGATCTTGGCCCAAAGCGTCGAGAACCTTCACCACATCGCCTGTGGCTCGGGCCAAGCCGCCCAGACTGCCCCGAGTGGCCATGCTGCGGATGAATACCCCCTCGTCGGTGCTCAACTCCTGCATCCGGATGCGGTCTCCCAGAAGAGCACCACCGCTGAAGGGGCTGCTGGGGTCCACGGCTACGATCCCCACCTTCTCTCCCCGAACCCTGATCTTCTTCGTCAACTCGCCGACTAGAGTGCTCTTACCTGTCCCCGGGGATCCGGTCACCCCTACGATATGGGCTCGCCCGGTATGGGGGTAAAGGGCGGCCAAGAGTTGTGGGGCTTGAGAAGCATCGTTCTCTATCAGGCTTATCAGGCGAGCCGCAGCCCTTCGATCTCCAGCCAGAAACCGCTCCACTATCTCCAAGGCTAGGTCCTCTTGAGGGTCTGGTTGATGGATTCCACTATCTCTTGGGTGGAGGTACCCGGCCCGAAGACGTCGGCGATACCCATCTCTTTAAGGGCTGGGAGATCCTCGTCGGGGATGATGCCGCCGGCCAAGACGGGGATGTCGCCTAACCCCTTCTCCTGGAGAAGTTTCAATATGCGGGGGAAGAGGGTCATATGGGCCCCCGAAAGGATGCTTAAGCCCACCAGATCCACATCCTCTTGCAATGCTGTTTCAGCGATCATCTCCGGCGTCTGCCTCAGCCCGGTGTAGATCACCTCCAAACCCGCGTCACGGAGGGCTCGAGCCACCACCTTAGCCCCTCGGTCATGGCCATCCAAGCCCGGCTTGGCGATGAGGATGCGCACTTTCCGTTCCGCCATCTCGCCTCCAATAAAATAATTATACAATAAATCGCTTCTAGTGAGAAGATTTCACCTCTGGCAGTGGGGACAAAAGTAGGTACCTCGGCCACCGAGAACCATCCGTTCGATAGTGGCCCCGCAGCGAGGGCAGGGGCCGCCAGTTCGCTGGAAAACCTGGAGCCTCTCCTGGTGTTTGCCCTTCTCCCCGCTGGGCCTCCGGTAGTCCCCCGGGGTGTCCCCCAGGGTGGTGCCTCCATCCTCAATCGCTTCCTCTAGGACCGATCGGATAGCCTTATAGAGGCGCTCCACCTCTGCGGGGGAGAGGGTATCGGCTCGCCGTAGAGGGTGGAGCTCTGCAACAAAGGGAGCCTCGTTGGCGTAGATGTTGCCCAGGCCGGCGAGGAAATGCTGATTCAAGAGGAGAGGCTTAAGCGCTCCGCGGCGGTTAGCCAAGAGATGGGCGAACCTTTGGGGGGTGAATTCCGCCTCCAGAGGTTCAGGGCCCAGCTGCCCCACCACCTCCTGTGCGTCCTTTACTAGATAGAGGCGTCCGAACTTCCGCATATTCACGAAGAGAAGGTCGCTCTCATCTTCCAAGTGAAAGACGGCGCGGGTATGCTTATCCCTCTTCACCTGATTGACCAGAAGACGGCCGGTCATAGCCAAGTGGACGACGAGGTTCCAACCCCCTGAGAGGAGGAAGATGAGATATTTCCCTCGGCGGCCCAAACGCAAAATCGTCCGCCCGGTGATGAGACCTTCGAACTCTTGGGCTGAGGGCCGGGCGATACTCCCCGACCAAAAGAGTTCCACCCCCACGATAGTAACCCCCAAGACCAGGGGCTCCAAGTCCCGCCGGATGGTCTCTACCTCTGGCAGTTCGGGCAAACTTCCCTCCCTAGATGCAAAAAGCATATCCCATAAAGAGCAGCCTGTCAAAAAAGACCTTTAACATAGTAAGTGGGGATGGCGTTACCGGTTCCAGCCCACTGGCAAGCCATCTTCATAAACCTTAAAACTCGAGCGCTCCAGAGTGGTTTCTATTCACCCCTGAGGAGTTTAGTGCTATAATGACTCTATCTCCACGGCAGGAGTTTCAGTTTGCCAGAGTTCGTACACCTCCATGTTCATAGCGAATATTCGCTCCTCGATGGCCTAGCACGGGTCGATGATCTGGTTTCTCGGGCTAAGGCTTTGGGGATGAGGGCCTTAGCCCTCACCGACCATGGTGCTATGTACGCCATTCTCCCCTTCTACGAGGCAGCACAGGCCCAGGGCGTAAAGCCGATCTTGGGCTGCGAGATCTACCTCGCCTTGGGCTCCCTAAAGGAGCGAAGGGCCAAGGCAGCGGCCAAACCCTATCATCTCATCCTCTTAGCGGAGAACGAAAAGGGGTACAAGAACCTTATCACCTTGGTCACCAAAGCCCACCTGGAAGGGTTTTATTACAAACCTCGAGTGGACAAAGAACTCTTGGCCCGATACGCCGAAGGTTTGATCGCCCTCTCGGCCTGCGGCTCAGGAGAGATACCGCGGCTCATCTCCCGGGGAAGCCTAGGGAGAGCCCGTGAGGCTGCTCTATGGTACAAAGAGGCCTTCGGAGAGGGGAATTTCTATCTCGAACTCCAAGACCACGATCTGTCGGAAATGGAGGCCGTCAACAAGGGGCTGGTAGCCTTGGGGAAGGAACTGTCGATCCCTCTGGTGGCCACCAACGATGTCCACTACGTCAACCCCGAGGACGCCAAGGCCCATGAACTTCTCCTTTGCATCCAGACCAACACTACGATCAACGACCCCAACCGGATGAGGATGGAAGGGAGCGGCTTCCACCTGAGGAGCCCGGAGGAGATGGCTGCTCTCTTCGCCGAGGTCCCTGAGGCTTTGGCAAACACGGTAGAGATCGCTCAGCGGTGTGAGGTGACCTTCGAATTCGGCAGGCTTTGTTTGCCAGCCTACCAGGTTCCCGAGGGTTTCACCGCCGACTCTTATCTGACCCATCTGGCAGAAGAAGGGATCAGGAAACGGTACCTGGAGATCACTCCCCAGATCCAAGAACGGCTAAAGTACGAACTCTCTCTCATTCAGAAGATGGACTTCGCCACCTATTTCCTCATCGTTTCAGATATCGTCCAGTTCGCCAAAGAACAAGGCATCCTGGTAGGGCCAGGGCGAGGCTCGGCGGCGGGCAGCATCGTCTCCTACGCTTTAGGGATCACCGATCTGGACCCCCTGAGTCATGGCCTCATCTTTGAGCGGTTTCTGAACCCTGGCCGCCTCTCCATGCCGGATATCGACATGGACTTCCCTGAGGACCGTCGAGGGGAGGTGATCGACTACGTAGTGCACAAGTATGGCACGGATCATGTGGCTCAAATCATCACTTTCGGGCACATGGCCGCCCGGGCGGCCATCCGAGATACGGGGCGAGCCCTCGATCTCCCCCCTGGCGATGTGGACCGGGTGGCCAAACTTATCCCCTTTGGAGCCACTATCGGTGAGGCCCTGAAGATCTCACCGGAACTGCGAGAACTTTGCGAGAGCCGATCTTATGTCAAAGAACTTATCGAAGCCGCCCAGAGCCTGGAGGGGGTTGCTCGCCACGCTTCTACCCATGCGGCAGGGGTGGTGATCACCGATGAACCGCTCACCGAGTATGTCCCCCTTCAGAAGGCTATCAGGGGCAAGGGGGTGATCACCCAATACGCCATGGATGGCCTCTTGCAGATCGGTCTCTTGAAGATGGACCTTCTGGGCCTCTCCACCCTGACCGTTATCAGACGGGCCATGGAACTGGTGAAGGAGAGGCGAGGCCTCGAACTCACCCCGGGGGGGTTGAACCTTAACGACCCAGCCATCTATGAACTCCTGTCGGTCGGGGATGTGGTAGGCGTCTTCCAAGTGGAGAGTGCGGGGATGCGCAGGGTCCTAAAGGAGCTCCGCCCGACCTGCTTCGGCGATGTGATGGCTACCATCGCCCTCTATCGTCCGGGGCCTATGAAATATATCGGTGACTTCATCAGAAGAAAGCAAGGCTTGACACCTATCACCTACCCTTTGCCCGATCTGGAGCCCATCCTAAAGGAGACCTACGGGATAATCGTTTACCAAGATCAGGTGATCCAGATCGCCATGCAGCTAGCGGGCTTTACCCCCAGCGAAGCAGACCTCTTGCGGGAAGCGATAGGGAAAAAGAAGGCCCAGAAATTAAAGCGACAGCGCCGGAAGTTCATAGAGGGGGCCGTATCTCGAGGCATCAGAGAGGATAAGGCCAACGAGATATTCGATATGTTAGAGTATTTTGGCCGTTATGGGTTCAACAAGGCCCATGCCGCGGCCTATGCGGTGATCACCTGTCAGACCGCTTTCCTTAAAGCCAAATACCCGGTGGAATATATGGCCGCTCTTCTCTCTGTGGAGAAAGGGGATACCGACAAGGTGGCCGCTGAGGTGGCGGAATGTCGTCGCTTGGAGATAGAGGTGCTCCCTCCTAACATCAATTACAGTTCCTGGGATTTCACCATAGAGGAGGGAGCGGTTCATTTCGGCTTGGGGGCTATCAAGAACGTGGGGCAGGGGCCAGTGAGCGCCATCCTCGAGGCTCGTCAGGGGCAGATTTTCAAGAACGCCGAGGATTTTGCCCGCCGGGTGGATCTCCGGCAGGTTAACCGCCGGGCTTTAGAGTGCCTTATCCAGTGTGGAGTCCTCGACGATTTGGGAACCCGGGGAGAACTTTTGGGGAGCATCAGTCAAATGATGGCCTTAAGTGCTAAGGCCCATCGCGCTCAAGAAGTGGGCCAAATGAGCCTCTTCGGGGCTAGTAGTCAGAACTTCCTCGTCCTCCATGATCTTTCGGAGATCCCCCATAAACAGAAACTGGCCTGGGAGAGGGAACTGTTAGGGGTCTATATCTCCGAACACCCCCTTCAGAGGATCGCTCAAGATTTGGAAGAGTCTGACATCACATTATGCGGAGAGATCGAGGAGTTGAGGGAGGGGCAAAGGGTGACCACGCTGGGGATGGTCTCTCAGGTGCGTCGCATCGTCACTAAGAAAGGTGACCCTATGGCTTTCGCCCGTCTGGAAGATTTAAGGGGCGAAATCGAGGTCATCGTCTTCCCCGGTGTCTACAGGGAGACGAAACATCTCTGGGTGCCCGACAAGATCTTGGTGGTGGAGGGGAGGGTACAGGCGAACGATGAGGAGGAAGCGAAACTGATATGCCACTCGGCCACCGAATATGAGAGAGGGTATGAGAAAGGGGAGCCTTCTCCCCAGAAGGAGCCTACCATCTACCAACTCCATATCACTTTTCCTCATAGTGACGATCAAGAGGCGGATGTAAGAAGGCTAGGAGAGGTACACCATCTCTTAACCCGCCATCGAGGCTCGGACCGCTTCACCCTATACCTACCCCGGAAAGAAGGGGTTGTACAGTTAGATTTTCCCAACGCCACCACCGGCTACTCGAAAGAACTAGAAGAAGCCCTCATCGCTATCTTGGGCGGGGGAAGCCTCCGCATAGAAGAGATGTAGGTTCCCCTCGCTTCTTCCTCTTATCATATCTGGGAAGTTAGACGCCATAGCCTTAGAGTCAGGCTAGAGGTCAGTTCTCAGTTGGCAGCGAAGAAGGAGACTCAATGGAAGCCCTTTTGGAATGGGGCATTGATCTCATCATCGCCATCCAGCAAATCCACGGGCCTGTGTTGGACAGCGTCTTCCGCGCCATCACCTTTATGGGAGGAGAAGAGTTTTACTTGTTTCTCTTACCCCTGCTCTTATGGTGTGTGGACTTTGGACTGGGCGCGCGCCTGGCCGTCCTCTTTCTGCTCTCGAGCTATCTTAACACCGATCTGAAGGGCCTGTTCCAGCAGCCGCGTCCCTTTGATCTCAACCCCAGTGTGCGGCTTTCCTCCGCCGAAGGATACGGACTGCCCAGCGGCCACGCCCAGTCAGCCGTCGTGGTATGGGGTAGCATCGCTGCCTGGTCACGCAAGGGCTGGTTCTGGGGGACAGCCATCGGGCTGATAGTGCTGATCGGCTTCTCGCGTATCTACCTGGGCGTGCACTTTCCCACAGATGTGTTCGCTGGCTGGGCGATCGGCGCGATCTTCTTAGGTCTCTATCTGGGTATGCAACCGAGAGCCGAGAAGTGGCTGGCGAGGCTGAGTCTGGGCCAGCAGATCCTGATTGCGCTGGCTGTGCCTCTCTTGCTGCTTCTGATTCATCCTGTCGAGGACACCACCGCAGCGATGGCAGCAGTGGCTGGCTCGGGGGTGGGGTTAGCGCTGAAGCATCGGTATCTCCCTTTCAATGCCCGCGGGCCTTGGTGGCAGCGAATCTTGCGCTTCCTCATCGGCGGCGTGATCGTTATCGCACTCTACCTAGGGCTCAAGATGGTATTGCCTGGCGAGGAATCGGCGCTCTACCTGGTCTTCTGCTTCCTGCGCTACGGGCTCATCGGTGTGTGGATCAGCCTGGGTGCCCCGTGGTTTTTCCGGCTTCTGCGGCTGGCACCGGAAGCCGAGAGGCACGCTTGACCCTATTCCGCCGCCGAGGCCTACGGTCAAGGGTACAATCAGACCGTTCATCGCTTGATGCCGAGAAGATTAAACCGGTTCCAAACCCAGGTCTGTGGAAAGGGTGTATCGCTATCTGGCCCAGCGGATGCCCCAAAAGCCCTCTCCGCTATATCGAGAGAAGACCCCTTGAGTTGGTGAGAGGAAAAGTTGGAGATCTGGCTACTGAGGCAGGAGAGAACTCATGAAGAGAATCGGCATACTAACCAGCGGAGGTGATGCCCCAGGTGAGAACCCCTGCATCAGGGCTGTGGTGCG
>DFBK01000023.1:0-3905 GCA_002366595.1 Anaerolineales bacterium UBA3082 | reverse complement strand
ATCATCCAGAAAGGAGGCACCTTTTTGGAGACCGCTCGTTGCCCCGAGTTTAAGACCGAGGAAGGTCAGCGGACGGCCTTGCGGAACCTCAATCGTCACGGCCTCGAGGCTTTAGTGGTTATCGGCGGCGACGGGTCCCAGACCGGCGCTCTCAAACTTCACCAGATGGGTTCCCCAGTGATAGGCATCCCCGCCACCATCGATAACGACCTGGCCTTCACTGACATAGCGATCGGGGTAGATACGGCTCTAAATACGCTCTTGGATGCTATCGATAGGATTAAAGATACCGCCTCTTCTCATCAGAGGGCCTTCTTAGTGGAGGTGATGGGGAGGAATTCAGGCTATCTGGCCCTGATGGGAGGGATCGCCGGAGGGGCAGAAGCGATCGTCATACCCGAAGTGGAGACCAGTTGCGAGGAACTGGCGGAGAGGGTCAAGGACGCCTATGTGCGGGGAAAGGCCCACTTCATCGCCGTGGTAGCCGAGGGAGCCAAGCCCGATACCCAGACCTTAGCCCAGCATCTAAGTGGGAGGAAACTAGGTTTCGAGGTCCGGGTCACCATCTTGGGTCACGTCCAACGTGGGGGCTCACCCACCGCCTTCGACCGTCTGCTAGCCACCCGGTTGGGAGCGGCCGCGGTCCAACAACTGATGAAGGGGCAAAAGGGCAAGATGGTGGGGCTCATCGGGAACAAGGTGGTGGCCACCGACCTGGAGAAGGTGCTGGCTATCCCGAAGAGCGTGGATCTGGAGTTCTATAAACTAGCCCAAATGCTGGAGAGGTGATCTAGGGGGCGCAGAATCACTCTCCTAGGGGGTGGCACTGAGGTCTACAGACACTACAAGAGAGAGTGTTGAAAACGCTTCCTCGTTTAGCAGAGTGGGAGACAAACTGCATTCACCGTGTGTCTGATTGCCTTCTGTCCCTACGATCATTCAAATTCTAACCGCTTGTGGGAGCAATTATCGATACAAAAGAATTTTTGCGACTTTTTCAACATCTCCGGAGATGACCCTTGACAAATTTCTGGAAAGTGGTATAATGGATTTAATTCTAGGGAAGTCCGTTCTACAGGATGGTGACATCGTCTTACCGGATACTCTGATGGTGGGGGCAGGATGGGTCACCATAAAGGATGCCTAGGGGAAGGGTTATGTTTATCGAATCCTGAGTCAATAATCTTGGCATGACAAGTGCCGGGAGAGGCTCAGGATTTTGTATGCAGAAGGAGGTGATTAAGCGGCTCATACTAAATGCTTATACGGGGTTAAGCGATCACCAAAATCCAACGCTTTCCCATGGGATCCTGTTCCCTACGGGATCCTGGGAGGAAAGGAATCCGATAAAAGAGGAGGAAAGGTGGCAAAGGAAAAGGAAGCACCGAAGGAACTATCCCGAAGAGAGTTCGTCAAGGGAGCAGCCGTTGGTGCTGCGGCAGTGGCTGGCGCAGGGGCGTTAGCCAGTTGCGCAGCGCCCACGCCAGAGGTCGTCAAGGAGACGGTGGAGGTCCCCGTCGAGGTCACCAAGATAGTCGAGATGCCTTGCCCACCGGGGGAGGCAGGCCCGGTAACATTAGAGGTGTACGATCCTACCGGTGCCATCGAGGTAACACAGCTCTTCTCACCTCGACTGGACACCCTGGAGGGCAAGACGATCTGTGAAATATCGAATGAGTCCTGGCAGGCCGATAGGACATTCGCTTTAATCGAGGAGGTGCTGACAAAGCTGTACCCTACGATAAAGTTTATCCCCTGGACTGAGTTTCCCAGCGGGACTGATGTAATTACAGCCGAGTCGTCGGGTATAGGTGACCTAGTAAAGGCAGCGGGGTGCGATGCCGTTATCACCGGGAACGCCGGTTGAGGGTCATGCTCCACGGCAGCCGGTCGGGCTGCTGCAATGGTTGAGATAGCGGGCATCCCCACGATGGTGCTTACGCGGAAAGGCTTTACACAGGTCGTGGGCAATGCGTATGCTGGTTTCGGATTTGCCCCCGAGGGCCCCTCGGTTCACGAATTCCCTCTAGCGATGTTCGAGCCGGTAGGACCTTGTGTCGGAGAATGTAGTGACCTGACTCCTCTCAAGGAGGGTATAGAGCACATCGTCTACGGCCTGACGAAATGGCAGCCGGAGGTAACAGAGAAGGGGATTATCTACCCGGGGGAGAAGATAGCAGTGGAAGGCAAGGACTATCAGGAAGCCCTTGCCAATTTGAACTATCTTTTCCTGCAGCGTGATTGGGGCGATGGTCTACCGCAGCTACCTGCAACAGATGATCGGGTTGACTGGATATTGACTGGCACAGACCTCTCTCCTGACACAGAAATCGGCAAAATCCTGCCCAGAGGCGGGATAGGGACCGTGAAAATGCTTGCTATCGCTCTCGCCATGGCTGGAGGGCGTCCGGAGTACATGCCCGTGCTCATCGCTGCTATGCAGGCAATACTCGATCCTGAGTTAATACATCAGTCTTTCAATGCAACCACTTGCTCGACTTACCCTGTGTTGATTGTAAATGGGCCAATAGGCAAACAAATCCGCCTACCTTCAGGCTATGGCTGCCTAGGTCCTGTTCCGTCGCACCCAGCCGGTGGGAGCATTGGACGTGCCATCAGATTCCTCTTAATGAATGTAGGCGGAGCCGTTCCAGGGATAGGAACTATGGCAATCTACGGCGGGCCAGCCAGATATACCAATATAGTTTTCGCTGAAGATGAGGATCACCTTCCTGATGACTGGCCACCACTCAGCGTGGACCGCGGCTTCCCCGCAGGGAGTAACGTCGTTACAGTTCATGTCGCCAGGAGCACCTGCAATACGCGTGGTGGGAATCCAATCGACGATGAGCAGGCCCGAACTTTGTTGGATGGCTTTGCGACCAATATCACTAGGGACACTCAGATGTTTGGGCCTCCTGGGGCGTTCGACCGAGGTGGGGCGCCTGGAGTCCAGCTTGTAGCATACACTAACACTCAAGCGCTATCGGCTCTCGGTTGGACGAAGGAAAAGGTGTTGGCCTATCTTTGGGAGAGGTCGGCGGAGATCAAGCCAAGTCCAGAAAAGTATTGGGCAAAGGAGCCTGGTAACTTGATATTGGTGGTTGCCGGAGGAGCACAAGGTATGCACAGCTATTGGATGGGCATGGGATGCTGTGCGGGCGTGCCAACAAGCGCGGAGATAGAGCTGCCCGCAAATTGGGACGCGCTGCTAGCGCAGGCTGAAGAGGACATTGGCCCTCTTCCTGCCTATATATAGAGATGTAGGCGAGATTAAGCGTTCCGAGACATCGTGAGTTGGAGAGTGGGGCGGATGAGTTCTACTAGGCTCATCCGCTCCACAGTTAAGATTATGAGAGGAGGCAATTGAAATGGTTATGTTTCATCGAAGTAAGTGCATAGTTGTTTGCATCTCCCTCGTTTTAGTTGTTCTGCTTGCGACATCCTGTGGGCCAGCGGCCACGCCGACCCCTACGTCGCTGCCGCCAACGGAGTCGGCGGCCAGCCCAAACCGGTGACCATGGCCAGGTGCCCATGACCGGTGGGCGCGATTTACTCAGCGTTTTGACGATATACCTCTAAAGGCGTACCCCGTTTCCCAAGGAGCACCTTCTAGGCATTCGGTAATAGTGTGGCTTCTTGCCCCCGTAAAGGATGACCTCATTGCTTTGGTTTAGATTCAGAGGTACCGGAAGACCTCTCCTTTGACCTTGTGGTGGCCGGAGAGGAGGATTATCCATCGTGCTCCACCAAGACTACCCGCTCTTGGTCGCTGTGGTATTGGTACTCCTGGCCCCCTGCGGAGAGGATGATCTTATAACCCCGGGGGGGACCACCTGAGCGTAAACCATCCCCGGCTGGGAATTCCCCAGCGCCACTCCACGGCTTCCGCGCTCACTAAGGTC
>DFBK01000039.1:7893-16785 GCA_002366595.1 Anaerolineales bacterium UBA3082 | reverse complement strand
AGCATAGACTCCATCCACCCAGATATTCACATCGCTCTCCAGGAAGGGCAAGTTCCAGTTTGGATCGAAATCTCCTCTCTGGTAGTCATACATAGTGAGGATGCAACCCACATACCTCCCGCTCCCGTGGAGGTCGGCCAGGATGTAGTGGCCTCCATCGTCCTTCCTGGCCTGGAGCCTCTCCCTTTTGAAGACGGCGTGAAACCTAGCGATGCGCTCCTTGAAAGGCGCGGGATGATAGAGGATCTCCACCCGCATATCCGCGGCGTCTCCTCTGCCGTTCTCGAAGAGTATCCTCGCTTGGTTATTGAAAGGCATGGGGAAGTAGTTATAAAACTCATTCCTCTCTCCGTTCCAGACGATCCCTAAAGGCAAAGAGCGGTAGCGTCTCATCTCTTCCGCCGTCCCGAAGAGGCTACGAAGGGGGGCCTCAACGCTGGGGGTGGCCTCGCCATCCCAGAAGATCTTCATATTGAGCCTCTCATCCTGCCCGCTGGCCAAGCGGAGCCTGAGGGAAGTGATGACCCCGGGGCCGGGGAGGGTTACCTCTGTCGAGGAGAAGGGAGGGATGGTCAGGTCTCGCTTCAAGGAGACGAGATCTCCCCTCGGATAGTAAGGGTGTTCTCCTCGGTTATTCCAGAGGTCGATGACCCGATTCAGTTCCTGGGCCTCCGTGGGGTTCAAGGAAGTGTTGAAACTATTGAGGTTCCCTGGGTCCTGATTGAACTTCACCACCTCGATCTGTAGGTGTTGGGGCCGGCCAGTGGTGGCCACCACCACCGAGTGGGAGAAGGGGATGGGGGTGTAGGAAACGTCGCCGCCGTTGCCGGTACCGTAGTGGCGCACCAGGGGAGCCATGAAGGGCCAAACATCACCACGAAAGAACTCGGTCACCGGCATATCGATGCGCGGGGTCGCCTCATCGTCGAAATAGAAGCGGATATTCCCTACCTCATGGAAATAGCCCCACTCGGTGGCCTCGGGGCTTTCGGGGTCGTCCCCTTCCTTTAGGTCCCAGTTGTGTTGCCGATGGGTGAAATAGATGCGGGGGATATAACCGGGCCCTTCTGTGCGGGGCAGGATGACGTACTCCTTCTGGCCATCATAGCCGGTGCGAATCTGAAACCCTCGGGCCAGGAACCACTCGTCGCTGTTGAAGTAATCCCAGTAATGTTCCAGGTTGGTGGTATCCTGGCTCGATTTTTGGAAGATGGTGGTATCGGTGGGCTCGGGCAGGGTGGAGAGGTCAGCCAGGTGGTGCAAAAGTTGGCACATCACCGTCCCACAGGGAGCCACTGGTGCTGGTGTTGGGGTGGAAGTGGGCTCGGGGGGGGTAGAGGCCGAGGGTGTGTTCGTGGGTGTGGGGGAGGGGGGCGGTTGTGTCGCCGCTGGGGGCGGGTTCTCCATAGCCGTTGCCGATGCTTCTATAGGTGTAAGGCTGGGCACAGGTGTTGGGGGTTGAGGTGAGGGTGCGAAGGTGGAAGCGGCAACTCTGAGGGTTGATCCATCGAGAGCGGGAGTCGGCGGCGAGGGAGGATGGACTGTCTTGAGGCGCAGGGGAAGCATGGGGAAAAGGAGCCGGGCGGCCAGGGAGCCGAAGAGGAGGGCGGTGAAGATAATCAACACCCCTACTCCCCTATTGAACCAGCCGCTCTTCGATCTCATCTTTTCTCCAAGAAAAGGTGTGGAGCAGCGCTCCTGCCCCACACCTATCGACCACTGTCTTTTAATCTCTCACTTGGGCATGTTTGCCAGGTCGTTGTAGGCTGGTCGCAAGTTCCGATCAGGGCGAATGATGCCAAATTCCGGCTTTCCATCCGCGAGATCCGTGAGGCCGTAGTTCAGGTTCCATAGGAACATGGCACCCATGAACCCCTTTTGCTTACCGACCTGGTAGGCCTGAACGAGCCAATCCGCCTGTTCCCGCTCTGTATTCGCGGTAGCATAAGGGCACCCATTCCACTCTTGGCAAGGCCCTATACCTTCGGAAGCAGCCCATCCGAACTCGGTAGCCCAGAGACGTTTGTTGCAATCCCCGAATTGACAGGTGATGTTGTGATAATCTTCTATAGTGTTAAGGAAGAAGAAACTGGGGTGATCATCATAACCCTGGTCAGGGAGATCGCCCTGCGGCCAACGCACGTTAGGGGGGCTGAGATACCCACTGGGATGAACTCCGATAGCATCGGAACAGCCCTTCAACCGCCCTGTTTGATACATCTGGGTCAAATATGTGCGATCGTCTATAGCCCCGAAGCCTCCTCCAGTAGGGGTGGGGGCCCCAGAGACCACAATCATGCTCGGATCGGCAGCCTTTATGCTGTTGTAGGCTCGGCACAAAAGATCCACGTACTGACCCGCGTTTGGTACACCCCATTCGCGAGGCAGGTTGGTCTCGTTCATTACCTCGATGGCTTGTACTCTTCCTTGGAAATGCCTACTCAAATCGCCCACAAAGTCAGCGTAAAGGTTATAATCATCTGGGGGTCCACCGTAGTCGCCACTGCTCCTAGACCATGGCGGAGCCACCACTACGCTAAACAAGATCTTGATACCGGCGTTGTGGAAGGCGTTTACCGCTTCCTCTAACCCGTGAACATTCCAGTTACGCTGTCCTTGCTGAGGCTCTAACCATGCCCACCAGATCTGAAATTTCACCCAGCGGAAGCCTAGCCCCTGCACCCAGTTCACAAGTTCGCCGTGATTTTGATTAAAGGGGTGAACCTGGATGCCGTAGTCGAACCCTGTCCCCACTGTCGCCGGTCTAACGACGGGGGCGGGAGTGGGTGTAGGGGTCGGTGCGGGCGCGGTGGAGGAGGGCGGAGTAGGGGTGGGGGTGGTGGGAACGGGAGTGGGAGCGGGCGTAGGCGTGGGGGTGGGCGCTAAGGCCACCAGGAGAGCCTCCCCTCCAACGACCGAGGCGGTTTGCCCTCCGTCGTCGGAGATGGCATAAGAGATAGTATATTCCCCCGCCTTCGGCACCGTCCAGGAGAAGGTGGGATCATCCAGGGAACAGACCTCCTCCGCCACCGACTCTCCCTTGGCGTCCATCACCTGCCATAGGATGGCGAACTGGCTTTCGGCCGTGCAAGGCAGGGCGGCGGCGTATTGACCGAGGGTCTCCCAAACCCTTTCGTCGCCCCCCTCATCCAAGAGACCTTTGACCACCACCCCTTGCAGGTTGAAGGCTCTGGCCAGTTCCAACTTATGGGCTATGCTTGCCGCGTTCTCCAAATAAACGGTATGCTCACCTCTCTCATCTTGATGGGTGAACCAATAGGTATGATCCCCCTCTAGGTATTGTATCTCCCAATCCTTGAGGGAGGACGGCTCCATGGTCAGGCTCTGACCAGGGTTTACCTCCTCTCGTGGGAGGGCGATCTGACTACCCAAAAGCCCCAGAGCCTCATCGTAGGAGAGGGAAGTCTCTTGATCTCCCACGCGGTCGCGGGCCTGGGCGGAGAGGGTGAGGCGAACCTTGTAGCGATCCACCACTCCTACGGCATAGTTTAGGAGCGCTTCCATCTGTCCACCAGGAACGTAGGTCTGGGGGAGAGAAAGGGCCGGCAACTGCAAACCATCTACTACCTGCCCTAGCGCTTCCCAATCGTACCCCCCTGTATCCCAGCGATCCTCCGCTATCTGTACCGGCGTCTCCACCCTCACGGTCAGCGCTTTCCCTTCGGTGTGTAATTGCTCTGCCAGTTCGGTGATGAAGGCGGTGAAATCCTCTCGCAGAGAAAGGCCTATGCCTGCGTAGTCGATCCGAATGCCCGCGTAGTCGTTCTCCACTACCAGAGCCACTATCTCTTGGATATGGTTTCGCCTCAAGTCCTCGCTCACCAAGATGTTATGAGTGAGATCGCCCCGTATCACCCCGTTCCCCCTGTTCTCCAGGGTCGGTATGACCACATAGTCTCCCACTTGAGCCAAGGGACCGATCTCTCCCCCGATCGTAGCCTCGCCACTCAGCCCATCGCTTTGGAGGAAGAGGCCTCGAGCGCTGACCCCAGCCAGAATATCACTCTTTGCCTCTGCCAGCGTGCCTCCCTCGCCCAACTCACAAGCGACGGAGGGGGGGCGGAGCCTGGTCTGCATAACCGCTATGCCTCGGGGGAGGGAAGAGAGGTGGGTCTCTATGACGTCGTCCTCAGGGATGATCTTATGGGGGAGGTAGTGCCACTCCTCGCCGGTCCATTGGTAAATGTCCAAGGTGGCCAGTGGCTCGGCGTCGTTAGGGATGGGGATGGTGAGAAAGGAGGCTTCTGGCATGAGGCCCCTCACCTCCAGGAGGTAGAGAGGGCTCTTCATATCCAGGTAGGGGGGTATCAACTCCATAGCCCCCCCCTCTTCCGTCTTCCCCGCAATGAAGTCCAATCGAGAGAGGGAGGTGAGACGCACCCGGATGCGCTGGGAGAGCCCCTGAGGCAGAATAGTGAGTTGCGTCCCGTCGGTATCTACTACCGAGCCGCCAGCCAAGGTGATGGTGGTAAAACCGGCAGAGAGCACCCGATCGACTAGAGAGATGGGGGGTAAAAAAGCGGTCAGGATCAAAAGGAGGGGGATGAGCATGAAGTTGATCAGTTGCCCCGTCCGTTCCCCCTCTAAAAGGATCTCCAAAGCCTTGATGAAGGGACTCTTCTCTTCGTTCATAGAGGCCATTTGCTCCTTTCTCCCTTTTTAGACCGCCTATTATAGCCTTAGGGCTCTATCTTGTCAAACTAACCACCATTCTAGCATAGGGTGAACTCTCAGCCAAACCAGCCTGTCCCCTGGCCCACCACGTACCAGGGCGGGCTGGCACGTGACAGGCCAGGGACCGAACAATTGACAACGGCGCTATCCGATGATAAGGTATAAATAGGAGGCGAACCGTGAAACTTGAGGGGGTAATCTATTGCGGGGATAACCTAGAATGGATGCGCCAATTTCCCGATGAGTTCGTTGACTTCATTTACATTGACCCGCCATTCTTCTCCAACAAATATTACGAAGTGATTTTCAACGATGGTGCAGAAGTCCGCTCCTTTGAGGACCGCTGGAAGGGCGGCATAGAGCACTATATTGGTTGGATGAGGGAGCGAGTCTTTGAGATGCATCGAATCCTCAAACGAACGGGGTCATTCTACCTACATTGTGATTGGCACGCAGAGCATCACCTGCGGCTAATGACGGATGACTTGTTTGGGGCCAGCAACTTCAAGAATGCTATTGTGTGGCAAAGATTCACTTTCCATGCCGATGCCAAGCGGTTCGGCAACGTTAATGATACCATCCTGTTCTACACCAAGTCAAATAAGTACACTTTCCACCGCCAGTACCGCCCCTACAAAGAGAGGTATATCAAGAGTCACTTCAAGTACGTAGATGCCGATGGAAGAAAGTATCGGCTGGACAATTTGAACCCGCCCGCTGGAAGAGGGCCAGTCTATGAGTTTCATGGCGTAACGAGGCCTTGGCGCTTTACCAAGGAGAAGATGCTAGAGATTGAGAGACAAGGGAGAATATACGTGTCGCCAGGAGGCATCCCGCAAATCAAGCGCTATCTCGATGAGACCAAGGGGCAGGCAGTACACACTATCTGGGATGACATTCCCCCAATTAACCCACGAGCAAAAGAGCGCCTTGGCTATCCAACTCAGAAACCGGAGGCCCTGCTAGAACGGATTATCAAAGCTTCCTCGAAGGAGGGCGATTTGGTGTTCGATCCATTTTGCGGATGTGGCACGACTCTGGTAGTTGCTCACCGCCTGCGAAGGAGGTGGTTGGGCATTGATGTTGCGCCGACGGCTTGCAAGTTGATGAAGTGGAGACTGGCCAAAGCAGGAGCGAGGCCAGTCGAGATCATCGGAATCGCCTACGAGCGAGAAGAACTGAAGAAACTAACCCCGATTGAATTCCAGAACTGGGCCATTGGAATCATGAGTGGCACCGCCTCTGATAGGAAAACCGCAGATATGGGCATCGATGGGTACAGTTTTATGGAGCGCGACCCAATCCAGGTAAAACAACAAGAGAGTATCGGAAGGCCTGAGATAGATAAGTTTGAGACCGCTATTAGACGAGCGAGGAAGCAAAAGGGCTATGTAGTGGCTTTCGGTTTCACCAAGGGAGCCTACGATGAGGTTGCAAGGGTGAAAAGAAAAAACGATTTAGAGATTGAATTGCTCACGGTGCGGGAATTAGTTGAGAAGTATGGCAAATAGCACATAGAAGGAAAACGCAAAAATGGAGATCAATTGGTATGGCCATTCCTGTTTTCGGCTGCGGAGCAGAGGAGGTGTGGTGGTCACCGACCCCTATGGCAAGGAGATGGGGTACACTCTACCACGACTGCGGGCCGATATCGTCACCATCAGCCACCACCATCCGGGCCACAACTACTTGAAAGGGGTAAGGGGCTCCCCCAAGGTGATCGACGGGCCCGGCGAATATGAGATCCAAGGGATATTCATCACCGGTATCGCCTCCTACCACGATAGGCGGAAGGGTCAGGACAGGGGCAAGAACACCATATACCTTTTCGATTTTGAGGGACTAACCGTTTGTCATCTGGGCGACCTAGGGCAGGTAACAACCCGGTCTCAGGTGGAGGGTCTGAGCGATATAGATATCCTTCTCATCCCCGTGGGCTCTCATACCACCATAAATGCGGCCGAGGCCTCGGAGGTGATAAGCCTCTTGGAGCCGCGGGTGGTGATACCGATGCACTATCGGACCGAGGCTGTGGGTGAGTCCCCTTTGGACTCAGTAGATAGGTTTCTTAAGGTGATGGGGGTGAAAGGGATCCCCCAAGAGAGCCTCAAGGTCACCAAGGGTACTCTCCCCGACGATATGCAGGTGGTGCTCCTAAAGCACAAAGGATAAAAAATGTCTTCACACTACAAGGCTATCCTCTTCGATGTCGGAATGACCCTCATCCAGCCTCGCTTTTCTGATGCTGAGATCTGTGCGGCCATCTGCGCTCAGCATGGCTACTCCGTACCCCTGGCTCAGATCGAAGAGGAGATGAGAAACTTCACCGCTACCTTGGTGGCCCGTTATAGGGAGAAGGGGGATCTCTGGGCTTCGGAGGAAGGCGTGCGGGAGTTCTTTGTGCAACTCTATGCCGAGTTCTTTCAGGCCCTGGGGCTCCCGCAACCACGGGAGTTGGCTGCCGCTGCCTATCAAAGGGCGCAACACCCCGAGAATTGGTCTCCCTTCCCCGAGGTGATGGGGCTTTTGGCGGAACTGAAGGGGCGAGGGCTGATCCTGGGTGTGGTCTCGGACTGGGGGGATTGGCTGTCTGACTTGCTTTTGAGCCTGGGGTTGACTCGCTATCTCGACTTCGTGATCGTATCCGCCGTGGTGGGGGCTACCAAGTCCACCCCTCATATCTTCCAGTTGGCCCTAAAGCGGGCAGGGGTGCGAGCCAACGAAGTCCTCTATGGGGGGGATACCTACCACACTGACATATTGGGTGCCCGGACCGCGGGCCTCAGGCCGATACTTCTTGATCGCTCCGGTTCCGCGCCTACTACTGTTGACTGTCCGGTGATTGGGAGTCTGGAGGAGATCTGGGAGTTCCTCTGACCAGTTGCCACGTTACTACGTTTTTGCGAACATCAGAATAGAAAGGTGAGGGATAAGTGGACCAAGGACGCATAGAGAAAGCGGTGAGAGAGATCATCGAGGCTTTGGGGGAAGACCCTAAGCGGGAGGGGCTAGTCGGAACCCCTCGCCGCATCGCCGAGGCTTATGAGGAGATATTCTCCGGACTGAGGGAGGACCCCCTTGAGGTCTTGACCGTTGAATTCTCCCAGCCCCGGAACCAGGAGATGGTGGTCTTAAGGGATATCCCCTTCTATTCCGTTTGTGAGCACCATCTTCTACCTTTTCACGGGGTGGCTCACGTGGGGTATATACCCGTGAATAGGGTGGTGGGGATCAGCAAATTGGCCAGGGTGGTGGAGATCCTGGCTCGTCGCCCCCAGATGCAGGAGAGGCTCACCAGCCAGATAGCGGATACCATCATGGAGGGACTCCAACCCAGGGGAGTGGGGGTGGTGATCGAAGCGGAGCACCTCTGCATCACCATGAGAGGTATCAGGAAGCCGGGTAGCCGCCTGGTTACCTCCGCCACGCGGGGCATCTTCCGCACCAGGGCCGAGACCAGAGCGGAGTTCTTCTCCATCATAGGAGAGCATCGGGTATGAGTTTTAACCTCCGCTTCTTAAACCTGGACACCTCTGAAAGGCTTAGGGTGGAGATGACAAAGATCGGGGCCCACCCTGGAGGGATAAAAATCATGGTCCCCAAGGGGCTCTTCTACGCCGTAAAGTTAGAGGGGGTGAAATTCGCCGCGGCCAATATCATCAAACAGGAGATGCTCTCCCTGGGGGGCGAAGCGGTCTTGGCCGGGGATATATACTTTGGCGAGAGGCAGACGAGCGATGTATTGCTTCTGGGTACCCAGCGCCACTACGAGGGGCTGGTTAAGAAACTGCGCGGTCAACCCTTAAAGAGCCTGGTGGCCGTGGCCGCCGAACTCCAACAGGGGCTAGCCCGCTACCTGGGGGAGAGGAGTCCCCTCACCGTAAGGGATAAGACCTTTGACTGGGGGAAGAGGACCCATATCATGGGTATCCTCAACCTGACCCCCGATTCTTTCGCTGGCGATGGTCTCTTCGGTGATGTTGATAAGGCGGTGGCTCGAGCCCAGGAGTTCGTCTCCCAGGGGGCCGACATCATCGATGTGGGGGGGGAATCGACCAGGCCGGGTTCCAAACCCCTCCCCGCCGATGAAGAGATGAGGCGAGTCCTTCCCACCATCGAGAGGTTAGTGGGTAAGATCGATGTTCCCCTCTCCATTGACACCTATAAGGCGGAGGTGGCAGAAGAGGCCCTTTCCGC
>DFBK01000039.1:2997-7873 GCA_002366595.1 Anaerolineales bacterium UBA3082 | reverse complement strand
TTGCCAAGTGGCAGGTTCCGGTGATCATCATGCATAACCGGAGCCGACCCAAAGACGCGGTTCAGACGGAGAGGTTGGGGGGACGTTACCTGGGAGTGGAGTATAAGGATCTTATGGCCGACATAATCCGGGAGTTGGGGCAGAGCATAAGGTTGGCCCTGAAAGCGGGGGTGGATGGGGCTCAGATAATCGTCGACCCCGGCATCGGCTTTGGGAAGACGGTGGAACAGAATCTGGAAGTACTTTTCGATCTGGCGGAACTGAAGGTGTTAGGCTACCCTATCCTTGTGGGCCCCTCTCGCAAATCGTTTATCGGCTACACCCTTGACCTTCCGCCGGAGGAGAGGGTTGAAGGGACAGCGGCGGCGGTGGCTCTGGCCATCGCTCAGGGGGCGGACATAGTCCGCGTCCACGATGTGAAGGAGATGGCTCGGGTGGCCCGCATAGCGGATGCGGTGATGAGAAGAGCGCCCTCGAAGGCTTAGGGCAAGCCCGTCTGAGGAGTGCGATGTCTTTATCCTTATCCTTATCCTTACAGGATCCCGGGGGACAGGATCCCGAGGGGCACGAAAAGACCACCTTGGATAACGGCCTACGCATCTTGAGTTCGAGTATGCCCCATACCCGCGCGGTGAGCATCGGCTTCTTCATCGGCGTGGGCTCCCGCTTCGAAGATGAGGAGGAGAATGGCATCTCCCATTTCCTGGAGCATATGCTCTTCAAGGGGACGGAGAAGCGGCCGACGGCCAGGGAGATCGCCGTGACCATCGAGGGGGTGGGCGGGGCCATCAACGCCACTACGGGGCGGGAACTCACCACCTACTGGGTCAAGGTCCCCCAAGGGCATCTGGCTTTGGCTATCGATCTCCTGGTGGATATGTTGCAGCGCTCCAAATTGGAGGAGGAGGAGATCGAAAAGGAGCGGCGAGTGATCATAGAGGAGATCAATATGATGCTCGATTTCCCCGCCGACTGGGTCCACCTCCTCCTCAATCAATTGGTCTGGCCGGGTCACCCTCTAGGGCGTGATGTGACCGGCACCAAGGAGAGCGTGAGCAAGATAGATAGGGAAAGGATGTTCCACTACTTGGCCCGCCACTATCATCCTGCCAATACGGTAATTAGCGTCGCGGGGGGAATAGAACATGAAGAGGTGGTTGAGGAGTTATCTTCGGCTTTAGAAGCCTGGCCGCTTAAGGGAAGAGAGGCTTATCTCCCTGTGGAGGAGACTCAGTGTGAGCCGCGAGTCTCTCTAGGTTACAGGGAGACGGAGCAGGCTCACCTAGCCCTCGCCCTTCAGGGGATACCCCGCTCTCACCCTGATCGGTTCAACCTGCAACTCCTCAACACCCTCTTAGGTCAGGGGATGAGCTCTCGGCTCTTCCTGGAGGTGAGAGAGAAGCGAGGGTTAGCCTATAGCATTAGTTCGTATGTGAACTACCTCCACGACACAGGGAGGCTCGGCGTCTCTGCAGGGGTCGATCCCCGGCGGATTGAGGCTGCCCTGGAGGCGATCTTAGGGGAACTGGACAGACTGCGGCGGGAGCCTGTGCCCGCTGAGGAGTTGAAGAAGGCGAAAGAGTTCATGAAGGGACGTCTCCTTCTCCAGATGGAGGACTCCCTCGCTGTGGTCTCTTGGCTGGGGAGGCAGGAGATATTGGAGGATAGGGTTCTCACCGTGGACGAGGTCCTGGCGGCTATAGACGCTGTTACCCCGGAGGATATCCAACGGGTGGCTAGTGAGCGGTTCCGAGAGGAGAGCCTTAATCTGGCGGTGGTAGGCCCTTTCCAAGAGGAGGAAAAACTAAGGAGCCTGCTTAGGCTATAAGGGGTGCATTCTCTTGCCCCCGAAAGTGCGGAGTGTCTTTCCTCGTTTTATCGCTGTTTTTGGTTCCCGACCTCCTGATTTCGCTTGGATGACGGGGCTGGGCTTTTGCACCGTGAGTCGTTTCCCCTAGGCTTTCACCCTCGTTAGGTAGAGAGGAAACTTTCCCAATACAAGCCGATGGCTCCCCTCTTGAACCCTGGTCGTTTTGTGGGCCGGGGCGAAGGGTGCTAGAATCTCCCCTAGATGGTGAAACTTAACTCCGTTCTTAGAATACGGCTCATTATCCTTCTCTTGCTTCTCCTTTTCCTATTGAGAGGGGGCGGCCTCTCCCCCCGCGACTTTTGGAGATACCGCATCGACCCTTTCGTCAGTCCCTACCTTTTCGATTGGTGGGAGTATGAGGCGAGAACCATCCTCCAGAAACTGCCCTCCGTGGAGGGGGCAAAGGGGCCTGCTGGCGAGGATATGGTGCAAGAGGTGAGGGGTTATTTCACTCTGGTGGCCGAGATCGACCGCTTAAACAGCGCTATCCAAGAGGCTAGAGCGAGGGGAGAGAGCATTGATGAGATAGCAGCCTTGGAGGAGGAACGGGAAGCCCGGGAAAGTGAACGCCAGAGGTCCGAGGATCTGGTGGAGAATATCCTCCGGCGGCAGGTAGAAGAGATACTCATCGAGGAGGGGATAGCCTTCGATTTTCCCCTGCTAGGAAGGCGGGTCTTCCCTCCTGTGGAGTTCGAATTTCAAACCTCACCTCATCTTCTGGTCATCTCCCCAAGGGAGAGGATAGAGACCCTGGAGAAGATCTCCCTTGTTCCCTCCATGAGGCAGAGGGAGATGGAGGAGGTGGAGCGACAGGTCGACAGCCTGGGGGTCTCCTCTTTGGTGGTGGCTACTGGAGGGATAGGCTCCTATCCTCCCATCATCCCCGAATCCGGTTCCCTCTCTTATGTCGTGGGAGCCATCATCCACGAATGGACCCATAACTATCTATACTTCTTCCCGCTGGGTCAGCGTTACAGCGACAGCCAAGAGTTGATCACTATGAACGAGACGGTGGCCAGCCTGGTGGAGGAGGAGCTATCCTTGAAGCTGGCCCGGATATATTACCCAGATATCTATCAACAGAAGTTGGAAGCCGAAAGGAAAGAAGAGGGGACAAAGCTCGGGGAGTTCGATTTCAACGCCTTTATGCGCGAGACGAGGCTCCGGGTGGATGAACTCTTGGCGGCCAAAGAGGTAAAGGAGGCGGAGACCTATATGGAGGAGAGGAGAAAGGAGTTAGTAGAGAAGGGGTACTATATCCGGAAGTTAAATCAGGCCTATTTCGCCTTCCACGGCTCCTACGCTACGGCTCCCACCTCGGTCAGCCCTATAGGGGGAGAGATGAAAGAGTTGCGGGGAAGAAGCCCTAGCCTGGCTCATTTCTTGAAAACCGTGGCCCAGATGAGGAGTTACCAGGACCTCCTGGACGCGCTGGCTGGTTATGAGATGCCTTCCTCGTCGGGATATTCCACCAGTTTGTACCCCTCTCCTGAGGAGGGAAGAAGGGTTTTCACTTTGAGTTCCGCCTCATCCAGGAGTTGAGCACAATACTTAACCAGTTCTATCCCCCTCTCGAAGAGGGCCATCGACTCCTGGAGGGTTAAGTCTCCCTCTTCTAGCCTTTCTACCGTGTTCTCTAACTCCTGGAAAGCCTCCTCGAAGGAGGGTTTTTCCTCGCTCATAACCTCTCCTAATCTACCGTGCCTTCGAACTGGCCATCGGTAACCTGCACGCCGATGCGATCCCCCTTGGCTACCTGGACTACGCTTTTCACCACCACCCTAGTATCTACTCTCCTGGTGATGGAATACCCCCGCTCCAGTGTGGCTTGGGGGTTAAGAGTTGTGAGTTGCAAGGTGCGACTCCGTATCCGTTCCCTTTGGAGCGCTATCCTCTGCTCTATCTGTGACAGGGCCTGGCGGCCCAAATCATCGACTCGCAACCGGTACCTTTCCAAACCCGCTCTGGGAGATAGTCGAAGCAGGGTTTCTTGGGCATAGCGGAGATCCTCCCTCTCTCCGGCCATCTGCCTCTGTATAGATTCGGCTAGCCTTCCTCCCTGGCGCTGGAGGGTAGCCTTATACTCTTGGGCGTTGGGGACGGCGGCGGCCGCGGCAGCGGTGGGGGTGGGGGCCCGGAGATCGGCTACGAAGTCGGCGATGGTGAAATCGATCTCGTGGCCCACGCCGCTAATCACCGGCACCCGAGAGTCATAGATGGCTCTAGCTACCACTTCCTCGTTGAAGGCCCAAAGTTCCTCTAGGGAGCCGCCGCCCCGAGCGACGATTATAAGATCCACATCTGTTTCACGGTTGAGGGCCCTAATGGCATCGGCTATCTGGCGTGGGGCTTCGGGGCCTTGGACCAGGGCTGGAGCCAGTATCACCTCTACGAGAGGGTAGCGCCTCTCTAGGACGTGGAGGATGTCCCGCCAAGCGGCCGCTTGAGGGGAAGTGACCACACCTAGGGCGCGGGGAAAGGGGGGTATAGGCCGCTTCCGCTCGGGGGCGAATAGCCCCTCCCTCTCCAGCCGATCCTTGAGGGCTAGGAACTGGAGGTAGAGAGCGCCCACGCCAGCCGGTTGCACGAGATCGACGTAGAACTGGTAGGCTCCTTGTACCTCGTAGACCGAGACCCGGCCATGGAGGATGAAAGCCTGGCCATCAGCGGGAAGGTGGGTCTGCTCCTCCGCCACATATCGCCAGAGAACACATCGGATGCTAGCCTCTTCATCCTTGAGGGTGAAATAGATGTGCCCCGCCGTGGAGCGGGAGAAGTTGGAAACCTCACCTCGGATCCAGAGGTCTCGCAGGAGAAGATCCGACTCCAATAGATCCTTTATGTACCTAGTCACCTCAGAGACGGTGAGAACCGCGGGCTCTAGATCGACATTCATACTCACCCGATTATATACCCCCCTCTATTTCCAGTCAAAGACAGGAAACTCCATCATCGAGAGTGTTGAAAAAGTGGGATAGATCCTTTGGCAATCGACAATTTCTCCCA
>DFBK01000039.1:0-2921 GCA_002366595.1 Anaerolineales bacterium UBA3082 | reverse complement strand
GGAGGTGTTTTTCAACAGCCTCCATCGTCTATGGTTGTCGATAGGGGATGAACGTGATATGATGTCAAATCGGACGCACCTTATAGATGAGGGGCATCATCTTCGATCTCGAGATCGAATACCAAAGGCTTCTTTTGTGCAGGCATGTAATCTGCGGCTAGAAAGGGTGCCTTAGCCGTAATATGAGTGACCCTAACCATTAAATCAAGGGGGTAGAGTTATGGCTGTGGTGAAGGTGATAGAGTTGATCGGCGCTTCTCCCCACAGTTGGGAGGAGGCGACGCGGAACGCGGTGGCCAAGGCGGCGAAGACGGTGAGAAATATAGTGGGTGTGGAGTTGGTAGGTCAGACAGCGGTTGTCGAGGGCAGCCGTATCACCCAGTATAGGGCTGATGTCAAGATCGCCTTCATCGTCGAGGAAGTGACAGAGGACTAAAGTAAGGGGATATGTTTCGCTTCCCCGCGCCACCTAGAGGGCTTGGAGCGATGCGGGAAGCGCCTCTCCGCAGCCCTTGAAGTAGCCACTCCACCCTGAACTCGATTAGAGCCTCTCTATGATGCGAAACCGTGCGGTGAAGAGCGCTACCCGATGGTGGACAGATCAGTTGCCTCGCTCACAAGAGTTGACTATCTTGGCCTTCATCTTGATGGTCGCTGCTTTCTTCAGGCTTTATGATCTTGATGGGGCCATACCGGTGCTCTTCTACGATGAGGGTGGTCAGGGGCTTGACGCCCTGGACATCTTGGCTGGCCACCCCTCCCTATTCTTCTCCCGCTCTTTTGGCAAAGAGCCCCTTTTCATCTACCTGGTCACCCCCTTTGTAGCCCTATTGGGGCGGGCTATTTTGGCGGTTCGTCTTCCGGCTGCCCTTTTGGGCACCCTCACCG
This sequence comes from Anaerolineales bacterium UBA3082, assembly GCA_002366595.1. Classification (GTDB taxonomy): domain Bacteria; phylum Chloroflexota; class Anaerolineae; order UBA7937; family UBA7937; genus UBA7937. Next base: position 2,033 of record DFBK01000039.1, on the reverse strand, counting down.
TGCTGACCACATACCTTCTAGTGAAAGAACTCTTTCGCTCCGACGGGGAGCGGCGCTCGCAACGTATGGCTCTATTAACCACCCTCTTCTTAGCCATCTCTTACTGGCATATCACCCTCAGTCGCATCGGCTTTCGGGCCAACACTATGCCTCCCCTGGAGGCTTTGTCCTTTCTCTTCCTTTGGCGGGGGTTGCGCACTAAACGGCCTTGGTGCTATGCCCTCAGCGGCCTCTTCCTGGGCCTGACCCTCTATACCTACGTGGCGGCCCGCTTCGTGCCCTTCTTCTTCCTCCTCCTCTTTCTCCTCCTGGTCAGACGGGGTGGTCTCTATACCACCTCGTGGCGTCCCTGGGCTCTTCTCTTCCTCACCGCGCTCCTGGTGTTCGCTCCCCTAGGCTTCTACTTCCTCATCCACCCTGCCGACTTCTTCCAACGGGCGAGCCTTGTCTGGATCCATATAAACGTCAGCGGAAGAGAACGGTTGTTACTTGTACTTAAGAGTGTCTTCTATAACTTCGGCCTTTTCGGCTTCGTGGGTGACAACAACTGGCTTTATAACATAAAAGGACGGCCCTTGCTCAGCCCTCCCCTGGCCCTCCTCTTCTGGTTAGGGGTTCTTTTGAGCATCAAGCGATGGCGTCAGCCGCGTTATCTCTTCCTCCTACTTTGGTTGCCCGTTATGGTCCTGCCCAGCATCATTGCCTTGGATCCCATCCCCCATAGTACGCGTTCCTGTGGCACCATCCCTCTAACCTATATTTTCCCCTCCCTGGTCATCGTAGAGGTTTTAGATCTCCGACGCCGCTGGCCGGGAATTTGGCGCTCCGCGGTTCGCATCCTGCAGCCAGCCTTCGCCTTGCTGGTCATCGCCTTGTTGTTTTATACTTCCTACTCCGCCTATCGTGACTACTTTGTCATTTGGGCCCAGCGCGACGAAGTCTATTGGGCCTTCGACGGGCAGGTCACGGAACTGGCTCACCGAATTAATGAAGACGATGACCCCCAGGTGGTCTACCTCTTTCCCGTCAATTACGGGTTCAAAACCCTCTACGGGGCTCATTACCGTGACTACACCTTAGATTTTCTATATCAAGGGAAGGTGCCTTATCATTACCTTATCGTCGACGAGGAGAGCCTACTCCCCGATTTGACAGCCATCTGCCGAGGTAAGAGCAAGGTACGCTTCATCATTTGGACCCACGGCAGCCACATCGATGCCGATCCCAGGGATCTGTTACCCTTTGTCTTTGAAAAACATGGAGAAAAGGTGGGAGAGGAGATTTTCCGTGGCTACAAGGTCCTCACCTATCAAATTCCCTCCGAAGAGGTAACCTTCACCTTACCCCGGGAGCCCATCCGCACGGAAGCCAACTTTGGCGATAAGTTGATATTACAAGGTTACGCCCACGGACCGACCTTTTATGAGGGTCGCACCGCGTGGGCCGGTACGCCCAGCGGGGAAGAGATGTGGCTACTGTTGCGTTGGCAGGCAAAGGAGCCGATGGGGGAAAACTACAACGTGTCTATCACCCTCAGGGACCAAAAAGGACACCTGGCAGGGCAAACGGACAGGCCCTTGATGAGCAATGAACATCGGCACACCTCCCAGTGGCAAGTCGGTCAGATGGTCACCACCTATCATCTCTTGCCTAGCCTGCCGGCCACGCCGCCAGGAGAGTATCATATCGAGATAGGGGTGTACGAGCCTCAAACGATGGAAGGGCTGGCTCTTATGGGCGAGAACCTAGTACCTCACGGCTGGGCCTTCGCTCTCGAACCTCTGGAGATAACTAAGCCCTTACAACCGCCAATGGTAGAGCCATCAGTCGAAGTGGCCGATGCGGCAGCCGATCTAGCCCAGGGCATAAGGCTCCTAGGCTACGATCTGGACCGAGAGAGGCTTTCGCCAGGGGAAACCCTGCACTTAACCCTCTACTGGGAAGCCTGGGGCCAGGTGGAGGAGGAGTACACCGTTCTCTTGCAACTGAGGGATGGGCAAGGGTTGATTTGGGCGGAGCAAGAGGAGCCACCA
>DFBK01000058.1 GCA_002366595.1 Anaerolineales bacterium UBA3082 | reverse complement strand
GATCCAGGAAGGGCTCAACCGCCTCCCTTTTCGCCTCCACGATCTCCATAGTATTATTAGTCTAACACGGCCCGTGGGCCTTTGCAACCTTGACGTCGGCTGCATCCCGTAATACCATCTCTAACGGTCTTGAGATGGATAGACGCCAAATAGTCGCCGATTTTTCCCTTCTTCTCGTGGCCCTCATCTGGGGAGCCACCTTCGTCATAGTGAAGGAAGCGGTATCCCAGATAGGTGTCTTCACCTTCCTCACCCTTCGCTTCCTCTTTGCCGCCTTCGTCCTGGCCCTCATATTCTGGCCTCGTCTCCGCGCCTCTTCGCCAAGGGAGTTCCTAGCCGGGGCCCTAGTGGGCCTCTTCCTCTTCGGGGGCTATGCCCTCCAGACCATAGGGCTGAAGTACACTTCCGCCTCCAAGGCAGGTTTCATCACCGGGTTATCGGTGGTGATCGTCCCCCTCCTTTCTACCCTTCTTTTGAGGCAAAAGCCAAGCCTCAATGCCCTGGTGGGTGTTCTCTTGGCCACGACGGGTTTGGGGCTCCTCACCTTAAGAGGTCTGAGCATGGCCCAGGGCGACTTATGGGTTCTGGGCGGTGCAGTAGCCTTCGCCCTTCAGATCGTGGCTTTGGGCCGTTTCGCCCCCCAGATGAAGACCGCTAGTTTGGCCACCATACAAGTAGCCACGGTCGCCCTTCTGAGTGCCCCCCTCGCCTGGGCCATGGAGGGGTCATCCCCCCAGATGAGCGACCAAGTCTGGTTCGCCATATCTTTCACCGGGATCATGGCTACCTCCTTAGCCTTCCTCGCCCAGAGCAAGGCCCAGAGCTTCACCTCCCCCACCCACACAGCCCTAGTTTTCGCCACGGAGCCGGTCTTCGCGGTGCTCTTTGGCTATCTACTCCTACAAGAGAGGCTAGGCTGGCGAGGGCTCTTAGGGTGCGCCCTCATACTGACCGGGATGACCATAGGAGAGGTAGGCGTCTTCAATAGAGAGTTGCCTTCATCCAAGCGGGAATGATATAATATCTAAAGTGTGGGCGTACCCTTAGCGGCCTTAACGGTGTTTACTTATCAGGGGGCTCTCACCTTGCTAGCCGCCTACCTGGGGGGTTTCCTCACTGAGCCTATGATCGGCGAGATATCGGCGGCAGGGGGAGTGCTCATCATGGGGCTCGGTCTTGTTCTCTTGGAGATCAAGAGGTTGCGGGTAGCCAATTATCTACCAGCGCTATTGATCGCTCCTCTGGTGGCAGCCATCCTGACTATGATGGGGGTGAGTTTCTAAAAGATAGTCTATAGGCAAAGGAGTAGACGATGGTTGAGAAAGGTGATGTGGCGGTTTTTATCGACTTCGAGAACATCTACATCTCCATGCACAACAAATACGATACAGATCCCAACTTCGAATCGATCATGGACAGATGCAACGACTACGGAAGGGTTATCATCGCCCGGGCCTATGCAGACTGGTACCGGTACCCCCGGGTGACCAGCGCCCTCTACGCCAACAGCATAGAGCCGATGTATGTCCCCACCTATTACTATGACCGAGACGACACCAAGAGTAGCAAAGCGATAAAGAATAGCGTGGATATCCACCTCTGCATCGAGGCCATGAAGACCCTCTATAGTTATCCCAATATCACTACTTACATCTTCGCCACAGGGGATAGGGATTTCATCCCCCTGGTTAACTCTATCCGTCAGCATGGCAAGTGGGTAGTGGTGATAGCCATTGGGGGAGCGGCCTCCGCCCATCTGGCCCAGAGCGCTGACGAATTCCTCCTCTACCAACAGTTGATAGACAAAGAGGAGACCCTTGAGGAACCACTCAAGGACCCCTACCGGGCTCTGGTAGAGGCGGTGCAACTGGCCAGGAGCAGGGGGAACGTCTGCACCTTGGCCTCCCTGAAACTCCTCATCATGGAAATCATGAGGGGCTTCGATGAGAAGGAGTATAAAGACCCCCAAGGGCGTCCCTTCGCCAAATTCAAGAATTTCGTGAAGGAGGCTGAAAGGCGGGGGCTGGTGCAGATCTTCACCAGCGGCACGGTGAACGAGGTATTCTTGCCTGGCGAGGACCCCTATGAATTGAGCCATTTCGCCTCCAAGCCTCCTTCCGAGGAAGAGAAGGAGGAAGCGGAGAAGGTGGCAGGGATCGGCTCTCAAGAATGGCGGGCCTTCCGAGATGTCATGCGCCAGTTCGATGAGCCAGTGCTCTTTGTTCACATATATAACGCCCTCCGCGGCCTCCGAAACCAAGAGGTGATAGACCTCTCCAACTCTCAGATCAAAGAGATGATAAAGGAGGCCATCAAGAATGGCCTCCTCATGCGAAGCAGCCGTGGTGCCCATAGATACTACGAACTGAACCCGGAACAGCCTCTGCCTAAGTAGGCAAGACACCGAAAGAGGCCGGAATAGTTGTGGGGAGGGAACGAAGGGATGATTAAACTCATCGCCAACCCCATCGCCGGGCGGGGGAGAGGGAGAGAGGCCCTGCCGGCAGCGGAGGAAGCCCTACGCCGCCAAGGTCTCCAATTCGTCACGGAGGTAACCTCAAGGCCCCTAGAAGCGATGGAGATAGCCCGCCAAGCGGCCGAGGAGGGGTATCAACTGGTGGTAGCCATGGGAGGGGATGGCACCTCCCATGAGGTGGCCAACGGTCTCCTCTCCTCTGACAACAGCGAAGTAGCCTTGGGGCTCATCCCCATAGGTACCGGGAACGACTTCGCCAGCATGTTTGATACCCCAACTGACCTAGAGGCTGTCGCACGCAGACTAGGTGAAGGTAAGACCCGCCTCATCGACATAGGGAGAGTCGGCGATCGCTACTTCGTCAACGCTTTAGGGATTGGGTTCGATGCCCTGGTCTCGGTGGAGGCCCTCAAGATTCAGCATTTCCTGAGTGGCCTGCCTTTGTACCTAGCGGCCGTCTTCATCACCCTGAAGGAGTACCAGATCCCCCATATCACCGTAGAGTTCGATGGAGAGCGGCTCTCCATGCCCATGACCTTGCTCTGCGTAGCCAATGGGAAGCGGGAGGGAGGCGGCTTCCTCCTGACCCCTGATGCGGAGAACGACGACGGCCTCTTCGATATCTGCCTGGCCCGAGGGTTGGGGCGTCTAGGGATCCTCCGCCTCCTGCCAGAGGCGATAAAGGGCACCCATGTGGACAAGGAACCGGTCACCATGGCCAGAGCGAAGAGGGTGATCCTCGATTCCCCCGACCCTTTGCCCGTCCACGCTGACGGCGAGATCCTCTATACCGATGCCCACCATCTAGAGATAGAGATCATACCCCGTCGCCTGCGAGTGATAACCTGAGAGATGAATACCCGGATTTTGGTGATAACAGGGGTTCTGGCTTACCTCCTGGGCTCCATCCCCTTCGGGGTGATCTTCGGCCACCTCTTCAAGGGGGTCGATGTGCGAAATGGGGGGAGCAAGCATATGGGCGCTCTGAACACCTGGCGCATGGTGGGCTTCCTTCCCGCCGTCCTGGTGGCCTTCGGTGACATGGGAAAGGCTTTAGTGGCCATAGAGATAGCCCGCACCCTCGACCCCACTGGCTGGGCCATGCCGGTGGCCGGTGCTATGGTTGTAGTAGGCCACTGCTGGCCCATCTATGTGGGCTTCCGAGGAGGGATGGGTATAGCCTCTGGAATAGCCATGATCTTCTACCTTGCGCCTCTTGCCGCCCTGGTTATGGTCGCCATCTGGGGGGTTTGGGTGGCCATCCTCCGCCACTTCCCCCGCTCCCAGGCGGCCATCGCCCTTACTGCGCCTTTCGTGCTCTGGGTTTTCAAGAGCCCACCCCAAGTGCTGCTCTTAGGCACCCTGGCTGGAGGGGTGATATTCGTGCGTCATATACCCGAAATCAGGAGAGAGGCCTTCACGATGGGGCTAAAATAGGCTCACAAGCAGCCATTGCCTCAGATGCCTAACTGGTGAAACAAAGCCCCCTTCTAGAGTAAAGGGGGCTTAGATTTTGAGGCCCGCCAAGGACCGCTAGTATCTAATCCTGGATGTTGAACATCCAGACCGCGACCGCGATCATCACCGCCCCGAAGAGGGCGATGATGGCTATATCCTCCCCCATGGTCACCGCATGGCCGAAGAGGGTCACCCCTAGCCCGGCCTGGGGTAGCATCTCTAGCACGGATGCTGGCAACCCCTGGGCCTCGAATATGATCTTGCGAAGGGGGTCGATGGCGTAGGTGACCGGGTTGATCTTCACCAAAATGTTCATCCAGGAGGGTAGATCCCTCATAGGGAAGAGGGCTCCACTCACGAAGATCATAGGCATGAGGATGAACTGCATGATCACCTGGAACCCCTCGGTCGACTTCATCCGCGAGCCGATGAGGACCCCCAAAGAGGTGATGCTGAAGGAGATGAGGAAAAGGAGGGGCACAAGTTTAACCACCATCTCTGCGGTGATGCTCACACCTATGAGAGGAGCGAGAACGAGCAAGAGCAGCCCCTGAATCACCCCTGTGGTGCTTCCGCCCAGGGTCTTGCCCAGAGCCACCACCGTCCGGTTGATGGGGGCCACCAAGATCTCCTTCAGAAAACCGAACTCCCTATCCCAAACAATGGAGATGCCGGACATCATGGAACCCATCAAGACATTCATGCCGATGATGCCCGGGAAGATGAACTTGACGAAGTCGATACCCCCACCCTCAGGAGCCATCCCCTGAGTGAGACCCCCCATAGCCGGCGAGAGGCCGCTCCCGAAGATGAAGAGGAAGAGTATGGGCCTGCCGAACGAACCCACGAGCCGACTCCTGTTCCGTAAGAAGCGCAATACCTCCCGATACCATATGATATAGATAGCCCTCAGATTATGCATATGAACCTCCTGGGGAGTGATTAAGCAGAGCCATCACCTACGGGTGAGGCCGCCTCTGTCTCTTCATTCGCGCCTTCCATTGATCTTTGGCACTCAGTTCCTCATCCCTTATCCGGCGACCTGTGAACTTCAGGAAGACATCGTCCAGAGTGGGGCGGTGCAGGCTGATGGAGTGGATCTCCAGCGGCAACTGCTCCACAAAGCGAGGGATGAACTCCTCGCCCTTCTGCACCTCGAAGTGCAGGCCATTCTCGCCCTCATTCACTTGGAAGCCAAAGCGCTGGCTGATCTCCTGCGCCGCCAATTGGTCATCCGTTGTCTTGACGGTGATGATGTCCCCTCCCACCAAACCTCTCAGGTTATCAGGGGTATCCAGGGCCACTATCTTGCCGTAATCGATGATGGCGATGCGGTCGGCGTGCTCCGCCTCGTCCATGTAGTGGGTAGTCAAGAATATAGTTATCCCCTCCCGTTCCCTCAGTTCCAGGATATATTCCCAAATGAGAGTACGCGTCTGGGGATCCAAACCCAACGTAGGCTCATCGAGGAAGAGGACTCGGGGGTAATGCATCAGGCCCCTGGCGATCTCCAGGCGGCGCTTCATACCCCCGGAGAAGGTCTTGATAGAATCCTTGCGCCGGTCGTATAACTCCACCATCTTGAGGACCTCTTCCATCCGCTTAGCCCTAGCGCTCGCAGGGATGTCATAGAGGATAGCATGGAAGTTCAGGTTCTCCTCGGCGGTCAACTGATCATCCAGGCTGGGCTCCTGGAAGACGAGCCCTATCGATCGGCGCACCTTCGCCTGGTCCCGGACCGCGTGGTGGCCGTTAAGCCAGGCTTCCCCAGAAGTGGGCTTAAGCAGCGTGCAGAGGACGTTAATGGTGGTCGTCTTTCCCGCCCCGTTGGGGCCCAAGAAGCCGAATACCTCCCCCTCCTCCACGGTGAAGGAGATATCGTCCACCGCCGTCAAGTCGCCGAACTTACGGGTTAGGTTCTTCACTTCGATGATAGCCATACCTTCTCCTCAAAAGATCAAGCCCCGCCTTGCGGCTAAGGCCTGAACCATAGGTTGCAACCAGCCCCTTCTTACTCCCTTTCCGGGGCCTCGGGTATCTCCTTCACTATATCCTCGAACCGGCTTAGGTCAGCCATGGCCTGGCGGACGAACCGGGTGACCATCGCTGCTGTCATAAGGGTCAGGGGGCCTCCCTCATGCCCGCTCCCGAAGATGAGGAGTTTAGTCCCCGGCTCCAGCCCGATCTCCCGCCGGGCCTCGGCGGAGATGACGATCTGCCCCCGCTCGCTCACCGTCGTCGAGCCGTAGCACTTGCCGAACCTAGGCGGATGCTTCCCTTCCCTCATGATAGCCTCCTAAAAGATGGGTAAGAATAATACAATTTGTATGACATATCATATTATATCTGCTTTAGGCCAGGTTGTCAAATAACAGGAACGGCTTCAGTACTCATCCTCATAGCTACGTTCAAAGAGATGAAGCTGAGATATCGTCTCACGGAGCTTGTTGAATACGTCGTACATGATCTTTCGACCCACGCGGTGGTCAGTCGCAAAAGCTAGAAAATAGATGGGGCCCCTTGGTCCCTTGACCACTCGCAGTGGGGGCACATATTGATAGCCCAAACCTAGAAGGCCATTGCGATACATGTCTGCAAAAGCCCTCCGAGCCTCCCTAGCGGAAAGAACACCCTTGATCCTCGCCTCGTAGACACACCGCCATTCCTCTGGGTCAGGCATTACTCGATCGATGATATGCGCATGGACTAGCTTTGATGGATCGCGCGGCATCAGGCGGACCAACCCGTCATATGGAAAGAGCACCAGCACTTCTATCCTGTTCGGTCTTTTGTGCTGTGCAATCCTAACGATCGTGTCCCAATGCAATTCTGCTCCCTCCGGATCCAAGAATGCAAAACAGGGGGCTGTCTGAGGCACTTGGGCCAAGGCCTCTCCAATTCTGTCATTACAGTCACCAGCGATGATCGTCACCCTGGATAACATATCTGGTATATCTTGAGTGATAAGGTGTCGCAGGGCCCCCACAGCCTCCGGGTCGGAATCAAAGAAGAAGTATTTTGTGAACGGAGGCTTTACTTTCAGAGCAATGAGAGGAGACCCGTCTACTTCCTCCCCCGTATCCCGAACTCTGCATTTGCCTGGTCCAGCGAAGGCATCAATATAATAAGTGCCCCGAGCTCTTTTGGTCGCATAAGCGAAGCCGCCTCTGTACTTCTCTCCACCAAGGTATTCTGCTAGGATTTCCAACTTTTCCTTTGTCCACTCGCCAATCTCTCTTACCATCATAGCATTCACCGCTCCCCTCCTTGGCGAACGCCTTGACTTTGAAAGACATTCATGCCATCATCAATGAGAACCGGCTTGGGCACCTTGAGGACATTGTAGTTTGTGCACCACTTCTTTGCAATAGGCGATTCGATATGGCGAGAAAGTCCTTGACTTGGTGGGTGGATGAGAGGGTACGGAGGGAAGAGTGGAAAGAGGTCCCCCTGTCGCCACACATCACAGGCCTCGACCAGGAAGTCTCCATTTTTGAGGGGCAACGCAAAAGTTCTTTCATCAAGCATTTCTCCCTCAGCAAGAAAGAGCGGAAGGAAACTTGGTGCCCCCCTATCTGGTATGACTTGGCCATCGGCAGTGGCCCCTGCGGCCTCCTATGCCGGAGTTGTTTCCTTATTCTGACCCACCGCATCAAGCGCGACCCTCGCCGCCATCTCATCTATACCAACTATGATGACATGAAACGGGAAGTCAAGAAGTGGCTAATGACCTGTCCTCCTCATACCACCTTGGGGTTGGGAATAGATTGCTCCGATAGCCTCCTCTACGACAGATACACGGGCATCACCCGATGGATTATCCCCTTGTTCGGGAACCCAAAACAGAACCCCAACAATGCCGAACTCGTCTTGCTCACCAAGAGCGCAAATGTTGACCAACTCCAAGATTTGCCCCATAACCACAAGGTCATCGCCAGTTTCAGCCTCAACCCCCAACCAATAGCCGATTTATGGGAAGGGATCGCCCCCCCTATCGACCGCCGACTGGAGGCGGGCTTGAAAGCCCAAGCCTGGGGCTACAATTATCGCTGGCGGCTTGACCCCATCTTAACACCTCCTGGATGGCAGGCTATCTACCTCGATTTCTTCAAGGCGACGAGGAAAGCGGGACATAGACCCTCGCGTATCACCCTGGGTACCTATCGCGAGAAGAACACCCAACTTTCTCTTTGGGCCGAGAAATGGGGTATCCCCCCCATGGATTGGGAGCCGCCAGACTTGGTTAAGCAGGGCTCCCACTATCATCTCCCCCATGGGCGACGAAAAGAGATCTACGCGGCGATTATACCCGTAATCCAAAACTATTTCCCAGAAAGTCAAGTTGCGCTTTGCAAAGAGACGCACACCTTGCGCAGAGAACTAGGTGTATGTAATGCTGCCTGCAACTGCCTAAATACACTAGGCCACAAAGTCCTCCTTTGATTCTCGAACCTCTAGTTTGACCGCTAAAAGGAGCCTTTTGGCTCCTTTTACTTTGCCAGCCAGGTAGAAAAGCGATATAATGACCAATAAGCATATCTGGGAGGCCGAGGGCCGTGCTAGATCTCAAATATATCCGCCAGCACCCCGAGGAGGTAAAAGAGGCGCTGATTAAGCGCAACGAGATGGCCCCTATCGATGAAATACTAGAGTTGGATGAAAGATGGCGAACCCTTTTGGCTGATGTCCAAGGGCTAAAACACCAAAGGAACGTCACCTCTAAAGAGATAAGCCAGATGAAGGAGAAGGACCAGGTCCTCATCGAGGAGATGAGGCGCTTAGGTGAGGAGATAAAGGCCCTGGATCAGGAGGTCAAAAGCATCGAAGAAGAACTGAACCGCCTCTTGCTCCAACTGCCTAACCTGCCTCACCCTTTAGTGCCGGTGGGCAAGGACGAGAGCGAGAACGTGATAGTGCGTCAGGAGGGAGAACCCCGAGAGTTCGACTTCGAGCCCCTCCCCCACTGGGACCTGGGGCCCACCCTGGGGATCATAGACTTCAAGCGAGGGGTTAAGTTGTCCGGCACCCGCTTCTACATCCTCCAAGGCCTGGGAGCCAAACTTCAGCGGGCCCTTATCACCTGGATGCTGGATCTACATACTCAAGAGCAAGACTACAAAGAGATCTACCCCCCCTTCGTCGTCAAAGAAGAGATTATGTTGGGCTCGGCCCAACTGCCCAAATTCTACGATAACCTTTACCACGATGTGGAGGATGACATCTGGCTGGTGCCCACCGCCGAGGTTCCACTCACAAACCTCCACCGCGACGAGATACTAGAGCCCGGCACCCTGCCCCTCCACTATGTAGCCTATACCCCTTGCTTCCGCCGAGAGAAGATGTCAGCGGGGCGTGATGTACGGGGCATAAAACGGGTCCATCAGTTCGACAAAGTAGAGATGTACAAGTTTACGACGCCAGAAAAGTCCGATTCTGAACTAGAAGCCATGATAACCGATGCGGAGGAGATCTGCCGTCAGTTGGGAATCCCTTACCGAGCGAAACAACTTTGTACGGGAGATTTAGGGTTCGCCGCGGCAATGGCCTACGATCTGGAGATGTGGGCCCCTGGTTGTGGGGAATGGCTAGAGGTTAGCACCTTGAGCAACTGCCGCGATTTCCAGGCCCGGCGGGCCAACATCCGTTTCCGCCGGGAGCCGGGTGCTAAGCCGGAGTTCGTCCATACCATCAACGGCTCAGGGTTGGCTTTGCCCCGCACCATGATCGCCATCCTAGAGAACTACCAAGAGCCTGACGGGAGCATCGTAATCCCCCCAGTCCTACGACCATACATGGGCGGCTTGGAGAAGATCCCTGCTCATAGAAGAGCGGACATATAACATATAAAACCACCTCACCGCCTTGAGGAGAGAGAAGTATGGAGGAGAAGAGAAAAATCGCCATCGAGTTCACCTTCGAGAAAGCAACGAAGAATACCTTTCGATATCAAGAGGTAGTCGAGCCAGGCTATCCGCTGAAGGTGGGTGCACTCTACATCCAGAAATGGATAGTAGGGAGTAAGGCTCCTGCCAGGCTCAAGGTGACTATTGAGCCCCAGAGCGAATAAAAAAGGCTCCCCCCGCAATTGACACCATGGGACAGAGGTGTTATACTTGATTGGAGGGATGGCAGAGTGGACTATTGCGGCGGTCTTGAAAACCGCAGTGGGCGTTAAGCCCACCGGGGGTTCGAATCCCTCTCCCTCCGCCATGTGGAGAGGTCGCATAGTCCGGTCTAGTGCGGTCGCCTGCTAAGCGACTAAGGGGGCTAAAACCTCCTTCGTGGGTTCAAATCCCACCCTCTCCGCCATGTGCCTGTAGCTCAACTGGAGAGAGCGACTGACTACGAATCATTGAGTGCAGGCAAAAGCCTCCTTTCGTGCCTAGAGGAGGCTTTTTCGTGGACATTGAGACATTGATTGAGGGTTTCAGACTCTAGCACTCTTGGATGCATGCCACTTTTAGCACTTGACAAGAGGTCACTTTACCGCTATACTAGCCGCAGTGCTGCGGTACTATCGCTTGCCGAGGGCCTGGGTCAAGAGTAGTGGAGCAGAGGCCGTGAATCATCGCCCAACTCTGGGCAACTCAGCGATGGGTAGACAGTGGTGCAACCGGCTACGAAATCTTTGTAGCAAGTTGACCAGTAAACGGCTCATAGCAGCAGGAGACCTGCCAGTTGACCACGATACTGGTAATAGATTCAGATAAGCGAATAGCGGATCGCATGGCTGAGATCCTCCAAGCGGAGGAGATGGTAACCTTCATTGCCACGGAAGGGGAGGAGGCTCTGCGGCAACTCAACGAAGAGGCTCCAGACGCCGTGGTCTTGGGCCTAGGTCCGCCGGGCAGTTGGGAGCACGACCTGTGCGGGGAAATACGAGAGCGGACCATCGCTCCTTTGCTTGTGGTGGGGAGAAGAGGGCAGGAGTTTGCCTTGGCCCGTGCTCTAAATGCCGGGGGAGACGCCCACCTCCTCAAGCCTTTCACCACGCGAATATTTCTGTCGCAGTTATATGCCCTGCTGCGCCGTGTGGGTTTGGCCCGGCCAGGCCATGCTGGACAGTTCGATATCGGCACACTAGCCATAAACGTCTTTCGGCGCGAAGTGAGGGTGGAGGGTAGGCCTGCGGACCTCACCCCTACCGAGTTCGAAATCCTGCGTTGTTTGTTGAACAACTCCGGGCGTGCTCTCACCTATCGGAGCCTCGTGAGGCAGGTACAGGGTTACGATTGCCCTTCTGATGAGGCCCGCAAGTTGCTGAAGGTGCATATCCATAACCTGCGAAAGAAGATCGAGGCCGTTCCCGAAAAACCACTTCATATCCTCAACGTCCGTGGCTTCGGCTACCTCTTCGAACGACGAAGATTCAACCGCGAAACCCTGAACCAGACGCTATCATAGAGCCACGTTAACCAAACCTTAACCAAAAACCGCTGGTAGGGGTTGACTTATGGGCATTTTCATTGTATAATAGTACCAAGGTACTAGAGTTTATAGTTCTGTTATTACTTTTCCACATCGGCGTAGAGGCGAAGAATCGCCACTCAAGTCTGGGCACCTGAGCGGCGAGGAGCCAGTGGTGCAACCGGCTACGAAATAGATCCGTGGCCGGTTTTCTTTTGCCAGTTCCTGTTAACTACCTATAGTGGTTGTTCCTTCGAGGGGGAAGGAGGTTGAGGTGTGAAAGAGTCTAATAAGGATAAGCGTTCTCCGTGGAAAAATCGTTCTACGGGAGATCGATTCCACGGAAAGGAGTTCACTCCGAAATAAGGGAGGTAAAGTGAAGATAAAAAGACGAATCAGTACCATACTACTATCAGCGGGAACGATACTCCTGATGCTGAGCATGTTGCTAAGCACGGTCTCCCTGGCAGCAGTACCGGCGGCGCCGTTGAGAGCAGAGTGCACTGCTGGGGACATCGACGCAACGGCGACCAACATCTCAGGTTGCCAGGTGTGCGAACCTGGCGAGACGCTCTATATCAACGTGAGGGTTACCATAACCAACAACCACAATGCACGCCGGGTCTTCGCGATATACTACGACGCTGACGGTGATGGGACGAGGGAGACTACCGACTACCTTGGCTGCCTGGATGGGAAGGGCTCGTGGGACTTTGATCTGAGCACGCCGGTCGCTGTTGAATGCGGCCAAGAATTCTATCTCAACGCTAAGATTCAAGCCAATCTCACCCCAGGGCCTCACGACTGTCCACTTGTGGTTGAGCCCCATCCACCATCCCAATGCCGGATTTTCGCCATACCGGTGGATACGCTGACCATGAGCGTGCCCGATATCCAAGTCTGTCAGGGAACGTCAGTAACGGAAGCTATGCTCCTAGAGGCTGGAGCGAGTTGCTCGTCCGGAACGGAGACCTTTGACTTGACCAATGTGGACACCTCAGGGCCGGGAACGACTGAATACTCGATCTCTTGTGCTGGAAGCACCGGTTGCGAAGGCGTAACAGAAACCGGTGATGTGACCGTGCCTGACTGCGCTGACACTAACGCATGTACGGTGGACAGTTGCGTTGACGGGACGCCTTGGCAGACGGCCACTTGTGAGTACACCGATGTCATCTGCGATGATGGCGATGTCTGCACCGGCACTGAAACCTGTGACCCACTCCTCGGCTG